>CALKVW010000246.1 GCA_938004785.1 uncultured Polyangiaceae bacterium
ATCCAGAAGCTCACCGATCGCGAGTTCGAAATCTTCCAGCTCATCGGCCAGGGCAAGAGCACCCGGGACATCGCCGCGCAGCTGCACCTCAGCACCAAGACCGTCGACGTGCACCGCAGCCACATCAAGGAGAAGCTCGGGCTGACCGACGTCACCTCCTTGATCCGCCACGCCGTGCGCTGGGTCGCGCAGCGCTACGAGGCCGAGGGCCCGCTCGTGCGACTCGTGGCAGACGTCTGCGAGGCCGACGACGCGGTGCCCTTGGTGCTGCTCGCGGTGATCTTCGCGCTGGTGCCCCACGCCGAAGGCCCGGAGGGCTGGCCCGGGATCGCCCGCGTGCTCGCGAACCTCGGCGTGGGGGCGGTCATGGGCGGCACCTGCGCGGCGCTGGTCGACATCGAGCCGAGGCTCAGCCAGCGCTGGGGCATCGTGCTCGGCACGAGCCTGCTCGGCATGGGCGCGTCGATCCGCCTCGGGCTCTCGGCGGTGTCGACGATGTTCATCATGGGCATCGTGACCTCCGCGCTCTCCCGGGAGCGCCTCGCGCTGCACGACATGCTCGCGGGCACCGAGCGCGCCGTCATGCTGCCGGCCCTCGTGCTCGCGGGCGCCTCGGCCGTCTACCCGGGTGCCGACCCGCTCTTCGCGCTCACCGCCGCCGCCCTGCTCGCGCGCCTGTTCGTGAAGATCGCCGCGGGCGCGCTCTTCGTGCGAGCGACCGGCGCACCGGCGCTCGTCGGGCCCTCGCTAGGCCTCGGGCTCCTGCCGGCGGGTGTGCTCACGATCACGGCGGGCCTCACCTTCGCGCTCCAGGTGCGAGGCCCCATCGGCGACGTCGTGCTCGCCATCGCCACCATCAACGCGGTCGTCGGCGAGCTCGTGGGGCCAGCGATGCTCCGGCGCGCGCTCGCCTTCGCAGGAGAGGTGCGCGCGGCGGATTCGGTCATGCCGGTGCGCAGGCTCGCCCCGGCGCTCCGACCCAAACGCAGGCCGGGCACGCGCGCATCGCTCGCTTCGACCCCGGATCCCCGGCGCAGCGATCCGGAGGGGCGCACGTGAGCGCGGCCTCGCCGCGCAAGTCCAGGAGCGCACGCATCATCCAGGCGGCGGCGCTCACGGTCGTCTTCGGCGTGCTCTTGCTCGCGACGAGGGTCGCGCCCGAGGGCTCGGTCGTGGGTCCGCTCGCGGCGCTCGGATTTCTACTGCTCGCCGGCACGCTCACGAGCGAGCTCATCGAGCTCGCCGGCCTGCCGCAGCTCACGGGCTTCATCCTCGCCGGCGTCGTCTCCGGCCCCTACGTCTTGCAGCTCATCGACAAACCCACGCTCGAGCGCGTGGCGCCGGCCAACGCGCTCGCGCTCGCGCTGATCGCGCTCGCCGGTGGGCTCGAGCTCAAGCTCGAGACCTTGAAGCAGGTCTGGCGCTCGATCGCCTGGGCGAACGGCTTGCAGGCGGCCCTGGGCCTGGTGACGAGCACGCTGGGCTTCATGGCGATCGCTCGCTACACGCCCTTCGGCGAGCACGAGCTCGGCCCGCTCTTCGCCGTCGCCTTGCTCTGGGCGGTCGTCGCGATCACGCGCAGCCCCGCGGCCTTGCTCGGCATCCTCTCGCAGACGCGGGCCAAGGGGCCGCTCGCCACCTACTCGCTCGCCTTCGTCATGTCGTCCGACGTGGTGGTGATCCTGCTCTCGGCGATCGCCGTCGCGCTCGTGCGCCCACTGCTCGAGCCGGGCGCGGAGATGTCGCTCGCCGACCTCGGTGTGCTCGGCCACGAGCTCATCGGCAGCGCCGCGCTGGGCGTCACGCTCGGCCTCGTGCTCTCGGCCTACCTGAGGCTCATCGGCGGCAACCTGCTGCTCGTGCTCATCGCGCTCGGCGTCGGCCTCTCGGAGCTGCTCCGCTACATCCAGTTCGATGCCCTGCTCGCTTTCCTCGTCGCGGGCTTCGTCGTCTCGAACTTCAGCTCGCAGGGCGAGAAGCTCCTGCACGGCATCGAGAGCGCGGGCAGCGTGGTCTTCGTCGTCTTCTTCGCGCTCGCCGGGGCGAAGCTCGACCTCGTGACGCTCGCCAAGCTGTGGCCCGTCGCGCTCTCGCTCTGCGCGCTGCGCTTCGCGACCACCTTCGGCGCGGCCAAGCTGACGAGCGCGCTCGCGAAGGACGAGCCCGTCATCCGCCGCTGGGGCTGGTCGTCGATGATCTCCCAGGCTGGTCTGAGCCTGGGGCTCGCCACCTTGCTGGTGCGGACCTTCCCCGCCTTGGGGGAGCCCTTCCGGGCGCTCGCCATCGCCGCGATCGCCATCAACGAGATCATCGGCCCGGTGCTGTTCAAGCTCGCGCTCGACCGCTCCGGGGAGTCGCAGCCCACGGGCACGGAGCCGCACGACGAGCACGGTGACCCAGCGCAGGCGAGCTGAGCGGCCGAGGGAGCCCGGGCTCGAGGCCCCGGCCCGGAACACGGGTTCGGCCGTCGTGTACACGACCTCAGCGCCGCTGGATGTCCTCGTCGCGCGAGCGCACCTCGACCGGCGGCAGCGGAGGCAGCTCGATGCGCACGCGCCAGGCGCCGTCCTCGTAGACGCAGGGGATCTCCGCGCGGTGCGAGGGCGAGGGCCCGAGCGCCGTCACGACGGCGTAGCGCCCTTGCACGCGCACCTCGAGCTCCCGGGGCTCG
Organism: uncultured Polyangiaceae bacterium; assembly: GCA_938004785.1. GTDB lineage: Bacteria > Myxococcota_A > Polyangia > Polyangiales > Polyangiaceae > CALKVW01. The sequence continues at coordinate 2,672 of CALKVW010000246.1, forward strand.
AAGCGCTGCACGAAGCTCGCGGGCGCGAGCATGAGCTCGGGCGCGATGTGGCGGCCGCTCGCCGCGCTGTAGCGCTTGGCCCGCGCGACGAGGTTCTCCTTCGTCTCGCTCGAGAGCAGCTCGTAGGCTGCGCGGGCATCGGCCGGGTTGCCCTCGAGGCGGCGCAGCCGCTCGAGCAGCTCGCGCACGGCGCCGTCGGCGGTCGCGTCGGGCGGCGGGCTCGAGCAGCCGAGCGCGGCAGCGAACGCGCACGCGTAGAGTGCGTTCCTCGCCGGCGCGAAGCTCGCCCGGTCGGCCATCAGCGGCTCAGCGCGCCTCGAACGCCCGCGACCTCCTTCACTTCGCGCATCGTCTCCTGCGCGCGGGCTCGGCAGCGGCGCGCGCCCTCGACGAGGCGCTCGGTGACGACGTCGGGCTTGGCCCGCAGCTCGGCCGCGCGCTCACGGATCGGGCCGAGCTCGACGTCGAGCGAGGCCTGGAGCAGCTTCTTGCAGTCGCCGCAGCCGATGGAGGCGCTCCGGCAGTCCCGGTCGATCTGCGCCACCTGCTCGGGCGGCGTGACGGCGCCGTGCATCGTGAAGATGTTGCAGATCTCGGGGCGCCCCGGCAGCTCGCGCGTGACGCGCTCCGGATCGGTGAAGGCGCCCTTGAGCTTCTTCCAGAGCTGCTCGCTCGTCGCGAGCACCGGGATCGCGTTGCCGCGGCTCTTGCTCATCTTCTCGCCGCCGTCGGTGCCTCGGATGCGCAAGGTGAGCGGGTGCGGCTTGGGCTCGGGGAAGAGCTCGGTCTTGAAGCGGTGGTTGAAGTGCCGCGCGGTGTCGCGCGCGAATTCGAGGTGTTGCAACTGATCGTGGCCGACGGGCACCAGCGTGGCCTTGTAGAGCAGGATGTCGGCGGCCATGAGGATCGGGTAGGTGTAGAGGCCGGCGTTGACGCTCGTCTTGTGCTGCTCGCTCTTCTCCTTGAACTGCGTCATGCGCCCGAGCTCCCCCATCGGCGCGACGCAGGAGAGGTACCAAGCGAGCTCCATGTGCTCGGGCACGTCGGACTGCACGACCACCGTGGCGCGCTCGTCGAGTCCGGCCGCCATGTAGACGAGCGCCGTCTCGAAGACCCGGCTCGGGAACTCCTTCGGCTCGTACTCGACCGTGAAGGCGTGCGCGTCGACCACGCAGAAGACGCCGTCGTGCTCGGGCTTCTTCGAGAGCTCGACCCACTGGCGCAGCGCGCCCAGGTAGTTGCCGAGGTGGATCTCGCCCGTGGGCTGCATGCCGCTGAAGATCGTGGCCATCGGCCGCAGAGTTACCGCGCCGCCCCGCGCTCGTCCACGACCTCGTTCCGTGGCCCACGCGCCGCGCGCCGAGGATCTGGCCCTCGCGCTGCGCTCCCAGCCCCAAGCGCCGTTCGGCAAGCCTGGCCAGGTCTTCAGCCGAGAAAGCAACGCTCGAAGGCGCCCATGCGTCGCAGCGCATCGAAGGTGATGATGGCCGCGCTGTTGGCGAGGTTGAGCGAGCGCACCGCGCCGAGCGTGGGGATGCCGAAGACGGAGCCCGCGTGCTCGGTGACGAGCTCCTCGGAGAGGCCGACGCTCTCCTTGCCGAAGACGAGCGCGTCGCCCGGCGCGATGTCGGCCTCGAGGTAGCTGCTCTCCGCCTTGGCGCTGTAGAGGCGCAGGCGCGCCGTCGGGTACGCGAGCTGGAAGCCGGCGAGCGAGTCGTGCTCGTGGAGGTCGACGAGGTGCCAGTAGTCGAGCCCGGCGCGACGCACCGCGTGCTCGTCGATGCGGAAGCCGAGCTTGCCCACCAGGTGGAGCGAGCTCTGCGTGGCGGCGGCGAGCCTGGCGATGTTGCCCGTGTTCTGGGGGATCTCGGGCTCGACGAGCACGATGCGCAGGGGCGGCGAGATCGGCGCGGCGCGCAGCCTCGGCCCGCTCACGGTGAGCGCGCTCCCCACGCGAGGCCCGGAGCGCGCGCGCTCGGGCGCGCCTTCGCCGAGGCGGGCAGCGGGTGACCGAGCTCCTTCAGCGCCGCTCGGAAGAGCAGCTCCTCGCGGTGCGCGGCGTCGATGGCCTCGAGCGAAGCCTTGTAGTTGCCCTCGAGCGCGGAGGCCGCGGCGCGCTCCACGGCCGCCAACATGAGCAGGAGGTGCGGGTGCGCCTTGGCGACTTTGCTGGGGACCTCGGTCTTCTGGGCGGCGGCGAGCCTGGCCTCCGAGACGCGCTGCACGAGGGCGCAGAGCTCCTTGTCGGCGATGCGGGCGCGCACGGCGACCACGTCGCGGCGCGCGCCCTCGACGAGCAGGGTCGCACGATCGAGGTAGCTGCCGGCGTGGAGCTCGCCCGCGAGCATGAGCACGGAGAGGAGAGCGAAGAACGCGATCGAGAGGCGCATGCGTCGGCCGGGAGCCTACAACGGGAGAGGCGACGGCGCAGGTGCGCGACACGCCCGGCTCAGGGCGGGTCGGCAGCGGGCTCGGGCTCGGGCGCTCGCGCGGCGGCGTGCTCGGCTCGCGCGACGGTCTCGAGCGCCGCGCGGTCGAGGGCCTCGAGCGCGGCGCGCGCGGCCTCCTGTTCGGCGCGCTTCTTCGAGCGGCCGCTGCCCGTGGCGAGTGAGCGCCCCGCGACCGTGACCTCGACGCGGAAGGCGCGCGCGTGGTCGGGCCCCTCGCTGTGCACGATGGCGTAGACCGGCGCGGGAGAGCCGAGCGCTTGCACTCGCTCTTGCAGCTCGCTCTTGGGATCACGCGAGGGGCGCGGGCCGCCTCGCTCGAGCCCGCGCTCGACGATGGCGCGCGCGAGCACCGCGGCCGCTCCGAAGCCGCGATCGAGGTAGAGCGCTCCGACGAGCGCCTCCATGGCGTCGGCGAGCACGCTCGCCTGGGTCCTCTCACCCGCGAGGTCCGCGCCGCGCCCGAGCCGCAGCGCGGGGCCGAGCTCGAGGCTCGTGGCGACGACGGCGAGCGCCTCGGTGCTGACGACACGCGCGCGCATGAGCGAGAGCTCACCCTCGCGCGCCTCCGGAAAGCGCTGCATCAGCTCCTCGCTCGCGACGAGACCGAGCACCGAGTCGCCGAGGAACTCGAGGCGCTGGTAGTCGCGCCGGCCGGAAGTGCGCCGCTCGTTGGCGTAGCTCGGGTGTGTCAGCGCCTCCTCGAGGTGCGGCAGCGCCGAGGCGTCGCCGCCGAGCAGCTCGAGCAAAGGAGCGGGGAGCGCGAGCGGCTCGGACATCGCGGCTCAGGGGCCCTCGGCGCCGTGACGCGCGGCGAGGCGATCGGTCTCGAGGGCGAGCTCGAGGTCGAGCTCCGAGAGCCCACCGACGTCGTGCGTCGACCAAACGACGCCGACGGATCCCCAGGCGACGTGGAGCTCCGGGTGGTGGTCGCGTCTCTCGGCGGTCAGGCCCAGCGCCACCGCGAAGCCGAGCCCGTCGGCGTAGCTCGAGAAGCGTAGGCGCCGATGGAGCGCGCCATCGCGCAGCGACCACGCCGGGTGCCGTGCGACGAAGCGTCGAGCCGCCTCGGCGTCGATGGGAGCTGGCTTCGACGACACGCGCCGAGCGTACACGACGCCCGCGCCGAGGTCGAAGCGGCGCCGGGCGCCCTCGGCGCTTCGCGGTATGCTCGCGCGCATGAGCGGCCTGGTCGCCTGCCCCTTCTGTCGCGAGATGTTCCGGCGCGGCGAAGCGAAGCGCTGCCCGTCCTGCGGGCTCGCCCTGGAGCGGCTCGAAGACCTGCCTCCCTCGGCGCACGCCGATCCCGAGCCTGAGGAGGCGGTCCACCCCGACGAAGAGCGCCTGCCGGTGAGCTACCTCGGGCGCGGCCGAGGGGCGCTGCTCGTCGTCGCCTGCCTCGGCATCGGCGCGTTCTTCTTGCCCTGGGTACACGAGACTGCGCCCGAGCTGCGCAGCCTCAGCGGGCCCCAGCTCGCCTCGCTCCGCCTCGGCTGGATGTGGGCGCCGCTCATCGCTTGGCTCGTCATGATCCCGCTCGTCTACACCCGTCGCTCGGTGCACAAGATGCGGGGCGCGCGCCTCGCGGTCGCCATGCTGTCGGCGCTCGCCCTGCTCACGGTGGTGCTCCGGCTCGCGTTCGTCCCGACGAGCACGGCGCTCGAACCTCGGCGCTTCGACTGGGGGCTCGGGCTCTGGGCGACGCTCGCGCTCTCCGTCATCGCCCTCGGGCTCGGCCTGCGCTTCGGAGGTCGCGCCGACGTGCTCGAGACGAAGCGTCCGCTGAGGCGCGGCGACGAGACGCTCCACTGAGCGGGGCGCTTGCACCCAGCCAGCCGACGCCGCGGGCGAGCAGGGCGCAGCCGGCCCGGGCAGCCCACGCCGCCAGCCAGCCAGCCAGCCAGCCAGCCAGCAGGGCGCAGCCGGCCCGCCACGCAGCTCAGCGCAGACCGGAGGGAGAGTCGGTGACGCCGGGGCGCGCCGGGCGCTTCGCGCGAGGCAGCACGCCTGGACGCCTCGCGCGCTCGATCTGGCCGTCGGTGGTGATGGCGAGCGCGTCGACGAGCTCGGGGTGCTTCTCGGTGACGAGCTCCTTGCGCAGCTTCTCGACCAGGGCCGTGAGCGCCTCGCGGATCTTCGCGTCGGTGAGCTCACCGCGGATGGCCCGCTCCTCGAGCTCGAGCGGCCGCTCCACCGCGCGCATCGTCTGGCGCTTCCACACGACCGCCCAGCGCCCGCCCTCGCGCACGGGCTCGGGCACGAGCGCGCCGTCGTCGACCGTCTTGGCGGCCGCGAGCAGCGCGGGATCGACCCGCACCCCGGCCTGGGTCGTCGTGCCATCGGGCTGGATGAAGCCGAGGTTGCCACCGCGCAGGTGCGTAGACTTGTCGACGGAGCGCTCGCGCGCGAGATCCGACCAGCGCTTGGGGTCCGGCGTGGGCCCGAGCTCGCTCAGGATCGCCTTCGCGTCGAGCTCGGTGTCGGCGAGGATCCTCCAGAGGGAGACGCGCTCCGGCGACAGGAAACGGTCGATGTTGGCCTGGTAGTAGGCCTTCACCTCCGCCTCGGGGATGCCCTTCTCCAGCCCGAGCCCGCCACGCACGTCCTCGAGCAGCGCCACGCGCAGCGCGGCGCGCAGGCGGTCGGCGACGTCGGCTCGCTTGTCGATGCCGCGCTGCTTCGCTTCCGCGGCGGACAAGAGCTCGGGCACGAGCACGCGCTCGACGAAGCCACGCCGGATCGACGCGGGATCGTCGCCGTAGCCCCGGAGCAGCGCGTTCGGGGTGCGCGCGATGCGCGCGTCGACCTCACGCACGGTGAGCGTCGCGTCGCCCACGCGCACGACCACGCGGTCCGCCGCGGGATCCGCGGCTGCGTCGGTCGGTGCCTGCGCCTCTGCGACACCGAGCGGCAGGACCGCGAGCGGCGCCGTGAGCGCGGCGACGACCAGCGCTCCGAGCGTGAGCGACACGCCTCGGCCGGGGACGAACCTCGCGCGCGAGGGGCCAGCGCTGTGCCGCATCATGTGATGAGCGTGTAGGCAGCTCGTCGCCGAGGGTCAAGCCGGCCTTCGCGCGGGAGCCCGGGCCTCAGGCCGCGTTCGACTTGGCCGAGCGACCACGCACGCTCGCCGGGCCGGGCTTCGGATCGAGCAGCCCCGCCTCTCGCAGCAGGGCCTCGTCGATGCCGACGAAGGCGTAGGCCTCGATCGGGAAGGCATAAGCCTCGTGCAGCCGACGCACGCTGTCGATCAGCGCCGCGGTGGGCGGTAGCGGCTTGGGGAGCCGGCAGCTGCGGCGAAGGGTGGCGATCGTCTCGCCGAGCTCGAGCAGACCGTGCACGCGCAAGAGCACGTCGATGGGCTTGAGGCTGCGACCGCTCGAGCGCAGCTGCCCGGACGCGAGCTCCTCGAGCAAACGCTGACGCTTCTTCTCGGTCCGGCCATCGAGCCGCGGCGCGCTCGGACCGAGCACGACCTCGTTGAAGTGGCGCGCGGCGCGGCGTTTCTCGACGGCCTCGGGGCTGCCGCGGCGGTTGGCGCTCACGCGGGGGGCGCGCTCGCGTGGTTCACGCGACCTCGAGGCCACGGGCGCCCTCGGGGTCGTTCGCTGCCTGTCCGAGGCGTCGCTCACCCGAGAATCATGACACGTCCTCGACAGTTGGACCAAACCAGCGACCTCGTCGAGCTCAGCGCGGGCCTCTGCACGTCGGGTAGAGCGCGAGCGCGGCGACGAGGAGCAGGATGGGCCAGGTCACCCGCAGGAAGCCCCACAGGTCCGCGGCCAGACCACCGAGCCCTCGCAGCACGAGCTCTCTGCGCCCCACCCTGCGCAGCAGCTCGCGCGCGATCTCGTCGCGCTCCTCGTCGTCGAGCGGATCCTCCCCTCGCAGCTGGTTGTCGTGGTGCTCGAGCTCGTGCTCGATCGTCTCGCGGATCTCGGCGTCGAGATCGAAGCTCGGATCGAGGCGAGCCTCGGCGCAGAAGCTCCGGTAGAAGAGCCGGATCTCCGCGGGCTGCTCGAACGCGCCGGAGGCGTCGCTCGCCTGAGGCGTGTAGCAGCCGAGCAGAGGCTCACCGCCGTCGTCGCAGAGCGGGACACCTGCGTCGACCACGACCGCGATGGGCGCCATGCCGAGCCGCCGGAAGCTCTGCGCCGCGTGCAGCGCCGCTCGCCGCTCGAAGTCCTCGAGCCTCATGGGCGCGGGGGCCGGTTCTCCCGACGCGGGCGCCTCGCTGGGCGCTACGAGGTCGAGCTCGTGTCCGCCTGGCGCCCGCAGATCGAGCCTCGCCCCGCAGCGCTCGCAGCGCGCGACGACGTCGAGTCGAGCGACGTAGTGCGCTCGGTCGTAGAGCTCGCCGAGCGCCGTCCAGACCTCGTCGCCCGCGCGCGCGAGGCTCCCTGCGATGCGCTCGGCGCGGCGCTCCCGGCCGAGCTGCACGATGCCGAGCGCGGCGATCACGGTCGGGCCGAGCGCGACGGGTGACTCCCCCGAGCGGAGGAGCGCGCTGAGCGCACTGGCCGAGCGCGGCGCGAGGCGCACCGAGCGCGCGAGCCCGCTCGGGGTGAAGACGGGTGGAATGGGGTGTGTCCGCGCGTGATCGAAGGGCGCGTCGAGCTCGGGGTCGTCGAGCTCGCCGTGCACGAAGGGGCCGAGCTCGAGCGCCGAGGAGGGCCGCAGGCGGTTCGGCGCCCCGCAGTTGTCGCAGCGCAGCTCCTGTTCGTGCTCGGGCAGCAGCGCAGAGCGGGCCAGCACCGCGCGCAGCACGTGGAAGTCCCGGAGCTCGAGCTCGTCGAGGCCCAGGCCTCGGCCGGCGCACTCGACGAGGCCCTCGGTGGCGAGCAGCTCGAGCGCCGCGCCGAGCTCGCCCAGGCCCCGCACCCGCGTGGCCTCTCGCCTGGCGACGCCCGCGTCGAGGCGCACGCGGCGCCCGGAGGGCAGGGTCAGCTCTTTGGGCAGCTTCGGGGTCGACATCGACGTCGGGTGGGTACCGACTCGACGAGCGTGCGAACGGTTCAGCGCCCGAAGAGCTTGCGCAAGAGGCCTGGCTGCTCGCGCTTCGGCGGCGGGACCGACTTCAGCGTAGCGAGCTCCTTGCTCGCCGCGGCGTGCCCGGGCTCGAGCTCGAGCACACGCTTCAGATCGCTCGAGGCGCCCGCGCCGTCGCCGAGCTTGCGTCGGATCTGCGAGCGGACCCAGCGCGGGAGCGCCATGTCGTCGGCCTCTCGGATGAGCTCGTCGAGCTCGAGGCTCAGCGCCTTGAGGTTCGAGCCGGGGAGGAGCATGCGAGCCCAGGCGCCGGCCGCGTGGAGCTTGCGCAGCGAGCTCGGCTCGAGTTTGCCGCCCTCTTCGAGCCTGAGCTTCGCCACGTCGTAGACCTCGGCGGCCCCCTCGGCGTCCTTCTCGTCGAGGCGCTCGAGCGTGAGCGCGAGCAGCGCCTCGAGCGCGAGCCCGCGCACGGCCTCGGACACGATGCGACGACTGGAGTCTTCGCCCGCCTCCTCGACCTCGACGGCCGCTCCGCCGCTGCGCGCGGTCATGCCGGACTCCGGCGCCTGCTCTTCGGCGGGAGGGGCGTCGGCGGTCCGAGCCGCCGCACCCGAAGCCGCGTCGGCGGTCCGAGCCGCCACCCCGAGAGCCTCGTCGCCAGCGCCCGCGACCGGAGGAGGCGGCGGGAGCTTCGCGAGCAGTCCGACCTGCTCCGTCTCGACGCCCTCGAGCACCTCGATGTCCTCGAGCTCCTCGTCGAGCTCGCCGACCTCGATCGCCGGCGCCTCTTCACCGACGGCAGGCGGCGGCACCGACTCGTCGTCGCGCGGGATGACCCCCTTCGAGCGCAGGCTCGCCGGGCGCAGCGAGGCCTGCACCTCGGGCACGCGCACGGTCTTGAGGCGGACCTTGGCGAGCTGCTGCGGCCGCGCGCGCACCCCGAGCGGGAGGCTGCCGTGGCCGAGGTCGAAGAAGCGGCAGAGCACGAAGGCGTACACGAGCCTGCGCACCTCGGGCTCGGGGCCGAGCTCGGCTTCGAGGATCTGCGTGAGCGTCATCGGCTCGAGCTGGAGCAGCTCGACGATCGACTTCGCGAGCTCCGACAGGACCACGCGCTCGAGCGGCGCCTTCGGGTGGAGCGTGAGGGTGAGCTCTCGCACCCGCTCGAGCGTCGGCTCGAGCAGCGCGGAGGCGTCGCCGTGGGCTTCGACGCCCGCCCAGAGCAGCGCGAGCGGCTCGAGCACGATCGGCTCGGCCCCCCAGCCGTCGAGCTCCTTGGCGCCGTCGTAGTAGCGGTACTTCGTGCTCGCAGGCATCTCGTAGAGCTTCATCAGCCGCAGGCGCAGCTGCCGCTCGAGCGTCTCTTCGAGCACCTTCGACTCGACCGAGCCTGTGAGGACCAAGAGGTCGCCGAGCAGCCCACCCATGCTCGCTGCCCCCTCGACCACCTCCCGCGTCGTGACCTCCGCTTCCACGAGCAGATCGCCGAGTCGCGCGTAGGGCTCGCCGAAGCGCAGCTTCGAGGGCACGCCCTGGTCGAAGCGGAGCACGTGCACCACGCCCTCGGCCGGCTCGAGGTGCAACTCACCCGAGATCCGGTGATCGAGGGCGTACACCATGAGGTGCGGCAGCGGAGCGAAGGCCAGATCCCCTTCGGCCGTCGGTGGGCGGTCCGGAACCATGCTCGACCACGCTATCACAGCTCGCCGAGGTTCCAGAGAAACGCTCCCGGAGCACAGGCGCTCAGTGGGGCGGCGCTCCTCGGCGCGAGGCGGCCGCTCGGCAGGAGCTCCCCGGTGCCGAGCCGCCCGGCGCGTGTAAGCTCTCGCACATGGCCCGCGCCCACGTGCTCGTGCTCGACGACGAGCGCTCGATCCTCACCACCCTGCAGAAGGCCCTCGTGCTCGAAGGCTACACCGTCGACGTGGCCGGGGGCGTCGGCGTCGCGAGCGAGAAGTTCGCCAAGAACAGCTATGATATCGCGCTCTTCGACGTAGCCTTGCCCGACGGCAGCGGCGTGGCGTTGCTCGAGAAGCTGCGCGCCGGCGGCCTCGAGATCCCCGTCGTCATGATGAGCGGCCACGCGACGGTCGACGCCGCGGTGCGCGCCACGCGCCTCGGGGCCTTCGACTTCCTCGAGAAGCCGCTCTCGACCGATCGCCTGCTGCTCGTGCTCGACAACGCCCTGCGCCTCGCGCGTGTCGAGGCCGAGGCGCGCGACCTGGGCAAGCAGGCCGGTCGCTCGGGCGAGCTGGTCGGCTCGAGTCGGAGCATGCAGCTCTTGCGGGAGCAGATCGAGCGCGCCGCCAAGGCGCAGGCGACGGTGCTCATCCGCGGCGAGCGTGGCACCGGAAAGGAGCTGGTCGCGCGGGCGATCCACCTCGGCTCCAAGCGCGTGAAGGGCCCGCTCGAGAAGATGAACTGCGCCGCGATCCCGAGCGAGCTCTTCGAGAGCGAGCTCTTCGGTCATGAGGCAGGCGCCTTCACGGGCGCGACCAAGCAGCGGCGCGGCAAGTTCGAGCGCGCGAGCGGCGGCACGCTCTTCCTCGACGAGATCGGCGACATGCCCCTGCCGATGCAGGCGAAGCTCTTGCGCGTCCTGCAGGAGAAGGAGATCGAACGCGTCGGTGGCCACGAGGTGCTCAAGGTCGACGTGAGGGTCGTGGCCGCGACGAACCGCGATCTCGAGGCCCTGCTCGACAAGGAGTTCCGCGCCGACCTCTACGACCGGCTCAACGTCGTGCCGCTCGAGATCCCGCCGCTGCGGGCCCGCCGTGAAGACGTGCCGGAGCTCGCCCAGCACTTCCTCTCCCTGCTCTCGGCGGCGAACGACCGCCCTGGCATGCGCCTGTCGCCGAGTGCGCTCGAGGCCCTCGGCGCGCACGCCTGGCCGGGCAACGTGCGGGAGCTGCGCAACGTGCTCGAGCGGCTGGTGATCCTCAGCCCGGACGAGACGATCGACGAGCCCGACGTGCGGACCTGCCTCGGCGGCGGCGCGGCGCCGAAGGGTGCGCTGTACCGGCCCAGCGTGCCGTTCAAGCTGCTCTCGGAGGAGGCCGAGCGCCTCATCGTGGAGCAGGCGCTCGCGCACCACGGCGGGCAGATGGCCCCCACCGCGCGCGCGCTCGGACTCGAACGCAGCCACTTCTACAAGAAGTGCCGCGCGCTCGGGCTGCGCGGCGACAAGGGCGACGAGCTCGACGCCGAGGGCTGAGGATCAGCGTCCGGGCGGCGCCGAGGCCGCACGCGCCTGGGCGCGCTTCTCGTAGACCTTCGCCTGCTCGACGAGCTTGGGCTGGCCGAGCTTCTGGTAGGCCTTGCCGAGCTCCCGGTAGATCTCCTCGGCCATCGCCGGCGGCGCGCCCGCGAGGATCGCGCTGTTGTACTCGAAGATCGCCGTGAGGTGCCTGCCCGAGCGCGCGAGCGCGCGCGCGTAGAGGCGGTGCACCTCGGGGTTCGCCACGTCGACGTAGATCGCGCCCTCGCCCACGAGCACGGCCTCCTCCCAGAGCCCACGCGCGACGAGCCCCTCGAGCAGGCGCTTCCAGGCCGCGCGATCGTGCTGCTCGAGCGCCACGTAGCGCCGCAGGGCCTCGAGCTCACCCGCGCCGTCGCGCAGCCGGCGCGCGCGCGCGACCAGCCTGCCCACCGGCTCGGCCTGCGACGGATCGAAGCGCGCCGCCGCCTCGAGGTGCGCACGGAGGGACTCGTCGTCTTCGCGCTCCTCGGCGAGCCGCGCGGCGATCATGCGCGCCGCGTAGCCGTCGCCGCCGGCACCCTCGAGCGCCTTCGAGAGGCGCTCGGCCTCGGGTAGATCCTCGGCCTCGAGGGCGAGCTCGAGCGAGACGTAGAGCGCGTCACGCTGCTTCGGGTCGAGCCTGAGCGCCTCCGCGAGCGCGGCGCGCCCCGCCTTCTCGTCGCCCGAGCGCAGGCGTGCGACCGCGAGCTCGACCTGCTTCGTGGGATCGGTCGGCGCCTTCTTCGCCGCGTCGACGGCGTCTTCGAGCGGGGGCGCGTGCAGGTCGGGCACGTATTGGGTGCGGTAGCGCGCGAGCCGCTCCTCGAGCCAGGCGCGGAAGGCCGTGTCGAGCTCCTCGGCGCTCACGCCGAGCGTCCCCTTCACGATCTCGGGCGTGCGCTCGCCCTTCGCCCAGCGAGGCATCATCGCGATCGTCTTGTCCCAGCCGTAGCGCTCCACCATGAAGACGACGATCTGGCTCGCGGCGTAGTAGGCCATGGTGACCTCCTCCACGCTGTCGACGTGCGTGAAGGCGCGGTTGAAGGAGGCCACCGCGGGGATGCGACCTCGGCGCAGCGCCGCGTAGAGGGCCGGGTCCTCTTCGCGCTGCCACTCCTTGCGGCGGATGATCGTCTCGTACTCGCTGAGACCCTCGGTGTACCAACGAGGCACGTGGTTCTTCGACAGCTGGATCGCGAAGACGTGCCCGAGCTCGTGCCAGAGCACGTTGCCCCAGTTGAAGGGCGCCGCCGCGGGGCTCAGCATCGCGAGCGTCTGGCCGAAGCACACGCCCTGGATGCCGACGTTGGGCAGGCCGCTCGTGCGCACGCTGAAGTGCTCGCTGTCGGCGTAGAGCTCGACGAACACCGGGCGCTCGGGCACGAAGCCGTAGCGCTTGGTCATGCTCGTCCAGGCCTCGTCGAGCATCTGCGGCACGTAGCGCTCGAGGATGCGCCGCTCCTTCTTGTCGTAGCGGATGCGGAAGGTCGTGCCCTCGACGCTCAGGTAGTCGTTGGCGATGCTGCGCTCGTAGAGGTTGAGCGTGTTGAAGACGCGCACGTTGAAGCGATCCTTGTCCCAGGCCTTCTTCAGCGCGACGAGCCCCTCGTCTTCCTTGCCCGCGCGGATGAGGTTCAAGCCGAGCTGCGCGTGCGCCTTCGCGTCGGCCGGGTCGATCGCGACGGCCTTCTTCATGAAGGCGATGATGTCGTCGTAGCGGTGCTCCCACTCGGCGTACTCGACGACCACTTGGTAGAAGGCCGAGTGGTCGGGGTTCAGCGCGAAGACCTCGCGCTCGTAGCGCTCGAAGCCCTTGGGGTCGTCGGCGAGGAAGCGGATCGCAGCCTTCATCGCCAGGAGATCGAGATCCCGAGGGTTGATCTCGAGCCCCTCGTCGGCCGCGCGGTCGGCGGCCTCGATCTCGAGATCCCGGAGCTCGAGCCCCGCACGCACGAAGTAGGCCTCGGCGAGCTTGGGGTTCACCTCGAGCGCTCGGCGCAGCTCGCTCTCGGCGGCCTCGAAGTCCATCGCGGTCTCGAGCAAGACGCGCGCCTTCGCGATGCGCACGCGAGGGTCCTTCGGCGCGAGCTTCTCGGCCTCTGCGACGACCTGCCCCGCGTGGCCCGGATCGTACTTGTCGAGGAAGAGCTCCGCGCGCCAGAGCAGCGTCTCCACGCGCTCCTTCGCGCCCGCCTTCTCCGCGTCGTTGTAGGCGTCGTTCGCGTCGCGCGCACTGCGGAGCAGGTGCGCGGCGCGCCCGACCATGCTGAGCCCCTCGGCGTCGCTCGAGGTGATCGTGTCGGCGTTGTAGTCGGCGATGAGCGTCATCAGCGGCGCGCGCGCTTCGCCTCGTTTGCCCGAGAGGATGAGGTACTCGCCGAGCAGGAGCCTCGCGCGCCTCGCCTCGGGCTCGCTCTCCACGCGGCGCAGGGCGGCGATGGCCTCGTCGAGCTTTCCGCGCGAAGCGAGCGCTTCGCCCATCAGCGCGTGCGCGCGGCCGGCCAAGCGCGCCTCGCTGGCGGCGCTCGCGGCGCTCTTCTCGGCGTCTTCGTAGCGGCCCGTGCGCAGCTCGACCTCCGCGCGCAAGAGCGCGGCGGCCTTCGCCTCCGGGCCGGAGGCGAGCTTGGCGATCTCGGTGAGCGCCTCGGCGTACTCGGCGCGATCGACGAGCTTCTTCGCGGCGAGCCAGGCCGGGCTCGGCTCGGCGACCGCGGACGGCTGGGGTGCGCCCGGCTGAGCGGTGGCCTCGGCGGCTCCGCGGCGCTGCGCCTCGGCGGTCGAGGCGTGCCCCGCGACGACGGAGACCGCGATCAGCAGGGCGAGAGGCAGACCTCGGACGCGCGAGCGGGAGAGCATCGCGCGCAGCATAGCGCCCGATGCGGCCCGAAGCTCAGGCTGCTGCGTCGCCGAGCGAGCGCCGCACCAAGGCCTCGAGCGCGTCGATGAAGCGAGGCCGCGCGGAGACCGTGGGGGCCCTGCCGTAGGCCTCGATGCCCGCCTCGCGCGCGAGCTTCGGCGCCTCGACGTCGAGGTCGTAGAGCGTCTCGACGTGCTCGGCGACGAAGCCGATGGGCGCGACGACCACGCGCCGGAGGCCCTCGGAGACCAGCGCGCCGAAGGTCGCCGGGAGATCCGGCCCGAGCCACTCGTCGCCCGTCATGCCCTGGCTCTGGAAGGCGACGCGCACCGGGTGCCCGAGCGCCTCGAGGCGAGCCTGGAGCTTCTCGGCCATCGCGCGGAACTCGAGCTCGTAGCGATCGCCGGCGCGCAAGACGCGGAGCGGCAGGCTGTGCGCGGAGAGCACGATGGCGTTCTCGGCGGGCGGGGCCTCGCCGGCGCTCGCGGCGAGCCTCGCGAGCCCCTCGAGCACCGTCTCGAGCTGGGCGTCGAGCAAGGCTGGCTCGTCGCCCCAGGCGGGCACGAAGCGGAGCTCGAGCCCGTCGAGGCCCTCGGCCGCGGTGCGCAGGTCGGCGTGGTAGAGGTCGACCGACTGCGGCGCGAGCGGCAGGCTCACGATGCGCCGCACGCCCTCGGTGTACAGCGCCGGCACGACCTCGCGCGCGTAGGGCCCCCACATGCGCCCCGCGATGCGGACAGGCAGCCCGAGGCGCGCCGAGAGCGCCTCGGCTTGGGCGCGCGTCTCGCGCACGTAGGGTGAGCCGCCGATCTGCTCGTAGCGGTGGCGCACCTCGGCGACCATCTCCGGCGGCGCCGGGCGCCCGCGGCGGATCGTGGCGAGGAAGGCTGGCATGTCGTCGAGATCCTCGACGGTGCCGTGGAAGGAGAGGACGACCGCGGTGGAGGGCTGGGTGCGCACGGGGTCGTCGAGCGTAGCAAGCGGCCGGACTCGTGCGAGGGGCTTGCGCGTGCGGCCCGTGCGTGGTCCTTGTTGGCACCCGCTTGCGCACCCTCGTCCTCGGTGATCTGCACCTCGTCCGCGAGAGCCCGGCCTCGCTCGTCGGCGACCTCGAGCGCCTGCTCTCGGCGCACCCGGGCAGCCGCATCGTCGCGGCGGGCGACGTCTTCGACCTCTCGGCCGATCACCCCGGCGCCGCGCGCGACCATGCACTGCGCGAGGCCTGCGAGAGCATGCCCCGCGTGACGCGCGCGCTCGCTCGCCACCTCGACCAGGGCGGTGAGCTGTGGATCACCGCGGGCAACCACGACGCCGCGCTCGGCGACGCGCAGCATCACGCGCGGCTCGCCGAGCTGCTCGGGCTCGGCGCCGAGGCGCGCGCGAGGCTGCGCACCACCCCGTGGTTCATCCGTGAGGGCGGGCTGCACGTCGAGCACGGCCACCTGCACGACCCCGACAACGCGATGCCTCACCCTCTGGCGACCGAGGCCCGCAGCCTCGGCGTGCGCTTCGTCGAGGAGTTCGTCGCGCCTACCGGCGCGCACCGCTACCTCAACAACAACGACAAGACCCCGCTCTGGCTGTTTCTCTCGGCCTTCGCTTGGTACGGCCGGCGCGGGCCGTACGTCGTCTATCGCTTCTTCCACACCGCCTTCCGCGCGCTCGCCGAGAGCGGACCCTTCTTCGACGAACACGGAGGCCGCCCCGCGCGAGCCGAAGAGCTCCGCGACTACGCCGAGCGCCACGAGCTCGATCTCGAGGGGCTCGAGCTGCTCGCCGCGCTCTACGCCGAGCCCACGCTCCGCAGCTTCGTCGGCACCTTCCAGCGCCTGTACCTCGATCGCGTGGCCGCGACGCTCGCGCTCGGGGGCGGCGCGGCCCTGCTGGCCACGGGCCACGGCCGCCTCGCGCGGGCGAGCCTCTCGCTAGGCGCGCTCGCGATGGGCGCCTCCTGGGCGCTGGGCTACGACCGCTACGGTGGCTCGGTCGCCGAGCGCCTCGAGCGCGGCGCGAGCGCGATCGCGGAGGCGAGCGACGCCGAGCTGGTCGTCATGGGCCACGCACACGAGGAGGCGACCGGCCCGCGCTACGCGAACACCGGGAGCTTCGCCTTCCCACGCGAGGCCCCGGGCAGGCCCTACCTCGAGATCGAGGGCAGCCTCGAGCGCCCGCGCGCCGTGCGTCGCTACCTGGGCCGCACGGGCTGACTCACCGGCGGTCGCGGCCGCCCTGCCCCATGGGCCCGCGGCGTTCGCCGCGGGCTGCGTGGGCCGAGAGCGCCTCGTCGACGAGGCGAGCGCCGAACTCGAGCACCTCGGCGGGATATCCGGACTCTCCTCCGCGGGCGATCGTGCAGAGCTCGAGGCGCACCGACGCGCCGAGGCGCAGCGGCCCTCCCCCGCAGGCTCGGCACACGACCCCGCCCGCCGCCGGATCGACGAGCACGGCCACGCCCTCCGGGCAGGCCCTGCCGCAGCTGGTGCACCGCTCGAGCTCGAGCGCGTAGCCGAGCGCGGAGAGCAGCTCGAGCCCGGCGCGCAGCACGATCGGGCGAGGCTCGCCCCCGAGGTCGAGCCTGTCGAGCGCCTCGACCACGATGGCGAAGCCGCGCGGCTCGGGTGCACCCGCGCCGACGGTGGCGCGCACCCAGCGCAGGATGCGCGCGGCCTCGTCGAGCCTGAGCCCGTCGGTCAGGATGCCGAGGCGAGGCCGGAGGATCTTCGACTGGACCAGCCTCGCGACCTCGTCGCCGGGCGCGAGGTCGAGCTCCACCTCGAGCCCGTGCAGCGGCTCGAGCACACCGAGCTTCGAGCTCGCGCGCCTCGCAGAGCGTGCCGCCGCGCTCAGGAGCCCGAGCCGAGGCGTGAACAGCTGCAGCATCCAGTCGGCCTCGCCGATGGGCGTACGTCGCACGATGAGCGCCTCGGTGCGGATGCGTGAGCGAGCTGACCGACGCGCCACCCGGAGACCCTAGCGCCCCCCGGGCCCGAGCGCACAGCGGCACGAGCGCAAGGCCGCGCGGCTCGCGACCGCACCGCCCACGGCGGCAGGCGCACGAGCGCACGGCGCCCAGGCGAGCGCCCTCTCAGGAGGAGCGCCCTCTCGGACGGAGCGCCCTCTCGGACGGAGCGCCCTCTCAGAACAGGAGCGCCCTCTCAGAACAGGAGCGCCCTCTCAGATGGAGCGCTCGGAGAGCTCGCCGTCGGACTCGAGAGCGCCGCTCAGGTCGCTCAGCTCACGGGGCAGGCTCTGGCCACGCGGTCGCAGCACGATGCTGATCGCGACCGTGAACAGGATGAGCAGGAGCACGAAGGCGATGGCCACACCCACACGCCGGCTCGAGGAGCGACGAGCTTCGGGGGCGCTCAGCGGCATGGGCGCGCTCGAGACGACGCGGCGGCTCGAGGTGTACCGGGCGAGCACGTCGTCGGCGGGTGCGTGCACGGCGCGAGCGTAGGCCTTGAGGAAGCCACGGACGAAGACCTCGCCGGGCAGGTCGTCGAAGTGATCGCCCTCGATGCGCTCGATGGCGGACACGGGGATGCGCGTGGCGCGCGCGATCTCCTCGACGCTCATCCCGTGGGCTTCGCGGTTGCTCTTGAGGTAGCGGCCGATCGATTCCATGGGTTCTCTGGCGCCAGGCAGCTGGCGCGGGTCGATCTGCTATCAGGATCTCCCCTTCGATGCTGCCTTGACTTTCTCCTGCGTTTTCGATCGAGTAGCGCTCCTCCACGAGGGGGAGGATCGTGCTCGATCCGGGGTAATCCTGATCCACCCTTCCGGTTTCGCGCGTCGGGTGGGCGCGAGCGCAGGTGCCGGGGCGGTCTAGCACCGCCTGCACCGATGGCCAGCGGCGACGAGCTCGGCCGGGATCAGGGCTTGGGCGCGGGCGTCGGTGCTGCCGAAGGCTCCGGCGCAGGCGCCGGCGGCGCGGGCGCCGGCGGCGCGGGCGCCGGCGGCGTGGGCGACGAGGCGGGCAGACCGCGGAGCGAGGCGTCGCAGCGCCTACCCGACGCGGAGCTCGCGCTGAGCTCGCGGCACGCGCCGTAGTCGCCGCGCGCGCCGTCGAGGTTGCCGAGCTTCGTCGCGGCGCGCCCGCGCGCCTCCCAGGCCTCCTGCAGATCCTTGCAGCCGGGGCGGTCGGTCTCGAGCGCGCGCGTGAACGCCGCGTGGGCGGCGGCGGCGTCGCCCTTCTTCTCGTAGGCGAGGCCCAGCCGGAAGTTGCCCACGCAGAAGGTCGGCTGCGCGCCGACCGAGCGCAGCAGCGCGTCGATGGCGAGGTCGGTCTCACCCTTCTCGAGATAGGCCCAGCCGAGGTTGCCCCACGACTTCTCCGGCGAGGCGTAGAGGATGTCGCCGGTGAGCGGCTTGAGCACGGCGATCGCGTCGTCGTAGCGCTCGAGGTGCACGAGGATGACGCCTAGCGTGTTCTTCGCGTCGCGCATCTCGGGCTGGGCCGCGAGGGCCCGCTTCGCGTAGCGCTCGGCGTCGCCGAAGCGGCAGTCGGTGGAGCTCGCGTCCTTCGCGCAGAACGCGAGGTGCACGATCGCGCCGAGGTAGGCGGCGTCGGCGTTGTCGGGGTCGGTCTCGAGCGCCTCGTCGACCTTCGACAGGGCATCACGCAGGCGGCCCTTCTCGAAGGCGTCACGCGCCACGTCGTAGGTCGCGACGCTCTTGGGGTCGACCGTGCCGTCGGGGGCCGCGCCCACGCAAGCCGTCGCGAGCACGACGCCCAGCAGGCAGGGCAGACCGACCGCCCGCACCGCATGGCGCGGGCTTCGCACGCGCGCGCTGCGCTTCGCTGGGACGCTCGAGAGGTTGCCGTCGTGCTTCATCATCGATCTCGTGCGCTCGCCGGTGAGCGGCCCCGCGCCTCGGTGGGCTGCGGGCGCGAGCAGGCCGCCGAGCGTCGCGCGAGAGCTAACCTACGGCCTCTCTCACGTCAACGCGGCCACTCAGCGCAGATCGTCGGCCTCTCCGCGGATCTCGTCCTTCACGCCGAGCAAGGAGAAGAGCCTGCGCAGAGCGTCGAGGTCGGGGATCTCGAGCCGCTCGTCGACGACCTTCACGTACTGGCCCTCGCGCAGCTCGCGCACCACGCGCTTGACGGTCTCGACGTCGAGCCCGACGCGCGTCGACAGCTCCATCGGCGAGACCGAGAAGGAGACCCCGGCGCTGTCGCCGGCGTCGGCGTGCCCCTGCGCGAGCTTGAGCAGCGCGCTCACGACCTTGGACTGCGTGTCCGAGAGCATCATGATCTCGATCTGGTCCTCGGCGTCACGCAGGCGTCGGACGAGCTGGCGCACCAGGCGCGCCGCCACGGCCGGGTTGCGCTCGAGCAGGCTGTGCAGCGTGGTGTGGTCGAGCGCGAGACAGACGCCGCTCGAGAGCGCGATGGCGGTCGAGGAGCGCAGCGCCCCTGGCAGGAGGGCGGACTCCCCGAAGAGGTCACCGGCCTTGAGCACCATGAGAGAGCGCTCCACGCCGCGCACGCGCTTGATCAGGCGGACGCGCCCCTCTTCGAGCAGGAAGGCCTGCGTGCCCTCGTCGCCCTCTCGGAACAGGACCTGGCCTGGCTCGAAGGCGTGGCCGAAGCGAGAGCGCAGTCGATCGGCGCTCGAGCTCGCCGCGCCGCCGTGCTCGTCGGTCTCGGCCTCGCTGGGCGCTTGTTGGGGCTCACTCGGGTGCGGGGACATCGCGGTTCGGACGGGTCTTCGTGGGGGGCGGCGAGCGCTCGAGCTCGGCGGCGGGACTCTACCCGATCGGCGCGTGGAGGGTTGTGTGGTCGACGCTCCCGCCTGCGCGTGTAGGATGCGCGGCATCGTGTGCGGGATTGCGGGGCGATTCAACCACCGGAGCGGCGCGCCAGCCGACGAGGCCGAGCTCGTCGACATGGCACGCCGGCTGGCGCATCGCGGCCCCGACGGCGAGGGGACCTACCTCGACGGCGCGGTCGGGCTCGCGCACCGGCGCCTGTCGATCATCGACCGAGAGGGCGGCGCGCAGCCCATGGCGACGACCGGCCCGGAGCTCGTCGTCACGTTCAACGGCGAGATCTACAACTACGTCGAGCTACGGCGCGAGCTCTGCGGCAAGGGGCACGTCTTCCACTCGCGCTCGGACACCGAGGTCCTCTTGCGGGCCTACGCCGAGTGGGGCCTCGACTGCGTGAGCCACTTCAACGGCATGTTCGCCTTCGCGCTGTGGGACACGGCCCGTCGGAGGCTCGTGCTCGGGCGCGATCGTCTGGGTGTGAAGCCGCTGTTCTTCGCGGACACGAGCGATGGCGTGGTGTTCGCGAGCGAGATGAAGGCCTTGGTCGCCGTGCCCACGCTCGACCTCTCGCTGCACCTCGGCGCGCTCTCCGAGTACCTCATGCTCGGCTACGTCGTGCACCCGCGCAGCATGGTCTCCGGGATCCGGAAGCTCGCCGCCGGCGAGCTCAGGGTCTACCAGGAGGGTCGTGAGCCGAGCAGCCACCGTTACTGGCGACACCGCTTCGAGCCGGACGAGCGGCGTGGCCCGGCGGAGACCCGGCGCAGGCTGCGTGAGCTCTTCGACGACTCGGTGAAGCTCCGGCTCAGGAGCGACGTGCCGGTCGGCGTG
This sequence comes from uncultured Polyangiaceae bacterium, assembly GCA_938004785.1. Lineage (GTDB taxonomy): Bacteria > Myxococcota_A > Polyangia > Polyangiales > Polyangiaceae > CALKVW01. The sequence goes on from CALKVW010000246.1 coordinate 22,809, forward strand.
TTGCTCTCGGGCGGGGTCGACTCGACCGCCATCGCCAGCACGGTCGCCGAGGTGCGCGACGAGGGGCTCGAGGGCATCGCGACCTTCTGCGTGGGCGTCGACGTGCCCGGCGCGCAGACGGAGTTCGAGCCTGCCCGCAAGGTCGCCGAGGCGCTCGGCACCGAGCACCACGAGCTACGGCTCGACGTCGAGGCGCACAGCGCACTCCTGATGGAGGCCGCGAGCCTGCTCGACGAGCCGCTCGCCGAGCCGATGATCGGACAGCTGCTCGGCGTGTGTCGCCTCGCGCGCGAGCACGGGCCGGTGCTGCTCTCCGGCGAAGGCGCCGACGAGACCTGGCTCGGCTACACGCCCTACCGCACGATGTACGCGCTCGAGCTCGCGCAGCACGTCGTACCCAGCCTGGCGGCGCGCGCGGCCGCGACCTGGGCGGGCGCCTCGACGCACCCGATCGCGCGTCGCGTACGCCGCTATGCCGCGCTGCTCGACGAGCCGCTCGAGGAGCGCTACCGAGGCCTCAACGACTTCGACGCCGACGTGAAGCCGAGGCTGCTCTCGGGCGACGTGCGGCGCGCGCTCGAGGGTCGCGACCCTTACGCCTCGCTGCGCGCCCTCTACGCCGATACGCGCGGGCTGCACCCGATCGCGCGCATGGCGGCGGTCGACTCCCGCGCCTGGCTCGTCGACAACTCGCTCGCGCGCTCGGACATCATGAGCATGGCGGCCTCGGTCGAGGTGCGGCTGCCGTTCATGGACTACCGCCTCGTCGAGCTCGCCGAGCGCACCGCCGTCGGGCAGCGGATCAGCCCAGCCGACCAGAAGATCGCGCTGAAGCGCGCGCTCGCGGATCGCATCCCGAAGGAGGTGCGCACCCGGCGCAAGCTCGGCTTCCCCACGCCGCTCCCGGAGCTGTTCCGCGGCCCCTGGGGTCACTCCGTGCGGGAGGTGCTCGAGAGCCCGAGCCCGTGGACGGCGCCGCTCTTCGACCGCAAGCTCGTGAGCACGATGCTCGACCAGCAGCAGGCCGGCACGGCCGACTGGTCGAGGACCTTGTTCCAGCTGTTGGTGCTCGAGCACTGGTCGCGCGCCACGAGCGACGCCTCGACCCCGCGCGGCTGGCGCGTGAGCCCCTCGGTCGCGCCCGCTCCCCTCGGCTGATCACAGCCCCGAGGGCTACGCCCACACGCATCGACGCCCTTCGCCCCACGTGAAGATCCTCTTCCTCTCTTCGCTCTACCGCTCCCCCCACTTGCCCGAGCGCAGCGCAGGCAACGCCCGCATCGTCGGGAAGATGCGCAGCCACGCCGAGGTGCGCGTCGTGGTGCCCCTGCCCTGGTATCCGCCGCTCGTCTCGGAGAAGGTGCCGGCCTGGGCGAGGATGCGCGCCGCGCCCGCGCTCGAGCGCGACGTCGACGGCGAGCCCATCGTGCACCTGCGTCACGCGCACGTGCCCGGCGCGGCGCGCGCGCTCTACGCTTCGCTCTACGGGCTCTCGCTCCTGCCGGCGCTGCGACGTGAGATCGAGCGTTTCCGCCCCGACGCCATGCTCTCGGCCTGGGCCTACCCCGACGGCACGGCGGCGGCGGCGCTCGGGCGCGCGCTCGGCGTGCCGACGCTCGTGCGCGTCATGGGCTCCGACATCAACGAGGTCGCGAAGCTGCCGCTGCGGCGCCAGCAGATCGCCTGGGCACTGCGGCACCTCGACGGAACGATCGCGGTGAGCACGCAGCTCGCGCGCGCCTGCGTCGAGCTCGGTGCACCGCAGCACAAGGTGCACTTCGTACCGACGGGCGTCGATCCGGAGAAGTTCCACCCGGTCGATCGCGCCGAGGCGCGGCGCGAGCTCGGCATCGACGCGAAGGAGCGCGTCATCGTCGCGCCCGCGCGCCTCAGCCCGGAGAAGGGCGTGCACTTCCTCGTCGAGGCGCTCGCCCGGCTCGAGCAGCGCTCGCCTGGACGACACCGCGCCGTACTCGTGGGCTCGGGCAGCGAGGAGGGCGCGCTGCGTGAGCTCGCGGCGAAGCTCGGGGTCGGCGAGCGGGTGAGCTTCGCCGGCTGGCAAGACGAGCTGCGCATGAAGATCTACTACGCGGCCGCCGACGTCGCGACCTTGCCCAGCCTCAGCGAGGGCTGGCCGGACGCGCTCATGGAGGCCCTGGCCTGCGGCTGCCCGGTCGTCGCGTCGACCGTCGGTGGCATGCCCGACATCGTCGCGCTCGGCGGAGCGGGCGAGCTCTTCGAGCCGGGCGACGTGCCAGCGCTCACGGACGCGCTCGCGAAGGTGCTCGACACACGCTGGGACCGCGACGCGATCGCCAAGCGCCTCGCGCCCTACGACCTCGCGTCGACCGGCAGGCGCTACGTCGAGCTCTGCGCCGAGGCGGCGGGGCTGCCACCACTCTGAGGCTTCGCGTCCGGGGCGCGCACGTACTCGGGCGCGATCTCGCAGACCTCGACCGCGCGTGCGGCCCGCTCGAGGGCGAGCTCGGCGACGGCGATGGCGTGCGGCAGATCCGAGCGCTCCGAGCGCAGCACACCCTCGCCGAGCTCGGCCGCGAAGGCGCCCACGAGCGCGAGGCCGCGGAGACGCGCGGCCTCGAGCCATGCGGCGGCCTCGGCGCGCGGCAGGTGCAAGAGCTCGGCGACGCGCTCGCCCTCTCGGAGCTCGGCGAGGTAGGCCTCGTCCTTCTTGGCGTCGAGGGCCACGACGTAGGCCTCGAAGGCGCGCGCGCCGCCCTGCTCGATCCGCCTCGCCGCCTGGGCCATCGCCTCGAAGGAGAGCACCGGCACCATGCGCAGGCCGAGCCCGAGCGCGATGCCCTGCGCCGAGGCCACACCGACGCGAACCCCGGTGAAGGAACCCGGGCCGATGTCGCAGCCGACGATCCCGAGCTCGCCGCGCGAGACCCGGGCCTCGAGGAAGACGCGGTCGAGCGCGGCGAAGAGCCGCTCCGCGTGCCCCTCGAGGTGCAGCCAATCCTCGCTCGCGAGCACGCGCCCATCGCCTACGAGCGCGACGCTCCCGCGTTCGGTCGATGTGGAAATCCCGAGCGAAATCATCGTTCCTTCAGGCCGAGCAGAACTTCGGCGCGCGCTCGCTGTCTGGTGGACGTGCCCATGGCGATCGACCATTCTGCGAAGGGAGCCGGGCTCGGCTTGGGCGGCTCAGCGTGCACGATGGTCGACCTCCTAACCCAGCTCGGCGGGCGCAAGGAGCGATACCTGCCGGCCTTGCTGTGCGTGGTGGTCTCGCTCGCGCTGCACGCGCTCGCGGGCGGGGCCAGCCTGCTCGAGCCTCGGCGGCCGGGCGGAGCGCCCAGCGAACCGAGCGCACTCGCGGCCCCGCCGACGCCCGAGGCCGAGCTCGCCGGGCTGGTCGAGCTCGACAGCGAGCCGGTCGCCGACGCGGCGCAGCCCGGCGCCGATCAGCGCGCGCAAGGAACCGCTCCCGCCGCGGAGCCCACGCAGCCCAGCGAGCCAGCCGAGCCGCCCGCCGCGCCGGCCCCTCCGCAAACCGCGGCGCCTGCGCCTCCACCGGTGCAGCCGGCGCCCACCGAGCCCGAGGCAGCTGAGCGAGTCCCCGAGCCGCCTCCCTCGCTGCCCTCGACGCGCCCGGCCCGAGCCTCGCGAGCGACGCCCGCGAGCTCGGCGGTCAGTGCGAGCCCGAGCGCGAGCCCTCCCGGCGAGGCTGCGAGCGCTGCGACGCCGGGCACGGGCACCGGCGACGGCCCCGAGGGCCCGGGCGACGGCGGTGGCTTCGAGCGCCCTCGCGCGCCCAGCGCCCCGGCGCGTTTCACCAAGGAGCTCGCCGCCTACGCGGCTCCGGTCGTCGCGTGGCGCGAGCTCGAGCAGGGGCCGGCGGGCGAGCTGCGGCTCTCGGTCGAGCTCGACGACGAAGGGCGCATCGCGCCGCTCGAGCGTCTCTGCTTCACACCCGCGACGCCGCCAGAGCCGCTCGGGGAGTCGATCCGTCGCAGCCTGCGCGCGCTGCGCATGCCGCTGGCGCCGCCCGGTAGCGAGCGTGCCGGGCCGGGTCGCTTCGAGCTGCGCATCCGCGCGAGCATCGACCAGGTCGAGGTCGAGGCGACCCCGGGCGGGGACTACCGCCTGGAGAGCCACTACGCGGGGAGCCGAGGTCACGCGGCCTTCGTGCTCGAGTCCGGGCGGCGCGTACGCTTCGAGCTCGAGCTCGGCTCGGGCGTGCCGGGCCCTTGCCCATAGCGATCTGCTAGGCTCTCGACATGAAGACGGGCTCCTTCGAGGCTTCGTGCGCCAGGCATGCGCGACGCCGCTCGCACTCCGCGCGACGCGCGACCGCGTCGTCGAGCCTCGCCGTGGTGGCGTGCTGGGCGACCGCCGCCTCCGCGCAAGCGCCGCCGGTGCCCTGGAGCCAGCCGGGCGCGCAGCCGCAGCCCTCCGGCGCGCAGCCGCAGCCCTACGGCGCGCAGCCGCAGCCCTACGGCGCGCAGCCGAGCGGCGCTGGCACCCCTCCCTCCACGGGCTACGATCCCAGTCTCTCGGCGGGAGGCCTCGCGCCACCACCGCCGCTCGAGAACACGGGGCCCGCGCCCGAGGACCGTGAGCTCGAAGACGAGCTCGAGCGCTCACGCGACGAGGACAGCGGGCGCGGTCTGAGCTGGTTCTGGATCGAGGCGCAGGGCGGCTACGAGCACGTCGGCCTGCGCACCTTCGACGTGGACGAGCAGGCCCTCACGGCCGGCTTCGTCGACACGAGCGCCAACGGCGGCTTCATCTCGGCGGGCCTCGGCGCGCGGCTCATCTTTCTCACGCTCGGCGCACGCGCCCGCCTCGGTCTCTTCGATCAGTGGCAGCTCGGCCGCGTCGGCGGCGAGATCGGGCTGCGCATCCCGCTCGGGCCGGTCGAGCCACGCTTCGATCTCGGCGTCGGCTACGCGGCGCTCGGAAACCTCGACAGCACCGCCGGGCGCGCGCTCTCGATCGACGGCCTCTACGCGCGTGCAGGCGCCGGGCTCGACTTCTACCTCGGCAAGTACGTGTCGATCGGCGGCCAGGCCACCTTCGACTTCATGGCCCTCACGCGCCCCGGGCTCTCGCCGAGCGAGATCGCCAACCTCCAGACCAGCGGCGACGTGGACGCCGGGCGCGCCGAGCTGCTCGCCGCCGAGGGCTCGGGCTACGGCTCCACGCTCGGCCTCGCCGCCACCCTGGGGCTGCACTTCTGAGCCCTGCAGGTCCGGGTGCGGCCGAGGCGGGCTCGGGCGGAGCCCGTCGAGGGCTCCCGGGCTCGCCAGCGGCGCCCGAGCCGGGTGCTCTCCCCCTTCTGCCACCGTCTCCCGATGCGTAGCGCGCTCGACTGGGCCCTGTACGGAGCGGTGATCGCGCTGCCGCTCGTCTTCGCGCCGTACCGGCGCCGCTCGGTGAAGGGCGCGACGAGCTTTCCGCCCGGCGTGCTCGCGATCGTGCTCGGCGTGCTCGCCTTCGTGTCCTCGTACGCGGTCGGCTGGCTCAGCGGCGAGCTCTTCGACTTCGAGCCTCCACGCCAGAGCTCGGCCGACGGCGTGCAGAGCGCCTTCGGCCTCTTCGTGCTCGGGCCTCTCGACGAGTCGCTGCGGGTCGCCGCCGCGCTCTTGCCGCTGCGCTCGAAGCACATGCGCCGGCCCTACGACGCGATGCGCATCTCCATCGGCGTCGCCGCGGGCTTCACCGCCGCGGCGCTCGCCTTCCGCTACTGGGGCCAGGCCATGGGCCCGCTCGATCTCGCGCGCGGAGCGCTCGCCAGCCTCGGTCAGATCGCGCTCTCGAGCCTCTGGGGCTACGCGCTCGGCCGCGAGCGGCGCCGCAAGCCTGCCGGTACGGCCTTCTCACGTGCCTTCTTCCTCGCGGTGCTGTTCTCGACCTTGCTCTCGCACCTGCTGTGGGCACGTGGGCCGAACGCGCTCGTCGCGGCCGCGCCGCTCGTGCTCAGCGCCGTGGCCGTGGCGCTCGTCGCCAGGCGCGATCTGAGCCGCATGGGCGAAGAGACACGCTCGGCGCTCTTGTCGCGCTTCCTCCCCGTCGCGCCGCCTTCGCTCGACGCGCTGCGGGAGGCGCTGCGCAGACCCGAGCGACCCATGATGCTGCGCTGGATCCTGCTCGGCGCGCTCGTCACCGTCGGCGTGCTCACCACCTCGCTCGGCGCGAGCCTGCTCGCCGGCAGGGAGCTCGGTATCGATTTCGCCGCCGTCGACGAGGCCGACGCCTTCGAGCGCAGCCTGCCGCCGCTCATCCTGCTCGGTCTCGCCACGCTGGCGGCTTTCCCGGTCGCGGGCTTCTTGGTCGCGCGCGCCTCCGCGGCGCGCGGTGTGCTCGAGCCCGCGCTCGGCGCGACGATCGCGATCGTGGTGGTCGTCGTGCTGCTCGGCGTCGCCGCGCCCGTCGCCGTCGCCTTCGGCTTGGCCTTCGCGCCGATCGCCTTCGGGCTCGCCTGTGCGGGGGCCTGGGCCGGCATCGAGCGCTAGCGGCGAGCGCGACCCGGTCGGCGCGCGCCGCTCGAGGCTCCTGTGTCTCGTCGGACGAAACCGCGCTGCGCTTCGGGATGCTGGTCGAGCGGCAGAGCTCAGCCGAGCATGCGGGCGATCTCCGCGCGCAGCGCCTCGCCGTCTCCCACGTCGATCGGCGTGCCATGCGAGACGAGGATGCGCGCGGGGCGCTCGCGCTCGAGCGCCTGCTCGAGCCACGCGCGGTAGGCGCGCCGATCGCGCAGGCCGACCCATCCGAAGGTGCGGCCGATGCGTAGCCCGGGCGCCACGCCGAGCCCCCGGAACAGGAGCGTGCGCAAGCCACGCGTGGGGCGCGTCTCGTGGAAGAACGCGTCGCACACGATCCACGTGCGGGTCCCTCCTGCGTCGAGCGAGAGGAACACCTCGCCGTTCTTCAGACCCTCGCAACGCAACCAATGGGCGCCCTCCGGAAGGAGCGCCTCTGCCTCCGCGAGCTCGGCCACCGGCGCGTGCCCCTTCGCGAGCAGACGAGGGCGCGCCCCCTCGCTCGCCACCACGATCGCCTCGGGGAAACGCGCGCGGTAGCGAGGCAGACCCAGGTGGTGGAAATGGTTCGGTGCGAAGAGGACCTCCACGGGTCCGAGCGCCTCGATCCGATCGAGCAGCGCGTCGCCCATGCGCGTCGGGCTGTGCACGAGCAGCCCTCCCGAACGCAGGCGCACCACGTACATCGCGTTGTGCCAGCCGCCGCCGACGTCCTTCTCGGCGGACCAGATCCCGGGCAAGACCTCGGTGAGTGCGGGGGTCGACATGGTCCACGCACGCTACACCAAAGACCGAGGGCCCTGTTTCGCCGCGCCCGCCTGCGGAGCTCCCGACGACGGGCCCTGCTCGTACGAGAGCGGCGTTCGCGCGCAAAATCACACGCCTGCGCGCGGCTCCGCGATGACTTTCGCGCGCTCGACCGGTCCAATGCGCGAGGCACGGCGATGGGCCTGCCCGAGGGAGTCACCCACCGATGAAGACGGACACGCTGAGCAGCACGGACCGATCCCACGCCAACCGCGCAGACCGCCGCAGTGAACGAGCACGCGGCGTGCGCTTCGCCGTGGGAGTCGCCTCGTGAAGGCGCCCGAGCCTACGCGGGAGCACCTCTGGCTCGCGAGCTTCGCGGGCGAGTGGCGCGTCGAGTCGACCTATTCGATGGGCCCCGATCAGCCGCAGGCCGGCTCGACGGGTCGCGAGACGGCGCGGCGAGTCGGCGAGCTCTGGATCGTGGCCGAGGGCCACGGCGACGACCCCGAGCACGGCAGCCACGTCTTCACCTTCGGCTACGACCCCGCGAAGAAGAAGTTCGTGGGCACCTTCATCACCTCGATGATGCCGATGCTGTGGCTCTACGAAGGCGAGCTCGACGCCTCGGGGCGCGTGCTCGAGCTCGGGGCCGAGGGCCCCTCGATGAGCGGCGATGGCAGCTTCGTGAGGTACATCGACGCCTTCGAGCTCGTGAACGACGACGAGCGCGTGCTCAGCTCACGCATGCAGAACCCCGACGGCAGCTGGACCGCGTTCATGCGCTCGGTGTACAGGCGCGTGCGCTGAAGCCCCGCTCGAGCCTCGGCATGCGCGCCGTCGCTCGAGGCGAGACGTCGGCGAGTCGACGAGCGGACGGCGAGCGCACCAAGCTCGTCCGATGTCTCCTCGCTGGCTCGCCACGATCGCAGCGCTCTCACTCTCTGCCTGCGGGGGCCAGGTACGCTTCGACGACGGCGCTGGCGGCGGAGGCGACGCCTCGACGAGCGCGAATACGAGCACCGGTTCGACCACGCCCACGCCAGGCCCCACCGAAGCCTGCGTCGACTACTGCGACGCGATCGTCGCGCGTCAGGGATGCTACGCGCTCGAGGATTGCCACGATCGCTGCCGGTCGTTCTACCAGCCGAGCTGCACGGCGGAGGTGGAGGCCACGCTCTCCTGCCTCCCCGATTGGCTCAGCGACGCCTGCCAGATCCTCTACGCACAGGACCCTCCCTACGGCTGCCAGCCCGAGATCGACGCCCTCGCGCAATGCGCGATCCGCTCGACCGGATGCTTCCTCGGGGCCGAGCTCGTGGGCAGCACAGGCTGCGTCGGCGGTGGGGAGTGCGACGCGCGGCGCTACGACATCCGCTGCGACGACGCAGGCGCGTGCAGCTGCCAGCTCGACGGCCAGCCCGTGGGCGCATGCGCGATGCCCTTCGCGGGCGCCGAGGCCTGCTCGCTGGACTTCAGCTGTTGTCGGCCGTTCTTCGGGTACTGAGGCCAGAGCGCGCAGGCGCTCGAGGCCCGGCCTCGCGTCAGTCCGCCCCTTCGCGGCTCCGCACGAACTTCTCGATCGTGATCACGGGCAGGATGATCGCGCCCGCGAGCGCGCTGTACACGAGCGACTCGAGCGACAGCGGATACGTGGAGAAGACCGCCTGCATGGGTGGCGCGTAGATGAAGGATGCCTGCAATGCGAGCACCACCGTGATCCCGAGGAAGACCGTCTCGTTGCTGAACACGCCGATGCGGAACACCGAGTCTCTCAGCGAGCGGCAGTTCAGCATGTAGAAGATCTGGAACATGATGACGGTCGTGACCGCCATGGTCTGCGCCTCGCTGACGATCTGCGCCTCGCTCAGACCGTTCGTCTCGCGGTCGGCCATTTCCTTGCCGTACTGCCAGAGGAAGAGCCCCACCGAGCCCGCGGTCATCAGGCTCGCCGCGACGAAGGTACGGATCACCACGAAGCGATTGAGCACCGGCTCCTTCGGGTCGCGCGGAGGGCGCCGCATGACGTCGGGCTCCTTGGCTTCGAAGGCGAGCGGCAGCGCCAATGCGACGGCCGCGACGAGGTTGATCCACAAGAGCTGCGTCGGCAGCATGGGCAGGAGCAGATCCTTCACCACGGCGCCGTCGACCGTCTTCTCCACCAGGGGAAAGAACCCGACCGCGTAGATGAGGATGAGCGCGAGGCCGAGGTTCGTCGGCAGCACGAAGGCGAGCGACTTGATCAGGTTGTCGTAGACCCGGCGGCCCTCTTCGACCGCGGCCGCGATCGATGCGAAGTTGTCGTCGGTGAGCACGATGTCCGCGGCCTCCTTCGAGACCGACGTGCCCGTGATCCCCATCGCGACGCCGATGTTCGATTGCTTCAGGGCGGGTGCGTCGTTCACGCCGTCGCCCGTCATGGCCGTCACCTCGCCGTTCTCCTGCAGCGCACGGACGAGCCGCAGCTTGTGCTCGGGCGCCATGCGCGCGAAGACGTTCTTGCTCTTCACGATCGCGCGCACGCCGGCATCGTCGAGCTCCGCGAGCTCCCCCCCGGTCACGGCGCGTGCGCCGGGCTGGGCGATGCCGAGCTGTTCGCCGATGGCCTGAGCGGTGCCCTTGTGATCTCCGGTGATCATCTTCACGGTGATGCCCGCCTGGTGGCAAAGGCGAATGGCATCGATCGCGTCGGTGCGTGGCGGGTCGATCATCGCCTGCAGCCCCGTGAAGCTGAACCCGGCCTCGCAGTCCTCGAGGGCGAGATCGGAGCGCGTCGAGCGTTTCTCGGCGAAGCCGAGGACGCGCATACCCTCCTTCGCGAAGGCCTCCACGGCGTGCATCACCGCGTCGTGCTCGACGCCGTCGCAGCGCCTCAGCACCACCTCGGGGGCGCCCTTCAGGAGGACCCTCTTCCCGTCGCTCCCGAAGTCGTGGAGCGTCGCCATGAACTGGTTGGCGCTCTCGAAGGGAATGGCGTCGAGCCGGGGGTACTGCGCCCTCGCCTCGACGGCACGCAGGCCGATCTTCTCGCCGGCCGTCATCAGCGCGCCCTCGGTCGGGTCGCCCGTGATGTGCCATCGACCTTCCTTCTGCTCGAGTGTGGCGTCGCAGCAGAGCACGCCTGCCAGCAAGAGCTCGCGGACGTCCTCCGGCGCCGTCGCGACCAGCTCGCCTTCCTTCAGGAGCCGGCCGACGGGCTCGTAGCCCACACCCTCGATGCGGAGCACCCCCGACGCCGGCGTGCAGAGCCCCTGCACGGTCATCTCGTTGCGGGTGAGCGTGCCCGTCTTGTCCGAGCAGATGACCGTCGTGCTGCCGAGCGTCTCGACGGAGGGCAGCTTGCGCACCACGGCACGGCGGGCAGCCATGCGCTGCACGCCGATGGCGAGCGCGATGGTCACGATCGCGGGCAACCCCTCCGGGATGGCGCCCACCGCGAGCGTGATGGCGAAGATCGCGGACTCGCGTAGGCCCGTCTCCACGTCCACGCCTCCCTGGATCACGGCGCGCGCGGTGCCGACGAGCAGGATCACCACCGAGATCACGGCGATGCCGACGGTGAGCACGACGCCGATCCGGTGCAGGGCGATGCCGAGCGGCGTCTCGATCTCGGTCGCCTCGCTCAGCATGGTGTTGATTCGCCCGAGCTCCGTTCCGTTGCCCGTGGTGGTCACCACGCCGACGCCGCTGCCGTAGGTCACGAGCGAGCCGCTGAAGGCCATGTTCTTGCGGTCGCCGAGCGCGGCGTCGTCGGCCACCGGCCCGGTCGTCTTCTCGACCGGGACCGACTCCCCCGTCAGCGCGGCCTCTTCGATTTGCAGCGTGCGCAGCTGCAAGAGGCGCATGTCGGCCGGGACCTTGTCGCCGCTCTGCAGGAAGACGACGTCGCCCGGGACGAGCTCGGCGACGGCGAGCTGCGCGCGTTTGCCGTCGCGTTGCACCGTGGCGAACTCGGGCACCATCGCGCTCAGGCTCTCGATCGCCTTGCTCGCCTTGTACTCCTGCGCGAAGCCGATGATCGTGTTGATGATCACGACCGCGAGGATGACGAGGCCGTTCTTGAGACCGTCGATCGGATCCACGAGCACCGCGACGATCGCGCTGCCGATGAGCACCCAGATGAGCGGGTTGTTGATCTGCCCCCAGAGCAGCGCGAAGACCGAGACGCCGCCCTTCTTGTCGAGCACGTTCGGCCCGTGCGTGGCGAGGCGTGATGCGGCCTCCGCCGTGCTCAGGCCGTCTTGGGTCACCCCGAGGGCCGAGAGCACGTCGTCGGAGCTCGAGGCGTGCCAGGGCCGTCGGGCCGGAGTGGGCGTGGCGGCTTCGCGAGGGTCAGGCATGGGGCGCGCGTCGGGCGGCGTGGTACATCGGGCCGTGATCCGGCGGCTCGTAGCACGTGCGTCATGGGACGAGGAAGCCACACCGGGGGAGCCCTCGGCGACGGCCGGCCAGCGCGACTGGACGTCCTGAAGTCCCCCCTTTGGGCTACTTGCCTCGTCGTCGTGGGAAGGGCCGCCTCTACCTCGCCGTCGGGGTCGCGACCGACGCGGACGACGAACGTGAGCAGGTGCTCTACCGCTGCCTCGACGACGCGGCCGAGCCGCGCCTGTGGCCACGGGCGAGAGGCCGCTCGGCGAGGCGGAGGCCAGGTTGATCCACACGAACCCCTGACGGGCTCGGCAGGGAGCGCGGACCCGGGGCCGGCGCAACCGCCCTGCCCCTGTCTCGAGGACCGCACAGCCGCTACGCTCGGCGCCGATGCCCCCCACCGTCGAGCTCTTCTACGACATCGGCTCCGCCTACTCCTACCTCGCGGCCACGCAGATGGACGCGCTCACGGCGCGCACCGGCGCCGAGCTGCGCTGGCGCCCCTTCCTGCTCGGGGGCGTCTTCAAGGCCACGGGCAACGACATGCCCGCGCGCATCCCGCACAAAGCCCGCTGGATGCTCGGCGATCTCGCGAGGTGGTCGACGCGCTACGGCGTGCCCTTCCGCATGCCCTCGCACTTCCCGCTCGTGACGATCACGACGCAGCGCGCACTGGTCGCCGCCGATCGCCTCTTCGGCATGGAGGCGCAGAAGCAGCTCGCGCTCGCGCTCTTCCGCGGATTCTGGGCCGACGATCGCGACGTGAGCGATCGGGGCGTCATCGGCGAGATCGCCGCTGGCCTCGGGCTCGACGCACCGAGACTCGTCGCGGGCATCGACGCGCAGGAGACGAAGGACGCCCTGCGCGCCGCGACCGACGAGGCCGTCGCGCGCGGCGCCTTCGGCGCACCGGCGATGTTCCTCGAGGGCGAGCTCTTCTGGGGCAACGATCGCCTCCCGCTGCTCGAAGACGCGATCCGCGAGAAGCAGGGTTAGGACCGCCGACCGCGCGCGAGGTTCGTGCCCCCTTGCACATGACCCCAGGCGGCGAGCCGCGCTCACGTGATGCTCAGTCGGCACGAGTACGCGTGGCGGGCCCAGGCTCCGAACGCGTGCTCGAGCGGAGTCGTCCACGCTGCGTACAATGACGTAGAGCGGCGCGGCGACGCAGGCGCGCCGCCATCACGAGACCCGCGAGCGCGATCCACGCGGGCGCCGACGCGCCGCGATCGCTTGGCGCTCCCGCCACGCGGCAGGAGGAGCCATCTCGAGGGAAGCCGCCACACACACCGTCGGTGCAAATGCCGCGGAGGCACTCGGACTCGCAGCACACCTCGCTGACGCAGAACCCGGACAGGCACGCGAGGTCGTCGGAGCAGACCTCACCTCGGTCGCGTTTGTCCTCGAGCACGAACAAGAAGGCGACACCCGAGCGCAGGTTTCGACCGGGGGTTCCCACCAGCGCCGTGTCGCCGGCCAGCGCGACCGCGGAGCCGAAGAAATCGCTTCCGGCGGCGTCGCTTGCGACGAGCCTGGCCTGTTCGGACCACGTCTGCCCGCTGCGCGCGAACACATAGGCGCTGCCTTTGTACCCGACGCTGGAGCTCGCTCCGACGAGCGCCGTGTCGCCGACCAGCGCCACCGCCCCACCGAACCCGACTGCCATCCCGGCGTTGCTCGCGACGAGCTTCGCCTGCTCGGTCCACGTCTCCCCATTGCGCACGAACACGTAAGCGCTTCCTGAAAGGTGCCCCAATTCGTTGTTACCTGGAGCACCGATGAGCACCGTTTGGCCCGACATGGCGACCGGCCAGCCGAAGCCGTCACCCTCGTCGGCATCGCTCGCGACGAGCTTCACCTGCTCGGCCCACACGCCTCCGTTGCGAACGAACACGTAGGCGCTGCCGGCGTTGGTGCCATGGGCGAGGTCGGCCTGGAATGCGCCCACGAGCGCCGTGTCCCCGGCGAGCGCCACCGCAATGCCGAAGTTGTCGCCCCCGGCAGCGTCACTTGCGGCGAGTTTGGCCTGTTCGAGCCACGACGCACCGCGGCGCGCGAACACGTAGGCGCTTCCTGAGTCGAGCCCCCCGTCGTCGTCACGGTACGAACCGACGACCGCCGTGTCGCCGTCGAGCGCCACGGCGAACCCAAACTGATCGTCGATCGCCGCATCGCTGGCTACGAGCTTCGCCTGCTGGGTCCACGTCGTGCCGCTACGCACGAACACGTAGGCGCTGCCTGCGTCGAGGCCGAGAGCGTGGTCATCGAAGGGCGCCCCGACCAGCGCGGTATCCCCGGAGAGGGACACCTCGGCACCGAACCCATCGTTCACTGCGGAGTCGTTGGCCACGAGCTTGGCCTGCTCCGCCCACATGGTGCCACTGCGAACGAACACGTAGGCGCTGCCTTTGACGCCGCCGCTGTGGTCGTCGCTTGGCGCCCCGACCAGCGCCGTGTCACCCGAGATCGCCACCGCGCTGCCGAAGCTGCCGCCCAAGACAGCGTCCCCTGCGACGAGCTTCGCCTGCTCCGTCCAGACGAGTGGATCCACCACCACCGGATACGCCGCGCCCGCCGCGTTCACCACGAGCCGCACGCCTCCTTCGCGCCGCTCCATGCGCGCCGTGAGCGCCTTGCCCTCGGCGTCCCACGCCGCGAGCTCGCCGTAGACGTAGCGCTCGCCGCTCGCTGCACTCACCAGGCGCAGCTCGCCCTCGCGTCGGCCGGCCTCCACGCGTGCGCCGCGCACCGCGACGTCGAGCTCCAATTCGCCGGCGCAGCCCCAGCTCTCGTCGATGGTGTAGCCCTGCTCGAGCCCCAGCGGCCCGGCCACGTACCACTCGTCGATCCCGCGTCCGCCGCCCAGCACGTGCTGGTAGCTCGCGCGATTCTGCGCCACCTCCGGCTCGGCCTCGTCGGCCCTTGCGGTCTCACCTGCGCAGCCGGCGCGCTCGAGACGCAGCCCCAGCTCCGCTTCGCCGTCGTAGCCTCGCGCGATCGCCGCGCCCGCGGCGTCGACCCGCAGCATGCGCCCCATCGCCACGAGCTCACCCTCGTAGGCGCGCTCGCCTGAGCCGTCGCGCACGAGCGCGAGATCGTACTCGGGGCCCGCGCCGCGCTGCATCGCAACGATCGCAGCAGCGCGCAGGCTCGGTGGCGCCTCGGCGAGCGTCGTGGAATCGGCCTTCTCGGCGGGCGCGGTAGCGTCGCTCGTGTGCTGCGCGGCTGCGTCACCGGCGAGCTCGCCCACGGGAGCGGGCTCACGCTCCTCACATCCCGACGCCGTCACCACCAGTGCAACGCACCCGACGACCCAACGAACAGCTCTTCGCAGCATCGGTCCTCACAGAGGGCGCTCCTCGAGACGAGGCCGCTCACCTGGCAGGATCGTAGACGGACCAACTGTCGCGGGTCATGTCCACAAACGGGGAGATCGTGCTCCCGCGGCGCGCCCCCGCGTCGACCGGGCCCTACGCGCTCTTCTTCTTCTTCGCCTTCGCCGAGCTCGCCGCGGCGTCGCTCGCAGGCGGCGCGGCCTCTTCGCCAGCGCCGCGCGCGTCGTCGCCGCTCGCCTCGTCGTCGTCGCTCTCGTCGTCGTTCTCGCCGAGCTCCTCGGCGAGCTCGGCGAGCAGCTCCTTCGCCCGCGCGCTCAGGGTGCGCGGCACCTCGATCTGCGCGACCACGTGCAGCTGGCCTCGGCCTCGGCCGTCGATGCGCGGCACACCTTTGCCGCGCACGGTGATCACGTCGCCGGGCTGGGTGCCCGCGGGCACCTTCACCTCGACGTCGGAGTCGTCGGGCAGGATGACCGTCTCGGTCGTGCCGAGCGCGGCCTGCGCGAAGCTCAGCTTGAGGCGCGTCGCGAGGTCTTGACCGTCGCGCTCGAACTCCTCGTCGGGCGCGAGCTCGACGTCGACGAAGAGGTCGCCGGGCGGCCCGCCCATCTGCCCGGCGAGGCCTTGCCCGGGCACACGCAGGCGCTGCCCTCCGTCGATGCCCGCGGGGAAGCTCACGACGACCTTGCGCGCCTTCTCCACCTGGCCCCGCCCTCGGCACGAGGTGCAGGGCGACTCGATCGTCGTGCCCTCGCCGCCGCACTCGGGGCAGGTCTGCGTGAACATCACGAAGCCACGCGAGACGGAGACCTGGCCCTGGCCACCGCAGCCCGAGCAGGCCTTGCGTTTGGTGCCCGGCTTGGCGCCCGAGCCCTCGCAGGCCTCGCAGGCGATCGGCGTGCGCAGGGAGACCTCGCGCTTGGCGCCCGTCATCGACTCGCGCAGGCTGATGCGCTGCTGCACGCGCAGATCGGCGCCGCGCGCTGGCCCTCGCCCACGCTGCTGCCTGCGCCCGCCGCCACCGCCTCCGAAGAACTCGCTGAAGATGTCCTGGAAGTGGCTGAAGATGTCGCCCCCGAAGTCGGGCATCTGCCCGTCGACCCCGGCGTGCCCGAAGCGGTCGTAGCGCTCGCGCTTCTGCTCGTCGCTCAGCACGCCGAAGGCCTCGGTGGCCTCCTTGAAGCGCGCCTCGGCGGCGGCGTCGCCCGGGTTGCGGTCGGGGTGGTTCTTGAGCGCCGCCTGCCGGTAGGCCTTGCGGATCTCGTCGCCCGAGGCCCCCTTCTCGACGCCGAGCACCTCGTAATAGTCGCGCTTTTGGGTCATGGGGAGGCGTGGCGGCTGCGGCGCTCACCGCACGAAGGGGCAAGCTCGGGACGGGCGAGCTTCACGCAGCGCGCGAAGATTGTGCGCGACCATAACCCCGGCCATGGACGTGTCAACGCCCGGTTTGCCTGAGCAGACCGGGCGTCGATGCGAAACTCAGCGAGTCAGCGCTGGGAGGTCAGCTGCCTACGCCGCAGCGCCCTGCGGCGTCAGGAACCGTGCCCTCGGCGCTGGAAGGCCGGCGTGTCCCAGTCCGAGTCGAGCGGCGGCACGAAGCTCGTGCGCTCGCGCGGCGCGGGGGCCGAGTAGGGCGCCGCGAGCTCACGCGCGGGGGCGCGGCGCTGCGTGGCGACCGGCTCCTCGTAGACGGGCTCGCGCCGCGCCACGGGGGCCGACCTCGGCGCCGAGGCGGGCGGCGCGCTCGAGAAGCGCTCCGGCTGACGCTCGGCCTGGCGGGGCTGCATGTCGAAGTGCGTGCGCACGGCCTGGGCCGTCTGCACCGGCATCTCGAGGTGGTCGCGATCGAAGCCGGTCGCGATGACCGTGACCTTCATCATGTCGCCCATGGTCTCGTCGACCGCGGCGCCGAAGATGATGTTCGCGTCTTCGTGGGCCTGCTCCTGGATGTAGCTGGCGGCCTCCTCGATCTCCTTCATGCGCATGTCGGGGCCACCGACGATGTTGATGAGCACGCCCATCGCGCCCTCGACCGAGAGGTCGTCGAGCAGCGGGCTGTTCACCGCCGTCTCGGCGGCGAGGCGCGCGCGGCCCTGGCCCTTGGCGCAGCCGGTGCCCATGAGCGCGCGGCCCATGTTGCTCATGACGGTCTTCACGTCGGCGAAGTCGACGTTCACGAGGCCGCTCTGCGTGATGAGATCGCTGATGCCCTTGATCGCCTGGTAGAGCACCTCGTCCGACTTGCGGAAGGCCTCGACGAAGCTGAGCTCCTCGTCGCCGAGCGAGAGCAGCTTCTGGTTGGGGATCGTGACGAGCGTGTCGACGTTGTCGGCGAGCATCTGCAGGCCGATCTCGGCGCGACGCGAGCGCTGCTTGCCTTCGAAGAGGAAGGGCTTGGTGACCACGCCCACGGTGAGGCAGCCGGCCTCGCGCGCGAGCTGCGCGATCACGGGCGCCGCGCCGGTGCCGGTACCGCCGCCCATGCCGGCCGCCACGAACACCATGTCGGCGCCGTCGATGACCTCCTTCAGACGGTTCACGTCTTCCAGGGCGGCCTTGCGGCCCTTCTCCGGGTCGGCGCCCGCGCCGAGGCCACGCGTCACGCTCGTGCCGAGCTGCACCTTCTGGGGCGCGAGGCTCGCGGACAGCGCCTGGGCGTCGGTGTTGACGACGATGAACTCCACGCCTTCGAGGCCGAAGTTGATCATCGTGTTCACGGCGTTGCCGCCGCTGCCACCGCAGCCGATGACCTTGATTCGCGCGTCGTAGGCGCTCTGCTCTTCGGCAAACTCGATCGAGAAACTCATCGGAATCCTCCCGGGGATCGCGGACTGTCAGCCGCGCCACTTCGTCTCGTTGTCGCCACAGGAAGGCGCCTCTTCCCGCCTGTGACGTAGGTACTGCGCTGTGATGTCGAAACCCGCGCTCCGGACGCCTCTCCTTCGCGCGGTGCCCCTGGTCGGCTCACGGAGCCTCCAGAAGCTCGGGCAAGTCCCTCGATCCGGGAGCCACCCTCGCCGGGTGGCGCCCCCCGCCTTCAAACGAAGATCCGTGCCATCTTCAAATGGAGATCTTCGGGCGGATGATGCCTAGAAAGCTGCCCGTAGCCAATTCCAAAAACGACCCGGTCGTCGAACCGGGATCTCGACCTCGATCTCCTCCTCGATCCGGTGGCGGCTGCCCCGGGAAGGCTCGACCAGCTCGCGGTCGCGAGCGTGCGCGAGGGCCTTCGCGCCGAACTGGACCAGCCCGACGCCCGTGGAGAACTGCGGCGTGGTCACCAGCTGGGTGATGCCGCGCACGCCGACCGGCGTGCCGAGGCGCACCGGCATGCCGAGGATCTCCTCGGCGAAGTCCGTCATGCCCTCGAGCAGCACGCCGCCGCCGGTGAGCACCACGCCGGCCGACAGCTGCTCGAGCAGGCCGGTGTCTTCGATGCGCTTGCGCACGACGGCGAAGATCTCCTCGACGCGCGGCTCGATGATGTCGCTCAGCACGCGGCGCGGCACGCGGCGCGGCATGTGGCCGCCCACGCCCGGGACCTCGATCTCCTCGTCGTCGGCGACGACGCGACCGAGCGCGCAGCCGTGGTTGCGCTTGAGGCGCTCGGCCTCACCCATCGGGGTGCGCAGGCCCGCGGCGATGTCGGCGGTGACGTTCATGCCACCTGCGGGGATCACGCTCGCGTGCACGATGCCGCCGTCGATGTAGGCGAGCAGATCGGTGGTGCCGCCGCCCATGTCGACGATCGCGACGCCGATCTCCTTCTCGTCTTCGCTGAGCACGGCCTCGGCGCTCGCGAGCGAGCCGAGCACGACGTCGGCCACGACGAGGTTGCAGCGCTCGGCGCAGCGCACGACGTTCTGCACGCAGCCGGTCGCGGCCGTGACGAGGTTCACCTTCACGCCGAGGCGCACGCCGCTCATGCCCACCGGGTCGCGGATGCCGTCCTGGTTGTCGACCATGAACTCGCGCGGCAGTACGTGGAGGATCTGGCGATCGGCGTCGACGGGGATGGCGCGCGCGCCCTCGAGCACACGCTCGACGTCGACGCGGCCGACCTCGCCGCCGCTCACCGCGGCGACGCCGTCGGAGCTCTGACAGCGCACGTGGCTGCCGCCGATGCTCGCGTACACGGTGCGGATCTCGACGCCCGCCATGGTCTGCGCGGCCTCGATGGCCTCGGAGATTGCGCGCACGGTCCAGTCGATGTTCGAGACGACGCCCTTGCGCAGGCCGCGGCAGGGCACGTTGCCCACGCCGAGGATCGTGATGCCGTCACCGTCGACCTCGCCCACGACGGCGGACACCTTGGTGGTGCCGATGTCGAGGCCGACGACGATCTCGCTGTGGTCTTGCCGGTTCTTCACGTGCTTGCGCTCCGTCGGGTCGGCCGGACGCTGCCAGAAGCCGCCGAGGCGGTACAACTTTCGCGCGCGCTTCGGTACGACCTCATCGCATCCTCACCACCACGCGCTCCGGGCTCGCGTCGTTGTCGAGGAAGACCGTCGAGGCCTGCGCCTTGCGTTTGCCCATCTCGTCGAGCACGCGGCTCGCCTGCTCGAGCTTGCCCTTGTAGGGCGGGCGCCCGAGGTGCAGCGCGATGGCCTCGCTGCCCACGATCACGAGCACGGTGCCGTCCTTCTCGAGGTGCACCTCCTGCAAGGGGTGGCGCTTGGCGAGCTCGGAGCGGCTCACGTCGTCGACGAGCGCGAGCGCGTCACGCAGCTTCGCTTCGACGCCTTCGCGATCGGCGACGATCTTGTCGGCCGCGACGCCCGTGACGAGCGGCAGATCGAAGGCGTCGTCGGCGCCGACCTCCTTGAAGACCGCCCCCTTGGCGTCGACGAGGTAGAGCGCGTCGGCGACCGAGACGAGCGCCTTGGGCTCGTGCTCGACCACGCTGACCATCACCGCACCCGGCAGTTTGCGGCTCACGCGCGCGCTCGCGATCCACGGGTGCGCCTCGAGCTTCTGGCGCACCTCGTCGAGCTCGATCGAGAAGACGTTGTCGCCGACCGCGAGCCCCGCGTGGCGAGCGACCTCCTCGGCCGAGAGACGCGTCGCGCCGTCGACCGCCACGGTGCGCACGGCGAAGCGCGGGCTGGTCGTGACGTAGCGCTTCGTGCCCCAGGCGACGCCGCCCGAGGCGCCGACCACCACGGCGATGCCCACGAGGAGCTTCGCCGCGCCGAAGGCCTTCGCGAGCAGCGGAAAGCGCGGCCCGCCTTCGCGCGGCTTCGGCGCGGGCTTCGAGACGGGTGCCTTCGCCTTGGCGCGCGCCTCGGGGCGCACCGAGCGTGCCGCCGGCGGCACCGGCGACTCGGCGCCAGCCGCGTCGGGCGCGGGCTCGCGCCGCTGGTTCCGGGGCGGGATCGAGCTCGTCACGGCGCGGCGGGCTCCGCTGGCTGCTCGAGCCGGTCGCGCAAGACCGGCAGCGCCTGGTTCACGTCGCCCGCGCCGAGCGCGATGATCACGTCGCCGGGCCGCGTCGCTTCGGCGAGCACCTCGGGCAGCGTGAGCTTGTCGGCGACGTAGTGCGCCGCGTGGTGGCCGTGCTCGCGGATCGACTGCACGAGCTTCTCGGCGGAGATGCCCGGGATGGGCTGCTCGCCGGCCGCGTAGATGTCCGTCACGTAGAGCTGGTCGGCCTGGTTGAAGGCGCGTGAGAAGTCGTCGTAGAGGTCGCGCGTGCGCGTGTGGCGGTGCGGCTGGAAGGCCACGATGATGCGGTGCTCCTCGCTCGGGAAGGCCCGCCTCGCGGCCTCGAGCGTGGCGCGGATCTCGGCCGGGTGGTGCCCGTAGTCGTCGACGAGCACGCGCCCGGCGACCTTGGCGATGACGCTGAAGCGGCGCGCGACGCCGCCGAAGGTCGCGAGCGCCTGCTTGGTGACGTCGAGCGGCACCTCGAGCTCGTCGGCGACGGCGATCGTCGCCAGGCAGTTGAGCACGTTGTGCGCGCCGGGCATCTTCACGGTGAAGCCGCCGAGCGAGACCCCGCGCCGGTAGGCGTTGAAGCTCGTCTCGAGGCCGCGGAACTGCACCGCACGCGCCGAATAGTCGCTCTGCGGGTTGAGCCCGTAGGTCACGTAGCGGCGCTGCACGCGTGGGAGCAGATCCTGGACGTGCGGGTGATCGAGGCAGAGCACCGCGAGGCCGTAGAAGGGCACCCGGCCGATGAACTCCACGAAGGCGTCCTTGATGTGCTCGTGCGAGCCGTAGTGGTCGAGGTGCTCGGGGTCGATGTTGGTGACGACCGCGACCGTGGGCGAGAGCCGCAGGAAGGAGCCGTCGCTCTCGTCGGCCTCGGCGACGAGCAGGTCGCCCGCGCCGAGGCGCGCGTTGGAGCCCAGCGCGGCCATCTTGCCGCCGACGACCACCGTGGGATCGAGGCCGGCGGAGCGCAGCACGGTGGCGACGAGCGAGGTCGTCGTCGTCTTGCCGTGCGAGCCGGCGATCGCGACGCCGTATTTGAGGCGCATGAGCTCGGCGAGCATCTCGGCGCGCGTGATCACCGGCGTGCCGAGCGCGCGCGCCTCGACCAGCTCGGGGTTCTCGGCCTTGATCGCGCTCGAGTAGACGACGACGTCGGCGCCCGCGACGTGCTCGGCGCGGTGACCGAGCTCGATGCGCACGCCGATGCCCTCGAGGCGCTTGGTCGTGCTCGAGCCGCGCATGTCGGAGCCCGAGACCTCGAAGCCCAGGCTGCGAAGGATCTCGGCGAGGCCGCTCATGCCGACGCCACCGACGCCGACGAAATGGATGTGACGAACGCGACCGCGGAACATCAGACCTGCCTCTCGGACTTCGCGGAATCCCCGCGGCTGTTCCCCCGAAGCGCAGCGCCCGACCCCGCGAGCGCCACCAGATCACGCGCCACGTCGTCGGCGGCCGTCGGCGTCGCGGCGGCGCGCGCGGCGCGCGCCATCGACAGGCGCCTCGCCGGATCGGCCGCGAGCTCGCCGAGCAGCGCGGCGAGCTGCTCGCTCGTCGCCTCGCGCTGCGGAAGCGCGATCGCGGCGCCCACCGCTTCGAGGCTCTGGGCGTTCTTCGCCTGGTGATCGTCGGCCGCGAAGGGAAAGGGCACGAGGATGCTGGCGCGACCCACGAGGCAGAGCTCGGCGAGCGAGCTCGCGCCCGCGCGCTGCACCACCACGTCGGCCCGAGCGAGCTCGCCGCCCACGTCGGTCACGAAGTCGAGCACGCGCGCCTTCGCGTCGAGGCCGAGCGAGGCATAGGCGGCGCGCACCGCCTCGTCGCGCCCGCGCCCTGCCTGGTGCAGGACCTCCACCTCGGGCACGGAGCGCGAGAGTTGGGCGATCGCGCCGGGCATCGCGTCGTTCAGCCCCTGCGCGCCCTGGCTTCCGCCGAGCACGAGCACACGAAAGCGCCCGGCCTCGGGCACGTAGTCGGTCGCCTCGAAGCTCCGTCGCAGCGGCACGCCGTAGCGCGCGCCGATCTCGGGGCCGAAGCGCCGGTCTAGATCGCCGAAGGCGACGTAGGCCCGCCGCGCGAGCGGCGCGAGCAGCTTGTTGGTGAGGCCGAGCGTGCTGTTCGGCTCGAGGATCGCGAGCGGCACACCCATGAGACGCGCCGCCAGGGCGACGGGCCCGCCCGCGTAACCGCCGACCGAGAGCACGACGTCGGGCCGCTTGCGCTTCACGAGCGCTCGCGCCGCCGGCAGGCTGCCGAAGGCCTTCGCGAGCCCCTTGGCGAAGCCGGAGAGCCCGCCGCCCCTCAGCGGGGCCACGTCGAGCAGCTCGAGCTCTTCGCCCGCGGCCGGCACGGCGCGCGCCTCGAGGCCTCGCGAGGTGCCCACGTAGAAGACCTCCGTGCCCGGCGCCACCCGGCGCAGGGCCTCGCCCACCGCGAGCATCGGGAAGACGTGCCCGCCGGTGCCGCCGCCTGCGATGAGGACCGTCACCACCCGGCCGCCCCCTCGTCGGCGTTCGTGAGCACCACGGCCGTCGCGCTCGGCATGGGCGCCTCGGGCGCCTTCGGCGCCTTGGGCTCGGGCAGGTGCACGGGGCGCCTGGGCCGCGAGATGCTCAGCAAGACGCCCACGGCCGCCGCGTTGACCAGCAGCGAGGAGCCGCCATAGCTGATGAACGGGAGTGTGAGGCCCTTGGTCGGGAGGATGGCCATCGAGACGCAGAGGTTCACGAGGGCCTGCATGCCGAAGAGGGTCGAGATGCCGAACGCGAGGAAGCTGCCGTAGTCGTCGGCCGCCTCGAGCGCGATCTTCACGCCTCGGGCCACGACCACGAGGTAGGCCGCACAGAGACCGAGGATGCCGATGAAGCCGAGCTCCTCGCCGATGATGGCCGAGATGAAGTCGGTGTGCGCCTCCGGCAGGTAGAGGACCTGGAGCCCGCGGCCGAGGCCGAGCCCCCAGGTCCCCCCCGAGCCGAAGCTCATCACCGATTGGAATGGCTGGTAGGCCAGGCCGTCTCGGTGCGCCTCCATGTCGATCCAGGAGACGTAGCGAGCATAACGATAGTTGCTGAACCTGACCGCGGCTGCAGCGCCCAGGCCCAGCAACATGGTGAACGCCGCGATGTAGGGCAACTTCGCGCCCGCGACGAACATCATCGTGAAGGTAAGGAAGAGGAGGACCACAGCGCTGCCGAAGTCTGGCTGCTTCAGACACAGCAGCATGAACACGCCACTGACGAGGAGGTGGGGGAGGAAGCCCACCGCGAAAGACTTGATCTGATCCGCCTTCTTGGAGAGCGAATACGAGAGCCACATGACGACCGCGAGCTTCGCGAGCTCGGCGGGTTGGATGTGGACGGGGCCGACCGCGATCCAGCGATCGGCGTTGCCGGCGCGGTGGCCGAAGCCCGCGATCGTGAAGACCAGCATGCCCGCGACCGTGGCGAGCACCGGGTAGGTGAGCACCTTGAGGCGCCGGTAGTCGATGCGGCTCGCGATCCACATCGCGACCATGGCGAGCATCGCGTAGATGCCCTGGCGCTTGAGGAAGAACTGAGGGTCCTTGTAGCGCGTCGTCGCCTCGACGGCGCTCGACGAATAGACCATCACGACGCCGAAGCCGATGAGCGCCACGATGAGCGCCGCGAGCACGGAGTCGACCGGTCCGTCGGGGCTCGAGTGGAGCAGCTTCGCGATGGGCGCAGGCTTCGCCAAGGGCTCGGGCTCCGCCTCGCGGTTCCGCGGGAGGTTCGCGGGCAGGCTCCTCGGGCGCTCCTCCTTGGAGGCCGTGGGCTTCTTGCGTGCCTTGTCGGCGAAGAGGGCCATCGTTCAGCGGACCTTCAGCGATGCGAGGGAGACGAGCGAGAGCAGGATCGAGATGATCCAGAAGCGCACGATGATCTTCGGCTCGGCCCAGCCCTTCTTCTCGTAATGGTGGTGGATCGGCGCCATGAGGAAGACACGCTTGCCGGTGAGCTTGAAGCTCGCCACCTGCGTGATGACGCTCACGGCCTCGATGAAGAAGATTCCTCCGAGCAGGACGCTCAGGAGCTCGTTCTTCGTGAACACGGCCATCATGCCGAGCCCGCCGCCGAGCGCGAGGGAGCCGACGTCGCCCATGAAGACCTGGGCCGGGTAGGAGTTGTACCAGAGGAAGCCTATGCCCGCGCCGATGACCGCCCCCCCATAGACGGCGAGCTCACCGCCCGCCGCATTGGGCGCGATGTCGAGGTACTCGGGCAGCGTGATGAGCTTGCCGCCCACCATGAAGAGGAAGGTCGCGCCCGCCACGTAGGCCCAGATGAGGTAGGTGGCGGCGCTCACCATCACGGGGCCGATGGCCAGACCGTCGAGGCCGTCGGTGAGGTTCACCGCGTTGGAGGTGGCGACCACGACGAGCACCGCGAAGGGGATGTAGGCCCAGAGCGGCAGCTCGGGGGCGAACTTCGAGAACGCGATGAAGGGCAAGGAGAGCTTCGTCTTGATCGCGTTCCAGTCTGCGGGCACCTTGTCGGGCATGCCGAAGGTGTAGGCGATGGCGGCGCCGCCGATGAGGAACTGCCCCACGAGCTTGTAGCGCCCGGCGAGGCCGCCTGAGCTCTTGCGCTTGATCTTGAGGTAATCGTCCAGGTAGCCGATCACGCCATAACCAGCGGTCACGCCGGTGGTCGCGAGCACGAAGGGGTTGCGCAGGTCGGCCCAGAGCACCGTCGGCACGAGCAGGCTGAGCAAGATGAGCGCGCCGCCCATCGTCGGGGTGCCCGCCTTCACGCGGTGCGTCTCCGGCCCCTCGGCGCGCACGACCTGTCCGATCTGCTTGCGCCGCAGCTCACGGATGAACCACGGGCCGAGCACGAAGGAGATGATCATGGCCGTGAGCGTGGCCATGATCGTGCGGAACGGGATGTACCTGAGGACGTTGAGCCAGCTCAGCCAGTCGTAATGGAACTTGAGCGGATAGAAGAGCTCGTAGATCACGCGATCCCCTTCCCCGCCCGGATGTAGCGCCTGCGCGCGAGCGCCTCGCGCGCCTCGACGCGATCGTCGAAGTCCGAGGTGTGGTCACCCACGATCTGGTAGGTCTCGTGCCCCTTGCCCGCGATGAGCACCAGGTCGCCCGGCGCGGCGCGCCGGATCGCGCCGTCGATGGCGGCGCGCCGGTCGAGCTCGACGAGGTAGCGTGCGCCGGCGGCCTCGAGGCCGGGCAGCACCGCCCTCGCGATGGCCATCGGCTCCTCGCTCCGGGGGTTGTCGTTCGTGAGCACGCAATGGTCGGCCAGGCGCCCGGCGGCTTCGCCCATGAGCGGACGCTTCGCCGGATCGCGGTCTCCTCCGCAGCCGAAGACGCACACGACCGAGCCCGCCGTGAAGGGGCGCACCGTCTCGAGCACACGCGCGAGCGCGTCGGGCGTGTGGGCGTAGTCGACGAGCACGGTGACGTCGTCGAGGCTCGGGTCGTCGCAGCGCTCGAGCCGGCCCGGCACGCTCACGTCGCTCGAGAGTCCGCGGGCGACCGCCTCGAGCGGGACCTCGAGCACGAGGGCGATCGCCACCGCGCAGAGCAGGTTCTCCACGTTGTGGGCGCCGACGAGCGGCGAGCGCAGCTCGAGCGCGCCCTTCGGGGTGTGCACCGCGAGCTCGATGCCTGCCGGGCCGAGCGATACGCGGGTCGGCCTCACGGCGGCGTCGGACTCGACGCGCGCGTCGTAGTCGACGAGCTCCACGCCCTGCGCGATACGCGGGCGCAGCGCGCGACCGAAAGCGTCGCCGGTGTGCAGCACCACCGCCGAGGGCCCGAGCTCGGTGAAGAGGCGCGCCTTCGCCTCCGCGTAGGCCTCCATCGTGCCGTGGTAATCGAGGTGGTCCTGCGTGAGGTTGGTGAAGGCCGCGACGCGGAAGCGCACGCCGTCCATGCGGCGCGCCGCGAGCGCGATCGAGCTCACCTCCATGACGAGGTGGCTCGCGCCCTTCGCCTGCATCGCGCGCGCGATGCGCATGAGCTCGTCGGCCTCCGGGCTCGTGTGCGAGGCAGGCCAGTGGTCGTCGCCGAGCTCGTGGCCGAGCGTGCCGATGAGCCCCACCGAGTGACCGTGGGCGGCGAGCGCGGCGCGCACGAGGCGGGAGGTCGTCGTCTTGCCGTTGGTGCCGGTGATGCCGACGACGTCGAGCCCAAAGGTGGGGTGACCGTAGACGGCGCTCGACGCGAGCGCGAGACCGAGCGGCACGTCTGCGTATTCGATGACGGGCAGCGGCGAGTCGCGGAGCGCGCCGGGCGCGGCGAGCACGGCGACTGCTCCGCGCCTCGCGGCCTCGGCCACGAAGGCGGCGCCGTCGACGCGGCCACCCGGGCGCGCGACGAACAGATCTCCCGGCTCGACCTTGCGCGAGTCGTGGTGCACGCCGGTCACGATCGCTGAGCCTGCGCCCTCGCCGCCCACGAGCACGGCGCCGGGCAGCTCGCGCACGAGGTCGGCGAGCCGGAGCGCCGGCGGCGGCGTGGAGACGCTTCGCGGAGGTGCGCCTTCGAAGGACATCACGTGGGCGGCTCGAGCAGGAGTTGGAGGGGCGTGCCACGCGGCACGACGCTGCCCGCGGGCGGGTCCTGACGCAGCACGCGGCCCGAGCCCTCGATGCGCGGCAAGAGGCCGAGCGCGGCGAGCTTGTTCATCGCCTCGCGCGCCGGGTACCCGGCGAGATCCGGGACCTCGACCTCGCCCGCCTTGGGCTTCTGCCGACGCCTGGGCGCCTCCGTGGCCTCCGCGGGCGCTTTGCCGTCGCCGACGAGCGCGTAGGCCTTGTCGGCGGGGTCGAGCGCACGCGCGAGCTCGGCCTTGGGCGTCGCGGAGGCGTCGGTCGGCGTGACGCCGAGGTAGCGCAGCGACATCTCGGCCACGCGACGGAAGACCGGCGCGGCGACCGAGCCACCGTAGTAGCTGCCGGCCATCGGCTCGTCGATCGTGACCGCGATCACGAGCCGCGGCTTCTCGGCGGGCACGAAGCCCACGAAGGAGGCCACGTAGTGGGTGTCGGTGTAACGCCCGGTCTCGGGGTCGATCTTCTGCGCGGTGGCCGTCTTGCCCGCGACGCGGAAGCCCGGCACGTTGGCCTCGGTGCCGGTGCCCTCGCCTTCGGTGACGCTCACGAGCATCTCGCTCAGGATCTTGGCGACCGCGGGAGAGACGGGCGCGCGGCGCACGCGCGCCTTCGGCTCGTCGAGCAGCACACCGCTCGAGTCGGTGACGCGCTTGACGAGGATGGGCTCGAGCAGGCGCCCACGGTTGGCGATCGCGCTCGTCGCCATCGCGAGCTGCATCGTGGTGACGCTGATGCCCTGACCGAAGCTCGCCGAGGCCGTCTCGACCTGCACCCAGGGCCTGTCACGCGGCCTGAGCACACCCGCCGACTGACCGGGCAGCGGCAGGCCGGGCGGCTCACCGAAGCCGAAGCGTCGCAAGCCCTCGTAGAGCCGCTGTTGCCCGAGCCCGAGGCCGATCTTCGCGCTGCCGATGTTCGACGAGAACTGCAGCACCTGCGTGGGCGTGAGCCACTTGTGCACGTGCGTGTCGTGGATCACGACGTTGTCGATCGGCATGCGACCGTCCTCGCAGTAGATGGGCTCGGTCGGCTGCAGCGTCTTGTTGGCGAGCGCGAGCGCGACGGTGAAGATCTTCATCGTCGAGCCGGGCTCGAAGCGGTCGACCACGGCGCGGTTGCGGCGGTTCTTCGGATCGGCGGCGCGGTAGTCGTTCGGGTCGTAGCCGGGGCCGCTCGCCATCGCGAGGATCTCGCCCGACTGCGGATCCATGACGACGACCGAGCCGCCCTCGGCTTCGTAGGTGTTGAGCGCCGCCTCGAGCTCGCGCTCGGCGGTGTACTGGATCGCGCGATCGATCGTCAGGTGGACGTTGTGCCCCGCGAGCGCCTGCTCGTTGACGAGCCCCTCGGAGAAGATGAGCCTGCCGGAGCGATCGCGCAGGCCGTGCACCTCGGCGGGCTTGCCCTTGAGCTCCTCGTTGAGCGCGAGCTCGATGCCCTCTCGCCCGTCGCCGTCCGGCGAGACGAAGCCCACGAGCGTGCCCGCGAGCGCCTTGTTCGGATAGAAGCGCCGCCCCTCGCCCTCGATGTTGAGCCCGCGCACGGGGTGTCGCTGCGAACGATCGGAGAGCGCGCGCACGGCCGCGACCTCGTCCTCGGACACGCGGCGCTTGAGCCACGCGAAGCGCCGGCGCCGCGCGAGCTTCTCACGCACCTCCTCGACCGGCATGTTCAGCGCCTGGCCGATGCGCTCCGCGTAGCCGTCGATGCGCATGTCGACGTACTTCTCGTCGATGCCGCGCAGCATCTCGACGGCGTCGACCGAGATGCTCGGCACCTCCACGCTCTCGGCGAGCGGCGTACCGTTGCGGTCGTAGATCGTGCCGCGCTTCGGCTCGATGTGCAGGCGGCGCTGACGCTGGCGCTCGGCCATCGCGAGCCAGCCCTCGCCGTCGCGGTTCTGGATGCGGTCGGCGCCCGACACGACGAAGCCGAGGCCGAGCCCCATGAGCCCGCAGAGGATGCCCATGCGGACCTTGATCCAGCGCGCACGCTCGGGCGGCAGGTTCTTCACGGCGAGGCCTCCTCGGGCGGTGCCGGCGGCGCGCCGGGCCCACTCACCTGCGTGGCGGCGCGGGGCACGGCGTCGCGCAGCACGATCACGCGCTCGGGCGGGGGCGGCGTCATGCCGAGCAGGCTGCGCGCCACCATCTCCACGCGCTCCGGCGTGCGGTAGCTCGCGGCCTCGAGCGAGAGCACACGCTTGACCTCGCGCAGCCGCGCCTGCTCCTTGCGCTCCTTGCCGAGCTTGTAGCCGACGTCCACCGTCCGCCCACGCAGGCCGAGGTGCAACACGAACGCGACCACGGTGGCCACGACCGCGAGCGTCCACAGCGCGAGGAACGGACGCTGCTTCATGCGTCGGAGTCCTCCACGTCGAAGCTCGGCTCCTCCACACGACGCGCAGCGCGTAGCTTGGCGCTGCGGGCGCGCGGGTTCTGCGCGACCTCCGGTTCACCCGCGACGACGGGCTTCTTCGTGATCGGCTGCCAGATCGGACGGTCGACGAAGGCGCGCTTCACGATGCGGTCTTCGAGCGAGTGGAAGGAGATGATGGCCACGATGCCGCCGGTGCGCACGACCTGCCCGGCGGCGTCGAGCAGCGCGCCGAGCTGATCGAGCTCGCCGTTCACCGCGATGCGCAGCGCCTGGAAGGTGCGCGTCGCAGGGTCGACACCGCCGACGCGCGCAGGGCCCACGGCGCGCACGACCGCTCGCCGCAGATCGAGCGTCGTCTCGAGCTCGCCACTGTCGCGCGCTTGCTTGATGCACCGAGCGATCCGGCGCGAGCGCCGCTCCTCGCCGAGCTTGAAGAGCACGTCGGCGAGCTCGTCGTCGTCGAGGCGATCGATGAGCTCGAGCGCGGTCTCGCCGCTCGTCGTGTCCATGCGCATGTCGAGCGGTCCTTCGGCGCGGAAGCTCATGCCACGCTCGGGATCGTCGATCTGCATCGAGCTCACGCCGATGTCGGCCAAGAGACCGTCGACGCGGCTCACGCCGATCCCGGCGAGCGCGGCCTCGAGATCACCGAAGGCCGCCTTCACCGGGACGAAGCGCTCGCCGAAGCGCGCGAGCCGCTCGCCTGCGATGCGCAGCGCGCGAGGATCACGGTCGAGCCCGATCACGCGGGTGTCGGGGACCGAGAGCAGGGCCTCGGTGTGCCCGCCAGCGCCGAGCGTGGCGTCGACGTAGAGCCCTCCCGGCACCGGCTCGAGCGCCTGCACGGCCTCCTCGAGCAGGACCGAGACGTGGGGAGAAGACGGCGGAGGGGGAGGAGGAGCGGATCGCATCGGCACGACGTTGACGACGTTCACGGCAGCACCCCACTTGCACTGGGCGTCGGGCTCAGAGCCCGAGCTTCCCCATGGCGGCACGCAGATCGCGGAGCTCTTCCGCGCTCTTCTTGCGCGAGAGCGCTTCCCATTGCTCTCGTGACCACAGCTCGGCCTTCTGACCGTGACCGAGCCACAAGACGTTCTTCGAGAGGCCGGCGTGATCGCGCAGGCCGTTCGGCACGAGGATGCGCCCCTGCTTGTCGAGCTCGCACTCGACCGCGGCGGAGACGTAGAAGCGGCGGAACTCGATGACCTGCGGGTCGAAGGCGTTCAGCTGCGCGAGCTTCGCCTCGAGCGCTTCCCAGGCCGCGAGCGGGTAGACGTCGAGACAGGGGTCGCCGAGCGCAGGCGTCACGACCAGCCGCACGTCGCCGGAGGACGCGAGCACGTCGCGGAACCGAGCCGGAAGGCTGGTCCGCCCCTTGTCGTCGATCGCGTGCTCGAAGTGTCCGCGGAACATGGTCTCGGTTCGCCCGCCCGGCGGTCTCGGAGGGCCCAGCGGCGTCCTGGGCTCCCGTCTCGGCTGGGGTCCGTGGCCTTTCTTGCCACTTCTTCCCACTGAGGACGGCCACGCTACGGATCGGCCCCCTCGCTGTCAACGGAGGCCGCGATCTTCGGGGAATTCTGCGCAGCATGGCCTCGCCCGGGGCCTAGCGCGAAGCGCCGGACTCGGCCAAAATTTCAGCGAATTGCGCTGGTTGAACGAGGTGGTGGGAGGAAGTGGGGAGAGATCGCAGTCCGAGGCGCCGATCGGGGCCCGGGAGCGTGCCGGGGCCAGTCCCGGGGGGGCCTGCGAGCCCGCTGGGCGGCTCGTGGCGGCCGGAGTGGGGAGCGCTCGAGACCAGGGCGCACGGGAGCTGGGTACGCGCCGCCGAGCTCGTGCCGGACCGAGCGCGTGAGGCGCGGGCGCGCTCACCGGGGCCTGGCGCGGGATGAATGGAGCAGCAAGGGCCGCCCGCCCCCCGGCGCCGGCGCCGCTCCCGCGTCCGTCGTCGAGCGCACGCGCCAGCGAGTCGGCCGCTTCAGCAAGCGCTCATCGAAGTGAGCCGCTCATGGCGGAGCTCGCGCCCCGAGAGCGCGTGGCCACGCGCGATGCGCGCAGCTGGTCGAGCAGCGTCACTGACCGCTGAAGACGAAGGGGATGTTCACCGTCGTCGAGCCGCTCGACGGGGGGAAGGTCCAGCCCCGGATGCTGCCCGCGACGCAGCTCGCCAAGCTGGGGTAGTGGTCGGAGGCACCGCTCGCGTTCACGCTCTGCACGCTGCCCGACGGACCGATCGTGACCGAAGCGCTCACGCGGGCGTTCTTCGGCGCGTTCGAGGCGCGCGCGTCGTAGGCCGGCGTCCAACAACGGCGCGTGATGATCGGCTTGTTGCGGCTGACCACACCGTTGATTTCGCCTTCGGAGAGCTGGCTCTGCGCGCCCGAGCCAGCGCCATCACCTGGACCGGTCGTCGGCCCCTTGGGCCCCAGAGACGAGAAGCCCGAGGTGTCGATAGGCGCGGCCGTCGCGCCCGGCTCCGCGGTCTTCGCGGTGCCGCTCGAACCCGCCCCCTTCACGCCGCCCGTGCCGACCGCGAGCCCACCCTGCCCGGTGGTGGGTGCGGTGCCGGAGACCGGCGTGTTCGTGTCGGTGGGCTGCGTGGAGCCCGTCGTCGGAGGAGGCGGCGGCGGAGCGTGGAGGCCCGGCTCGACGGCAGCCTGGGTGCCCGTGGGCGGCGCCTGTGCGACGCCCTGCGTCGCGTTGGGCTTCTCTCGGATGAAGACGGCCCACGCGGCGACACCACCGAAGACCGCCGCCATGGCGATGAAAGCGAGCGCGGCGGGGTGCATCGACGCGCGACGAGCCGGCGGAGGCGGCGGTACGCTCGTCGTCGACGTGCGGACCGCGCCGGACGAAGCCGAGGCGTTCATCGCCGAAGCGGAGAGCCCTGCGGCCACGGCCTCTGGCGCGGAGAGCCCGGCCGGGGACGAGGTCGCGGGCGCGGCGAGCGGGGAAGTCGCTCCGAGGGATGGTGGGGGCTCCGGCGCGGGGACGCCGCCGAGCGGTGCGAGGCCTGCGAGCGACGGCCCTGCGGTGGGCGTCGACGCTGACGAGGGCGCAGCTGGGGCCGCCGGGGCTGGGCGGCCGAGATCGAAGGGCAGGCTGGGCGCAGCCTCGGGGAGCGTGCCGATGACCGGCGCCGGGCCGAAGGCGCTGCTGGGCGCGGGCGCGGGCGCGGGTGGAGGCGGCAGGCGGCTCGGGCGGGACGAGCGGGCCTCCTCGACCACCGCGAGCAGCGCAGGAAAGGCCTTCACCGGCTGCCACTCGTCGAAGCCCTCGCGCCACACCAGCGACTCCGAGTCGACCTGACCGGCGCTCGCTTTGTCGCGCACCACGCTCAGCTGGACGGGGCCGAGCGGCACGCCCGCCACGCCCACGTACCAGTCTTCGGCGGGCAAAGGAGCGCTCGGTGGCGCGCTGGGCGCGACCGACGCGACGGCTCGCTGGAACCCGGCGGCCAAGGCGGCACCGGAGGGAGGTGGCGTGTCGAGGCCCAGCGGCCCGAAGGGAGCGGAGCCCGCTGGCGCAGCGGCGGCGAAGGGCGCGGGGCCGGCCGGCCGGCCGAGAGCGGAGGGCGCGCGCGTCGACGTGGGGCCGGCGGCCGT
>CALKVW010000247.1 GCA_938004785.1 uncultured Polyangiaceae bacterium
GCGCGAGCGCGCGCGCCGAGCTGTGGCGCGTGCGTGGCCTCGCCAAGCCTGCCGAGTCGGCCGAGCCCGCCGCTCCACACCACGACGCCGCCCCGAGCGGCGCAGCCGGCCCCGCGAGCGCGCGCTCGGCGCGGCGCGCGCCCTGCCCACCGGAGATGGTCTCGATCGCGGGGCGCTACTGCGTCGACCGCTTCGAGGGCAGCCTCGCCCACCGGAGCGACGGGCGCCTGCTCTCGGCCGACTACCCTCCGACGCCCAACGCGCTCGGCGGCGTGCTCGCCGACTGGGCCACCAAACGCGAGCGAGGCGGCGATCTGCACGCGCGCGCGCTCCCACTGCCGCCGCTCGACCCCTCGCAGATCGGCGCGGCGAGCGCGCCCTTCGCGCTGAGCCGACGAGGCCTGCGCCCGAGCGGCTTCGTGAGCGGCCTCGTCGCGCGCGAGGCCTGCGCCGCAGCCGGCAAGCGCCTGTGCACGCACGAGGAGTGGCGCACGGCCTGCAGAGGCGACCAACGCACGCGCTTCCCCTACGGCGACGCCTACGAAGACGGCGCCTGCAACGTGAACCGGCCCCACCACCCGGCCGCCATCCTCCACGGTCACGCCTCGGTCGGTCACCTCGACCCTCGGCTCGTGCGCGTCGAGGTCGACGGCGAGCCGCTGCTGCGCCTCACGGGCGCCTCGGCGCGTTGCCTGAGCCGCTGGGGCGACGACGCCGTCTTCGACATGGTCGGCAACCTCGACGAGTGGGTCGACCACAAGGGAGGCGCCTTCGCCGGAGGCTTCTTCGCGCGAGGCACGAGCTCCGGCTGCGACGCGCTCGTCGACGCGCATCCGGAGCCCTACCTGGACTACACGACCGGGCTGCGCTGTTGCCTCGACACCGCCCCGGCCGAGCCTTCGCCTCCCCGAGACACGCGCTGACGGCCCCGCGCGGGCCGTGCTACGCCCGAGCCGCCATGTCCGAGCCCGCTTTCGACCTCGAGAACCCCACCGAAGAGCACCGCATGCTGCGGCAGATGGTCCGTGACTTCGCCCGCGAAGTGCTCGAGCCGGGCGCCGACGCGCGCGACCGCGAAGCCAAGCTCGACCTCGGCCTCATGCGCCGGCTCGGCGAGCTCGGCCTGCACGGCGTGACGATCCCCGCCGAAGACGGCGGCGCCGGCCTCGACACGACCGCCGCGGTGATCGTGCACCACGAGCTCTCGAAGGTCGATCCGGGCTTTTGCCTCGCGTACCTCGCGCACGCGATGCTCTTCGTGAACAACCTCTACTTCAACGCGAACGCCGAGCAGCGCGCGCGCTACATGCCGAAGGTGCTCACCGGAGAGCACGTCGGCGCGATGGGCATGACCGAGCCCGGCGCAGGCACCGACGTGCTCGGCATGTCGACCGTCGCGCGCCGCGACGGCGACTTCTTCGTGATCGACGGCCGCAAGTCGATGATCACGAACGCGCCCGAGGCCGAGGTGTTCATCGTCTACGCCAAGGTCGACGGCAAGATCACCTCCTTCGTCGTGGAACGCAGCTTCCCCGGCGTGTCGACGCCGAGCAAGTTCCCCAAGATGGGCATGCGCGCGAGCTCGCTCGGAGAGATCGTGCTCGAGAACGTGCGGGTGCCGGCGGCGAACGTGCTCGGCGAGGTCGGCGGCGGCGTCGTCAACATGATGCGCAACCTCGAGATCGAGCGGCTCACGCTCGCCGCCATGAGCGTCGGCATCGCCGATCGCTGCATGGAGATCATGACGAGGTACGCCACCGAGCGCACGAGCTTCAAGAAGCCGCTCGCCGAGCACGGCCAGATCCAGCGCTACATCGGCGAGAGCTACGCGAAGACCGAGGCCGCGCGCGCGCTCGTCTACACGGTGGCGCGCACCACCAGCCACGACGTGCAGAACCGCCTCGGCACCGACGCCGCGAAGCTCTTCGCCGCGCCGGTCGGCAAGGAGGTCGCCGACAACGCGATGCAGGTGCTCGGCGGCTGGGGTTACTGCGACGAGTTCAAGGTCGAGCGCTTCCTGCGCGACGCCAAGCTGCTCGAGATCGGCGGCGGCACGCTCGAGTCGCACCAGAAGAACATCACCAAGGATCTCACGCGCGCCTACCGCGCCTGAGCGACCGGGCCGAGGCGAGCGAAGGGGAGCCCGCGATGAGCGACGACGCGACCTCGAAGCCCAGCGCACCCCCGAGCGAGTCCGCCGCCGCCTCGGCGGGCCCGGCCGCCCCAGCCCCCGACGCGCCCACGGTGCTCGTCGTCGACGACGAGCCGGGGAACCTCGCGAGCATCGAGAAGATCTTCCAGAAGGACGGCATGCGCGTGCTCACGGCCGACAGCGCGCGCGCCGCCCTCGAGCTCCTGCGCACGCACCGCGTGGAGGTCGTGCTCACCGATCTGATGATGCCCGCCGTGAGCGGCCTCGAGCTCTTGCGCGCGATCAAGCAGGTGAACCCCGACGTCGAGGTCGTGATGATGACGGCCTACGGCACCGTGGAGACGGCCGTGCAGGCGATGCGCGAGGGCGCCTACGACTTCGTCGAGAAGCCGCTCAAGCGCATGACGATCGTGAAGACGGTGCGCAAGGCCGCCGAGCGGCGCACCCTCGTCGCCGAGAACAAGGCCCTCAAGCACGAGCTCGACGTGCTCACCGGCCGCGAGATCGTCGGCTCGAGCCCCGCGCTCCGGCGCGTGCTCGAGATCGCCACACAGGCCGCGCCCTCGAGCGCCACCGTGCTCGTGCTCGGCGAGAGCGGCACCGGCAAGGAGCTGCTCGCGCGCTACATCCACCAGAAGAGCGCACGCGCGCACGCGCCCTTCGTGGCAGTGAACTGCTCCGCCATCCCGGAGACGATCCTCGAGGCCGAGCTCTTCGGTCACGAGAAGGGCGCCTTCACCGGGGCGCACACCAAACGAGAGGGCCGCTTCGCCAAGGCCGCCGGCGGCACGCTCTTCCTCGACGAGATCGGCGAGCTGTCGCCCAGCGTGCAGGTGAAGCTCCTGCGCGTGCTGCAAGAGGGCGAGTACGAGCCCATCGGCGGCGACACCGTGCGCGCCGACGTGCGCATCGTCGCCGCGACCAACAAGGATCTGCGCGCCGAGATCGCCGCCGGCCGCTTCCGCGAGGATCTCTTCTACAGGCTCGACGTCATCTCGATCACCGCGCCGCCGTTGCGCACGCGCCGCGAGGACATCCCGCTACTCAGCGACCACTTCCTCGGCGTGTACTGCAAGAAGAACCAGCGCCCTCGCCTCGAGCTCACGCGCGAGGCGCTCGAGCGCATGGCCGACTACCCCTGGCCGGGCAACGTGCGCGAGCTCGAGAACGTGATCGAGCGCGCCGTGGTGCTCTGCCGCGGGCCGAAGCTCGGCGTCGACGATCTACCCGAGTCGATCCGCACCTCGGAGAGCGTCGAGCCGAGCTCGATCGCCTTCGGCGTCGGCACGCCGCTCGACGAAGTGGAGCGCCGCCTCATCCGCGAGACCCTGCGCCACGCCAAGGGCGACAAGAGCGTCGCCGCGCAGCTGCTCGGCATCTCCACACGCACGATCTACCGCAAGCTCGGGGAGATGGAGTAGTTGCCCCCACTCGCCGTTGCTCGCGCGCGAATGCGCGCTGCGCAACGGCGAGTGGGGGCATAAAAGTTGAGAAGCGCGGGCTCGGGTACCCGCGCTTCTCGGTGTTTGGTCGGAGCCCCTCCGGGAGGAGAGAACCAGTGGGGCGCCGACCGCTCGCGCCTTGGAGGACGGCGCGAGCAAGTCGGAGAGCCGTAGCTCAGTCGGCCTGGGTCAGCTCGAAGCAGTCGCCGCCGACCACGCAGGCGAGCGCGCCGAGCTCCTGGCCCGCGGGGCCGCCGAGCAGGCCGATCGCGAAGACGTCGACGATCGCCCCGGCCGGGATGTTGATGTCGGTGAAGACGATGGCCGGCGTGCCGGTGCCCGCGATGGCCGCGCCGACGTCCGCGGTGAAGGGCGCGTCGACCGGCGTGTAGTCGCCGGCGCTCTTGTAGGCGATGTTCGACCAGACAGGCGTGAAGGTCGCGCCAGCGACGCCGACGTCGACGTTCGGCACGTTCGAGGAGGCGTGGATGAAGCGCAGGTGCGCCTTGCCGGAGGCGGGCGCTCCGAGGTTGTCGGCGAGCGCGATGACCTCGAAGGCCTGCGCGCCCTCGGGCGGCGTGAGGCTGCCGACTGCGGCAGCCGTGTAGGACTCACCGGCGGCGAGCGCGAGCGGCCCGACGTCCGGCAGGCCGGCGAGCGCGGTGTCGCAGTTCGCGGCGTTGGGCGCCACGATGCGGAACTTGTAGGAGCCAGCGGGCAGCGGCACGTAGCCGGTCGCGTCGGGGTACGCGAGGCCGTCGGTGTCGCCAGCGCCCTTGAGCACCGGGCCAGCGACGAGCATGTCGCTCGCGGTGAAGACGCAGACGTCGACCGCGGGCGCGTCGGGCGAGAGGTGAGCAACGCGGATCTGCGCGTTCTCGGCGGTGGTTCCGCCGCCTTCGCCACCGGTGCCCATGCTCGAGGTGCTGGTCGTGGTCGTCTGTCCGCTGCCACCCGTTCCGTCGCCGCCCTCGCCGCCACCGCCGGTGCCGGTCGTGTCGTCGCCGCAGGCCACGAGAAGGGTTCCGCAGGCCACCAAGCTCAAGATCGTTCGCGTCATGTCGTCCTCCCTGTCGGGTTCGTCGAAGCGAGGTCCGCCCCCGCGTTGTTGGACCAGTGATCTAGTCTTCGTCCATGCGATGTCCAGGACATTCGATGCTCTTTTTCGTCTTTTGTCCAGATGTCCACGAAATCACTCGCCCTGAACAACAATTGTCCTCGTCAGCCGCGGTCGCAGAGGGGCACGCCTCGACCCTCCGGGCCTCGAAGGCACACGTGGGGGCCGACGGCAGCCCGAGACGGCCTGCGCGTCGCGCCTCGGCCGGGATGCTCAGCGCGTGCGGATCGTCGAGGCCGACCACGCCTCGACGCGCGCGAGGATCTCGGGCGGCAGCCTCCAAGCCGCCGCGACGGCTCGATCGAGACGCGCCTGCGCCTCGGCGTCGATGCCTTGGTTCAGCGCGGCGAGGCGCTCGCCCAGCGCCTCGAGCTCGGCGCGCAGCCCCGTGTCGAGGCCGAGCGCGGGGGTGCGCCTCAGCTGGGCGATCTTGAGCTGGGGCATGCCCTGGCGCGCGTCGCGGAAGCGGTGGAAGTGCAGAAAGCGCACCGGCGCGCTGTTGAGCAAGGCGAGCAGCCCGGGCGCGGTGAGCGCCGAGGTGGCGAAGCCCGCGAGCAGCGAGTTGCGGAACGGCACGCCGTCGGCGGGCGCGGCGATGGGGAAGCGCGCCGTCTGCCGGATGAGCACCCCCACGCCTCGCCAGAGCTCCGGGCTGCGCAGGCGCGCGCCGAGGGCCTGCGCGTCGACCCAGCGCGACGCGGGCTTCGTGTGGAAGGGCGCGATGTCGCCGCCCGCGCGGATCGGCACCTGTCCGGGCAGGCCGGGCGCCGGCGAGAAGTGCGCGCGATCTGCGCCGGTGGTCTGCAGGCCTCGTTCACCGAAGCTCTCGCCGGGCAGTGTGGGCGCGCGCGCGAGCTCGGCGAGCCAGGCGCGCAGGACGGGATCGAGATCGGCGCGCTCGAGCGCCCACTCGACGCTCGGTGCCGCGCGCACTTCGGCGCGACGGGTCGACGAGAGCAGCATCGCCGGCTGGAAGACCTCGGCGAAGGCGCTCGCGCCGATATCGACCAGCTCGGCGTCGGTTTCGGCCCAGGCGTCGTGCGCGGCGCGCGCAGGCGCGTAGCCCGCGAGATCGGCCATCGAGGTGGGCACGACGAGCCCGAGACGCCCGCCGGCGCGCAGGATCCTCGCGCTGCGCTCGACCATCACGCCGTGCAGGCTGCGGTAGCCGGCGAAGGCCAGGTGCTCGGCCTGGTGGTAGGCGCGCAGCTCGGGCGCGAGCGGCTGCGCGGCGCGCCCCGCGTAGGCGATCCACGGAGGGTTGCCGACGACGGCGTCGAAGCCGCCCTGCGCGGCGACCTCGGCGAAGCTGCGCCTCCAGTCGAGCACAGGCGCAGAGCCCGTACGTCGGAGCGCGGCCTCGCTCGTCGCGTCGAAGAGCGGACCCACGGCGGCGTCGCCGAGCACGAGCTGCGCTTCGATGCGCTCGCCGAGCGCGGCGTCGGCTCCGCCCATGGCGCGCGCCACGAGCACACGCGCGAGCTCCACCGCGACCGGATCGGCGTCGACGCCGTACACCGAGCGCGCGAGCCGCGAGGGCTCGGCCGCGCGCCCGAGGCGGAGCGAGGCGCGCGCGAGGAGCTCGAGCGAGGCGAGCAAGAACACACCCGCGCCCATCGTCGGATCGACGATGCGCAGCGCTTCGATCGCCTCGGGCCCCGAAGCGCGCGCGAAGAGCGGCGCGAGCGTGCGCTCGGCGGACGCGAGCGCGAGCGCGTAGGGTGTGTAGTGGGCAGCTCGGCGCCTGCGCGCATCGGCCGAGGTCCACGCGCGCTCTCGCGTGTCTACGCCCTCGAAGAGCTCCGCGCGCAGCGCTCCGAGCACGTCGACGAGGCACGAGCTCGCGCCGAGCTCGAGCGCATCGAGGCTCGCGACGAGCTCGGCGAGCGCGCCAGGGTCGACGAGTTCGAGCGCCTCGGGCGGCGCCGCGAGCCCGAGCCAGCGCGCCGGGACGGCGAGTGCGTCGCCGAACGCGGCGCCGAGCTCGGTGTGGAGCCAGGCCGAGGGGGCGCGCGCGGAGGCCAGCCGGGCCGAGAGCGAGCCCGGGCCGAAGGCGCCGAGGAGCGCGAGGCGCAAGACCAGGCGCTCGAGGTCGGCGCGCTCGAGCGGCCCACGCACGGCGCGCGCTGCGAGCGAGGCGCGGCGACGCTCGGCTCGCTTCGCGGGGCGCGCGCTCACGGCTCGAGACGCAGGCTGCGATAGGCAGCGCGCAGATCGTCGCGGGGGTCGAAGCGCAGCACGACGCTGCCCCAGGTCGCGCCCGAGGCGTCGACGAGCCGCCCGCCGAGCGTCGAGATCGCGGACAGGAAGTCGACGCCGAAGCCGCCCTTGTGCGCCTCGAGCTGGAGCAGACCAGCGGGCCCCGCGTCGATCCTGAGCGAGTAGCGCAGGCCATCGCGCGCGAGGCGCACTTCGCCCGAGGCGCGGGCCTCACCGCCGAGGCGCTCGGCCGAGAGGGTTCCCGCGGCGCGCCCCTCGAGACCGCCGAGCAGCGAGAGGCCGAGCGGGAAGCTCAGGCTGAGGCTCAGCCTGGCGGCCTCTTCGTCGCGTGGATCGCTCGCGCTGCGCAAGATGCCCAGGTGGCGCTCTTCGAAACGGAGGCGCACTGCGCGGCTCAACCGGTGGCGGGTGTGCTCGAGCGCTCGGGGATGCCGGGCAGCGCGGTGGCGGCGTCGAAGTCCGCTGGGGGGAGGCGCAGCCGCTCGAGCACCTCGCCGCGCTCGAGCGCGTCGACGAGCTCGGGCACGTCGGCCTCGGTGACGCGGCCGTAGAAGACGCCGTCGGGGGAGACGTGCACGATCGGGCCGGCCCAGCAGACGTCGGTGCAGCTCGAGGTGCAGGCGCGCAGCTCGGTCGCGGCCAGCCCACGCAGGGCGATCTCGGCCTTCAGCGCCTGGTGCAGGGCCTCGGAGCCGCGCCCCGCGCAGGAGCCCTTGGGCGTGCCCTCGGGGCGACGGTTGGTGCAGACGAAGAGGTAGCGCTTGCGCTTCGACACGGGCCGACGATGCTACCGCGCCGATGCACTCTTGGCACCCCGGCACGCGGACGCCCGATCGCGCAGCGATCGTCGCGCTCGACAAGCGCCACGTGTGGCACCCCTACACGCCGATGAAGCGCTACGTCGAAGAGGTCGACCCCTTCGTCATCGCGCACGCCTCGGGCCCGTTTCTCCACGACGTCGACGGCAGACGCTACTTCGACGCCAACTCCTCGTGGTGGGTCGCCGCGCTCGGCCACGGCCACCCCCGCCTCGTCGAGGCGCTCGTCGAGCAGGCTCGCTCGATGTGCCACGTCTCGCTCGCCGGCACGACGCACGCTCCCGCGGCAGAGCTCGCCAAGGCGCTCGTCGACGTCGCGCCCGCGGGGCTCGAGCGCGTCTTCTACAGCGACGACGGCTCCACGGCGCTCGAGGCCGCGCTGAAGATGGCGCTCGGCTACCACGCGCACCGCGGCGAGCCCGGGCGCAGCCGCTTCGTCGCGCTCGGTGGCGCCTTCCACGGCGAGACGCTCGGCGTGGTCGCGCTCGGAGGCGTGCCGCTCTTCCGCAGGGCCTACGCGGCTGCGCTCATGGAGGCCTACTTCTGCGAGCCGCCACCGCTCGACGAAGCCGAGGGCGGCCCGAGCTACCTCGCCGTCGAACAGCTGGTGCGCGAGCGCGCCGCCGAGCTCGCGGGCATCGTGGTCGAGCCCTTGCTCCAGGGGGCGACGGGCATGCGCCTGCACGCGCCGGCTTTCTTGCTGCACCTGCGCAAGCTCGCCGACGAGCACGGGCTCTTGCTGATCGCCGACGAGGTCTTCACCGGCTACGGCCGCACCGGCACGATGTGGGCGATCGAGCAGGCCGGCGTGCGCCCCGATCTGCTCTGCACCGCGAAGGGATTCTCGGGAGGCATCCTCCCGATGGCTGCCACGCTCGCGAGCGACGCCGTCTACCAGGCCTTCTACGACGCACCCGAGAAGACCTTCTTCCACGGCCACTCCTTCTGCGGCAACCCGCTCGGCGCGCGCGTCGCGCTCGAGGTGCTCGCGGTCATGCGCGACGAAGGCGTGCTCGAGGGCATCGCCGAGCGCTCTGCGCGCATCCGCGCGAGCTTCGAGCGCATGGGCCGGCACGCGGCGACGACGAAACCACGCGCGATCGGCATGGTGGGCGCGATCGATCTCGTCGACCCACGCTCCCAGGAGGCGGCCGAGGAGCCGAGCGAGGGCGACGAAGACGAGAAGGTCCCCTGGAGCGAACGCCCGGGGTACCTCGGCCAGGCCGGATGGCGCGTGCACGAAGCGGCGCGCGAGCGCGGCGTCTATCTGCGCCCGCTCGGCGACGTGGTCTACGTCGCGCCTCCGCTCAACATCGGCCTGGGCGAGCTCGACGAGCTGCTCGGGCTCGTGGAGGAGAGCCTCCGGGTCGCGCTCGAGGGCTGAAGACGTGACCAGAAATGCCAAACAGCGCTTGGGGCCGGGGCCCCGAGCG
>CALKVW010000248.1 GCA_938004785.1 uncultured Polyangiaceae bacterium
CTCGTCCTCGAGCCAGAGCTCCCCGGACTCGAGGCGGAGCCTCGCGGGCCGCGGGTCCGACGCCGCCCGGGCCGTCGCTGCGGGTGCGCCCTCGGTGCCTGAGGCAGCGGCCGCGCTGCTCGTGAGCGAGGTGCCGTCCGCCGGCGCTCGGCCGAGCGGCTGCGCCACCCCGATCGTCACCTTGCTCTTCGCGGACTCGGCGGCCATGGCGCGCGAGTATAGGTCGCGACGAGCGAGCTCGCGACGAGCGTGCTTCGTGGGAGAATCCGCGCATGGATTTCGCCCCCAGCCCCAAGAGCCAGAACACCGCCGGGCGCGTGCGTCGCTTCATCGACGAGCACATCGAGCCGGTCGAAGCGGCCTACTGGGCCGAGGTGCGCAGAATGAACCCCGACGGAGACTGGCAGCGGTGGAAGATCCACCCCCTGGTGGAGGAGCTCAAGGCTCGCGCTCGCGCCGAGGGCTTGTGGAACCTCTTCTTGCCCGACGCGGAGCTCGGCGGCGGGCTCTCCACGCTCGAATACGCGCCCGTCGCCGAAGAGATGGGCCGGAGCTTCCTCGCGCCGGAGGTCTTCAATTGCAATGCGCCCGACACCGGCAACATGGAGGTGCTCCACCGGTATGGCTCGGAGGAGCAGAAGGCGAGCTGGCTGCGTCCGCTGCTCGACGGCGCGATCCGCTCGGTGTTCTGCATGACCGAGCCCGGCGTCGCCTCGTCCGACGCGACCAACATGCAGGCCACGGCGGTGCTCGACGGCGACGAGGTCGTGCTCGACGGCACGAAATGGTGGTCGAGCGGCATCGGCGATCCACGCGCGAAGGTGGCGATCTTCATGGCGCGCACGCCCGACGCGACGAAGGGGCGCCATCACCAGCACTCGATGGTGCTCGTGCCGCTCGACACGCCCGGGGTGGAGATCCTGCGCATGGTGCCCGTGTTCGGCCATTACGATGCGCCGCACGGTCACGGTGAGGTGCGCTTCACCAACGTGCGCCTCCCTCGCTCGGCTTTCGTCGCGGGGCCCGGCATGGGCTTCGAGATCGCCCAGGGCAGGCTCGGCCCGGGGCGCATCCACCATTGCATGCGCTGCATCGGCGCGGCAGAGAAGGCGCTCGAGCTCATGATCGATCGCGGCATGTCGCGCACCGCCTTCGGCAAGCCGATCATGAACCTCGGTGGCAACCGCGAGCGCGTGGCCGAGGCGCGCATCGCCATCGATCAGGCCAGGCTGCTCACGCTCTACGCCGCCTACAAACTCGACGAGCTCGGTGCCCTGGGCGCGATGACGGAGATCTCGGCCATCAAGGTGGCGGCCCCGGCGGCGCTCGAGCGTGTCGTCGACGACGCCATCCAGATCTTCGGCGGCGCCGGTGTGTCGGACGACACGCCGCTGTCGGGCTTCTACGCGCAGGCGCGCTGCCTGCGCCTCGCCGACGGCCCCGACGAGGTGCACAAGGGCCTCATCGCGCGCATCGAGCTCGCAAAACGCGGGCATTCGAAGAGCCCAGGCGGCTGAGGATCGTCGACCTGCTCCGGCGCGTGACTCAGGGCGGAGGGTTCTCCGGGATCTGGCGGAAGCAGTAGAGCTTGACCCCGCGCTCGTCTCGGATGGACTCGATCTCCCAGCCAGCCGGTCTGGCCTGCGTGTGCTGGTAGTAGCCGATGTCGTTCACGTCGGCGCCCGGGAGCGGAGTGCAGAAGAGCACGTCCGGGCGCGAACGATCGGGGCGTGGTGGTGTGGGGCCGACGTAGCCTGGTTTTCGGGGCCGGACTGGACCGGCGAGGCAAGCCGTGAGGGCCTTCGCTTCCGTTGCGCAGTCGGTCGACCTCTGCTCGATCCCGTCGTCGCTGCCGCACACGAAGGCGCTCGCGGGGACCGCGTCGAGGCATCGTGAACCCTCCTCGATGTGGTCCATGCATCGGACCATCGAGTCCGAGAAGCGCAGCATGCAGCGCTCCTCGCATCCGACGGGCGGAGGCGCGCAACCCAGCTGCGACGAGAGCGACCG
This sequence comes from uncultured Polyangiaceae bacterium, assembly GCA_938004785.1. GTDB lineage: Bacteria > Myxococcota_A > Polyangia > Polyangiales > Polyangiaceae > CALKVW01. The sequence continues at coordinate 2,011 of CALKVW010000248.1, forward strand.
CGTACGTTCGCATACTCGGTGGCAGACACCCTGGGCGCGTTCCCGCGCCCGCCCCTGGTCTTCGGCGGAGCGCGCGGGGCGAGCGTCCTCGCGCGAGGGAGCGCAGCACGCGAGCGCGAGGAGAATGGCGAGCCGCAGCGAGGGTCTCACGCGCCAGAGACTGGCCGACGAAGGCTCGAGCGCGCGCTCGGTGCCGACGTTCGTGGTGCGGTGGCACTAACCCGTGCGCCGCGCGAAGCGGAGCACGCCGTCTTCGATGGGGCTGTGGCGCAACATGAGCAGATCGAGCGGGTAGCTCTGGTAGAGCTTCCACGGCCTGCGCGAGCCCTGCTTGGGGATGCGGTCCATCGCGCGCTGCACGTAGCCGGAGGAGAAGTCGAGCAGCGGCTGGGGCTCGACGCGAGGATCGTCGTTGTGGGGGCGACATTCGGTGTAGCCCCGCTGCTCCATGTGGTTCATCACGCGGCAGAACCAGGCCGCGCTGAGCTCGCACTTGAGCGTCCACGAGGCGTTCGTATAGCCGACGGCGAGCCCGAGGTTCGGGATGTCGCTGCCCATCACACCCTTGTAGGTCATCGTATCGACGGGGCGCACCGCGCGACCGTCGACGACGACCTCGATGCCGCCGAGGAACTTGATGACGAGGCCCGTCGCGGAGACCACGATGTCGGCCTCGAGCTCTGCGCCGCTCTGGAGGAGGATGCCGCGCTCGGTGAAGCGCTCGATGCGGTCGGTCACGATCGAGGCGCGCCCGCCGCGCAGCGCCTCGAAGAGGTCGCCGTCGGGCACGAGGCAGAGGCGCTGATCCCAAGGCGAGTAGCTCGGCGTGAAGTGCTTCTCCACGTCGACCGCGCCGTCGAGGGCCTTCTTCACCTCGCCGACGAGCAGCTTCTTCGCGCTCTCTGGGCGGCTCTTGCAGTAGGCGTAGAAGCCGCCGAAGAGCAGCACGTTCTTCCAGCGCGTGGCGGTGTGCGCGGCCTGCTCGGGCAGGTGCGCGCGCAGCCACTCGGTGGCGGCGTCGTTCGCCGGGCGGCTCAGGATGTAGCTCGGCGAGCGCTGGAGCATCGTGACGTGCGCGGCGCGATCGACGAGCGCGGGCACGAGCGTGACGGCCGTGGCGCCCGAGCCGATGACGACGATGCGTTTGCCGTCGTAGGCGAGGTCTTCGGGCCAACGCTGCGGGTGGATGAAGCTGCCGCGATACTGGTCGCGGCCCGGAAAGTCCGGCGTGTAGCCGTGGTCGTAGTCGTAGTAGCCGGTGCAGGCGAAGACGAAGCTCGCGGTGATCTCGCCGAGCTCCCCCGTCGCCGTGTCGCGCACCGAGATCGTCCAGCGCTGCGCCTCGCTCGACCACGCGGCGCGCTCGACGCGCTTGCCATAGCGGATCTTCTCGTCGATGTCGTAGGCGCGCGCCGTCTCCTCGATGTAGTCGCGGATCGCGGGGCCTTCGCCCAGCCTGCCCGGGTTCGGCCAGGGCCGGAACGAGAAGCCCAGCGTCGCCATGTCGGAGTCGGAGCGGATGCCCGGGTAGCGGAAGAGATCCCAGGTGCCACCCATGCGGTCGCGCGCCTCGAGGATCGCGTAGCGCTTCTGGGGGCAGTGTTTCTGGAGGTGGTAGCCCGCCGCGACGCCGGAGAGCCCGGCGCCGATCACGACCACGTCGAGGTGCTCGGTCGACATGCGCGGCACGGTGCAACGTGCGCGCGCGCGCGCCAAGCCTGCTGCTGCCATCGCGGCGCCGCTCTCGGGCGTCGAGCTGTCGCTCCGCGCCCAGCTCTGCTACGCGCGCCGTATGCACGTGTTCGTGACCGGAGCGTCGAGCGGCATCGGTGAGGCCTTCGCGCGCGAGTGGCACAGGCGGGGCGCGGTGCTCACGCTGGTCGCGCGTCGCAAGGAGCGCCTCGAGGCGCTCGCGAAGGAGCTCGGCGCGCGCGTCTCGGTGATCGGCGCGGACCTGTCGAAGCCCAAGCTCGCCGAGGTGGCGCTCGACGAGGCCGAGCGCACGACGGGGCCGGTCGACGTGCTGGTGAACAACGCCGGCGTGCAGATCGTCGCCGCCGCGCACGAGACCGACCCGGACGAGGGCGAGGCCCTGCTCGAGCTCAACGTCGCGACGCCGCTGCGGCTCATCCGGCGCGCGCTTCCGGGCATGCTCGAGCGCGGCCGCGGCAGCATCGTGAACGTCGCCTCGATGGCGGCGCTCTCGCCCGTGCCTGCGATGCTCTATTACAATGCCTCGAAGGGCGCGCTCGCCAACGCCTCGGAGGCGCTGCGCGGCGAGCTCGCGGGCACGGGCGTCAACGTGCTCACGGTGTACCCGGGCCCGGTGCACACCGACATGGGCGACACGGCGATCGAGCGCTACGAGGCCACGCTCGCGGCCCAGCTCGCCCCTTGGGGCACCTCGGCCGAGCTCGCGGAGCTCGTCGTGCGCGGCGTGGAGCTCGGGCGCGCGCGCATCGTGTACCCGCGGGCCTACGCGAGCTCGCTGTGGTTCCCGAACCTCTCGCGCTGGCTCTCGCTGAAGCTCGCTCCCCCGCTCAAGCGCTGAGGCGGCGGCGACCGCGCCTCACTGGTTGTAGTAGACGAAGCCGTCGCTGCCCTCCGTCACGGTGACGGCGACGATCGTGTCGGCACGCAGCGACGCATCGAGCATGCCCCAGGCCTCTGCGATGGCAGCCGCGTGCATGTCGGTCTGCGCGACCACGGCGAGGATCTGCTTCGGCCAGGCGTGGTTGGCGCTCACGTTGGCCGAGCTCACGAGGATGTCGGCGAGCTTGCCCTCGAGGATCGTCGTCGCTTGGCTCACCGGATACGGCGCGCCCTCCGGGAAGCTCATCGCGCGCACGACGCTGACGCCGACGCGCTGCCCTTGGATCTCGACGAGCAGATCCGTCTTCTTGCCGTCGACGTCGTAGTCGATGGTGTTCTCGGTCTCGAGCAGCGCGGCCCCCTCGCAGCGGTGCAGCACCTCGAAGGCGAAGATCTCCGAGAGCAGCGACCCTTGGTTGAGGTTGCCGGCCGCGTGGATGGCCTGGCCGCCCGGGCTCAGCATCGACACCTCGAAGCTGGGCTCGCCGCTGAAGTCGAGCTCGTTGTGGATGAGCTGCGGCACCTCGTCGAGCAGCTCGCTCTCGTCGATCACGCCGCAGCGTCCGGAGAGCGCGCCGTAGTAGTCGAAGGCCGCGCCACCCTCGCCGCCAGCGCCGCCCACGCCGCTTCCGCCGCCGCCCACGCCGCCAGCGCCACCCACGCCGCTTCCGCCGCCCGCGCCGCCGGTGCCGCCCTCGCCGCCTGCGCCGCCGACCGAGCTCGTGCTCGTGACGCTCGAGCTCGTGGCGCCTCCCGCGCCTCCGCCCCCCGCACCCGAGGCGTCGTCGCCGCAGGCGAAGGAGAGGACGGCGAAGGCGAGCAGGGCGGAGCGTAGGATCATGGCGAGGTCGATCGTGCTCGAACGGGCGGTCGAAGGCCAGCGCATCGGAGCAGGCGCCCGCGGAGGGCTCCCACGCTCAGAAGGTCACCGTGAGATCGAAGGAGCCCGGGCCCACGCCGAGCTCGGCGCCTACCTCTGCCTGGCGGTACTGCGGCTCGAGGTTCCAGACCTTCTGGCGCACGGCCGCGCCGGTGATCACGAGCGCGAGCCCCGCGTGCTGGGCGATGGCGTAGAGCGCGTAGCCCGTACGCCAGCCCGGGTCGACGTCGCGATCGATGGCGATGAGCACCGGGCCTGCGAGCGGCAGCGCGCCCCAGGCCCAATCGGTGCTGCCGCAATCACCTGCGCGGCGACTGTCGACCAGGTCGAGTGTGCCGCAGGTGAGCGAGGTGAACAGCGTGGCGCCGTAGGCGACCGGCAAGAGGATGACGCCGGGCACGAGGAGGGCCGGCGTGGCGCGGGTGCCGTCGCGGTAGCCGGGCGGCGTCGCGATGCCCTCCTCGGCCCGGATGCGGCGCTTCGGCTTGCCGTTCTTGTCGCGCGTCCACGCGGGCGGCACGAGCGCTTCGGCGCTGGCGCGCGTCGGGCCGAGCGGCCCGGCGGGTGGTGCTGCGAGCGGCGGAGCTGCGACGGGCGGAGGCGCCGGCGCGGCGGGAGCCGAGACGACCGGGCTCGGCGCGGGCGTCGAGGGCTGGGCGGGAGGATCGATCCAGGGCTCGTCTGGCGCCTGGGCGAGGGCTGCGGTGGCCCAACCCCACACCAGGGCGATCGAGAGCGCTGCGCTGGTCTTCGGCCGCATGCGCTCGAGTGTAGGGCAAACGCGCGACGCTGCGCGACGCAGCACGGAGTCGCCGCGCCGGTCTCAGCGCAGCACCTCGACGAGCCCTGCGGCGTCGAAGCGGCTCACCGTGCCGTCGCGCTCTCGCACGTCGGGGAGCACCACGCGCTCGACGTCGATCTGTCGCGCCAGGTTGTAGCCGTTCACGTAGACCTCGAGCCCCTCGGGCGCGATCTCCGCCACCTCGTCGAAGGCCTCGACGATCGCGCGCCAGATGAGCTCGGCGGGGTTGCCGAATACGCCGCCGCCGATCAGCGTGAGCACGACGCGTCGCTTCCCGGTCGCGACGGCGCCGAGCAAGGTGCCGAGCTGCGCTGCGCGCTGCAGCACGCGGCAGGCGCGCGTGAAGGCCGCGCCGAGGTAGACGTCGCCGCCGTAGCCTCCGGCGGCGACCGTCGACGTGAAGGCCTGGGCGATGCGCGGGTAGGGCTCGGCGACCTCTCCGTCCCAGGCGTGCCCGAGCCTCACCTCGGCGTCGTCGTGCAGTCCGATGCGCAGCGCCTCGAAGCCCGCCTCGAGGGCGTCGACGAGCGCCTCCGGATCACCGTGTCCCCTTCCCGTGAAGTAGCCATCGACCGAGGCGCGCCGGCCGAGCGCGCTGGAGAGCAGATCGATCTGCGCGCCTCCTGCGGTCTGCACGAAGCGTCCGCCGCCCTCCGCTGGCGCCGCGTAATGGCGCAGCATGGTCGCCGCGTAGGCCGAGATCGAGGCGCGCGGCCCCTGGGTCGGATCGAGGAAGTACTCCTCGACGGGCACGACCGTGGGCTCGGGAGCCTCGAGGCAGTTGAACTGCGAGGCCGCCTGGAAGAGCGTCGCCTTCGGGCTCGTCGCCTGCAGCGCGCCGATGTCGGTGGCGGGGCTTCCGCCGAGCAGCACCGAGAGGCGCGAGCGTGGCGCGGCGCTGCGCTGCGAGGCGAGGCCCTCCGCGCGCAGGCGGAGCTCGGCGATCGACGGTGTCTCGAAGCGCCCGGCCCAGAGCGCGAGCTCGTCGACGTGGAGCGTGGCTCGGCCGTCGGCGTCGAAGCGGAAGGCGCTCGCGGGGTCGCGTCGCGCGGCTTCTTCGGCCCGCGCGACGAGGCCACGGTCGCCCTTGCCGACCGTGGCGCGCAGGGCGGCGACGTGCGCGGCGACCGCGAGGCGCAGCGCCTCCGTTCGTTCCGGATCGTGGGCGTCGCGCGAGAGCGCGTCGAGCAGGTCGAGGGTCGGCACCCGGCAATCATCGAGCCCGATCCGCCGTGGTGTCCACGCCGGTCGCGGTGCCCCGCTCGCCGTCCACGGGAGGCGGTCGAGTCGTGGTATGAAAGGAGGTCGCTTCGAACCCATCGAGGTCCCCGTGATCCATCCCCATGCGTCCCGTCTCTCGGCGCTCGCGAGCCTCCTGCTCGTCGCCACGCTGGCCCACACATCGGGCTGCTCCCTGCTGGTCAGCCCGGACCAGGACCTGATCACCGGCTCCGGCGGCGCCGGCGGCGAAGGGGCGCAAGGCGGAGGTGGCCAAGGCCAAGGCGCCTCCGGCGGCGATGGTGGTGCGGGCGCGCAGGGAGGCTCGGGCGGTGAAGGTGGGCAGGGAGGAGGCTGCAGCGATCCCTCCGAGTGTCCGGGAACGGACACCGAGTGCCGCACGCGGACCTGCGAAGGCGGCGTCTGCGGCTTCGAAGACGCGCCACAGGGCACCGTCGTCGGCTCGCAGGTGACCGGCGACTGTCAGCGCTCCATCTGCGACGGCGCGGGCGCGATCTCGCTCGAGAACGACGCGACCGACATCCTCGACGACGGCAACGATTGCACGACCGACACCTGCGAGGACGACGGCGCCGGCACGCTCGAGCCCTCGAACGCGCCGAGCTCCGCAGGCTCGGCCTGCAGCTCGGGCGGCGGCGTGGTCTGTGACGGCGCGGGCTCCTGTGTCGAGTGCGTCGATGGCGGCGACTGCGCCTCGGGTGTGTGCACGCTCAACGTCTGCGTGCCGGCCGAGTGCAACGACAACGTGCTCAATGGCAGCGAGACCGACGTCGACTGCGGTGGGCCCACCTGCGCGAAGTGTGTGGACGGCGACGCCTGCATGGCCGCTGGCGACTGCCAGAGCGGCGTCTGCACCGGCAACGTCTGCCAGATCCCCGCCTGCGACGACGTCGTCGAGAACGGCGACGAGACCGACGTGGACTGCGGCGGCTCGGCCTGCTCGCCCTGCGGCCCGGGCCTCGGCTGCAGCGTCGACGACGACTGCGTCGGCGGCTCCTGCTCCGGCTCGGTGTGTCTGCCGACCTGCACCGACGGCGTGACCAACGCGATGGAGACCGACATCGACTGCGGCGGCCCGACCTGCGCGGCCTGCGCCGACGGCGAGACCTGCTCGGTCGCCGGTGACTGCGAGAGCGGCGTCTGCGACAACGGAAGCTGTGCGGTGCCGTCCTGCACCGACGGTGTCTCCAACGGCACCGAGACCGGCACCGACTGCGGCGGTGGCGCCTGCCCGGCCTGCGCGAACGGCGGCGGCTGCAGCGTGGCTGGCGACTGCCAGAGCGGCGTCTGCGACAACGGCAGCTGCGCGGTGCCGTCGTGCACCGACGGCGTGTCGAACGGCACCGAGACGGGCATCGACTGCGGCGGCGGCGCTTGCCCGGCCTGCGCGGCCGGCTCGGCCTGCGGCACGGCGGGCGACTGCCAGAGCGGCGTCTGCACCGGGAGCGTGTGCCAGGCGCCGGCCTGCGGCGACGGCGTGCGCCAGGGCGCCGAGACCTGCGACGACGGCAACCAGGCGAACGGAGACTGCTGCTCGGACGCCTGCCAGATCGAAGCTGGCTGCGAGGTCGAGCCGAACAACGCATGCGGGCAGGTGAACGCGATCCCGCTCTCGGGCTCGCCGCTCACCGGCACCGTGCGCGGCGCGCTCAGCCCCGTCGCCGACAACGACTTCTACTCGTTCACGCTCACGGCGCCGAGCAGCGTGCGCATCGAGAGCTTCATCGGCTCCCCCGGCACGTGCACCGCCGCCACCGGCAGCAACGACACGCTCATCCAGCTCCGCGGCACCGACTGCACCACGGTGCTCGGCAGCGACGACGACGACGGCGCTGACGCCTGCTCGCTCATCAACCCCAGCACCGATGCCTTCGCGCGCAACCTGCCTGCAGGCACCTACCACGTGCGCGTCGAAGAGTTCGGCAACAACGCGATCGTCGCGACCTACGGGCTGCAGGTCACCGTCGTATCCCAGTGCGGCGACGGCACCACCACGAGCCCCTTCGAGGCCTGCGACGACGGCAACCTCGTGAACGGCGATGGCTGCTCGGCGAGTTGCACGATCGAGTCCCAGCCCGAGACCGAGCCCAACAACACCTGCGCGACCGCGAGCGGGCCCTTCGCCGTGCCCGCGACGACCAACGGCGTGCTCGTGGGCGGCGCGATCACACCGGCGGGGGATATCGATTGGTACAGCTTCACGCTGCCGAGCCGTGCCGACGTGCGCATCGAGACCTTCGACGCGAACGGCCCGACCACCTGCGCGAGCATCGACACGGTCATCCAGGCCTTCCAGAGCGACTGCACCACGCAGCTGGGCCCGGCGAAGGACCAGGGCGGCGTCGCCAACTGCTCGCGCATCGACCCGAGCGTCGACACCTACGTGCGCCAGCTGCCTGCGGGCACCTACCACGTGCGTGCCAACGCCTTCAGCGCGACGGCGACCTTCAACTACACGATGCAGGTCCGCATGCTCACGGTGTGCGGCAACGGCCTCACCGAGGGCTTCGAGCAGTGCGACGGCGGCGCGGGCTGCTCGGCCGACTGCACGATCCTTCCGGTCTGCGGCGACGGCGTGCTCGCGACGGGCGAGGGCTGCGAAGACGCCAACCTCGTCGACGGCGACGGCTGCAGCGCGAGCTGCACCGTGGAGACCGGCTGGACCTGCGGCACGGCGCTCGGCGTCTCGGCGGTGGGCACCTGCATCGCGAACTGCGGAGACAGCTCGATCCTCGGCGGCGAGACCTGCGACGACGGCAACCGCGCGAGCGGCGACGCCTGCGACTCGGCCTGCCGCACCGAGTCGGCCATCGCCGAGATCGAAGCGAACGGCAGCTTCGCCGAGGCCGACGCGGTGGCGATCGCGCTCGGCAGCGGGTCGGAGACGGTGAGCGGCGCCATCAGCCCGGTCGCCGATCTCGACACCTACAGGCTGGTGCTCGCTGCCGACAGCGTGGTGCGCTTCGAGACCTTCGACGGCTCGGGCGCCGACTGCACGGGCGGCATGACGACGACGCTCCGGCTCTTCGATGCGGCGCAGACCCAGCTCTACACCGACACCACCTCGGGCATCGCGAGCTGCTCGGCCATCGTGGCGAGGCTCGTGGCCGGCACCTACTACGTGCGCGTCGAGGAGACCGGCAACAACGCCGCCATCGCCGCCTACCGCCTGCAGGTGAAGGTGCAGGCCGACACGGGCTCCGAGAGCGAGACCAACGAGACGCTCGCGACGGCCGACAGGTTCGTGGGCAGCGACGTCTACGTCTTCGGCGGTCACCAGGTGAACTCCGACCTCGACACCTTCGTCATCACGGTGCCCGCCGGCCGCAGCCTGCGCGCCGAGGTCATCGAAGGCTCGACCGCGGAGACCTGCGAGTCCGGCGGCATCGACAGCCGCTTGCGCATGTTCAACGCCGCGGGTGTCGACCTCGGCAACGACGACGACGATGGCCGAGGCGCTTGCTCGCTCATCGACGGTACGGGCACCGTGCCCGCTGCGCTCGACGGCTTCGCGCGCAACCTCGCCGGGGGCACTTACTACCTCCGCGTGGAGTCCTTCGCGCCTACGGGCACGACCGCCGCGGGGCAGTTCGACTACCGCCTGGTGGTCACGATCCGCTGAGCCTTCGGCTCAGCCCGCGCAACACGCGCGGATCGAAGCGGGCGCCTCTCGGGGCGCCCGCTCTCGTTTTTGTCGGCCGCTGCGCTCGCCCGCGCTGCCGCACGCGCACGCCCTCAGGAGCTGCAGGAGAGCATCGAGCAGCCTGGCTTCTCGCGCGCCCACTCCGGGCGCTTCTCGGCGTAGCGCTCCCGGCCCGGCTGCTCCTCGTAGGGCCGGCGCAGCACGTCCAAGAGCTGGGGCAGGGCCTCGCGATCGCCGGCGGCGGTCTCTTCGATGACCTCGTGCAACAGGTAGTTGCGCGGCACGTAGAGCGGGTTCGTGCGGTTCATGCGTGCGCGGCGTTCGGCGTCGCTCTTCGACGAGGCGCGCTCGAGGTAGGCGAGCGTCCAGGCGCCGAGCTCGCGCACGAGCTTCGTCGACGCGGCGCTCGGGTCGTAGAAGGCCGAGCGGAGCTTCTCGAAGCGCGCCTCGTCGGCGTTGCCTGCGTCGCGCCGCTCGAGCTCGGCGAGGCGCCGGAAGAAGATCGTCATGTCGATCTCCGCGGCCTCGAAGAGGTCGAACAGCCCGGCCACCAGCAGGCGGTCGTCGTCCGTCGGTTCGCCGTCGAGGCCGAGCTTCTCCAGCATCATGCCGAGGTAGCGCTGGGGCAGCTCCCTCGCGTGCTTCTCGAGCACGGCCTCGAGCGGGGAGAGATCGTCGACGAGCGGCGTGAGCGCGTTGCCGAGCTGCAGCAGGTTCCAGTGCACGATGCGCGGCTGGTTGCCGAAGCGGTAGCGGCGGCCCTCGGCGTCGGTCGTGTTGGGGGTGAAGCCTGGGTCGTAGGGCTCGACCCAGCCGAAGGGCCCGTAGTCGATCGTCAGACCGAGGATCGACATGTTGTCGGTGTTGAGCACGCCATGCACGAAGCCCACGCGCATCCAGTGGAGCACCAACGAGATCGTGCGCTCCGCGACCTCGGCGAAGAAGGCGCCGACGTCGGGCTCGCCCTCGACGAGGTGCTGGGGGTAGTAGCGGCTCACCGTGAAGCGGAGCAGCTTGCGCAGGGTGTCGGTGTGGCCGCGCGAGGCGTGAAGCTCGAAGCTGCCGAAGCGCAGGAACGACGGCGCCACGCGACAGACGACCGCGCCCGGCTCTCGCTCGGGGCGGCCGTCGTAGAACATGTCGCGCACCACCTGCTCACCGGTGAGGGCAAGCGAGAGCGCGCGTGTCGTGGGCACGCCGAGGTGGTGCATGGCCTCGCTGCAGACGAGCTCTCGCAGCGACGAGCGCAGCACGGCGCGCCCGTCGGCGCGGCGGGAGTAGGGCGTGGGCCCGGCGCCCTTGAGCTGCAGCTCCTGCACGCCACCCTGGGCCTCGACCTCGCCGAGCGTGAGCGCGCGGCCGTCGCCGAGCTGCCCGGCCCAGTTCCCGAACTGGTGCCCGCCGTAGCAGGCTGCGTAGGGACGCTGCGAGGGCAGCACGAGATTGCCGGCGACGAGCGCGGTCAGGCTGGGCGTGGGCTCGGCGCGCAGGCCGACGAGCGAGGCGACCTCGGGCACGAGGTGCACGAGCTCGGGCTTCGACACCGCCGTCGGCGTGACGAAGGAGTAGCAGGCCTCGTGCACCTGCCGGCTGCGAGGGTCGCGCGAGGGGTCGCCGGGCAGGCTGTCGACGAAGACCGTGCGCCAAGGCAGGGCCTCGACGGGCAGCGCTTCGGCTGGCGAGGCCGGGGGAGGGGAAGCTTCCGATACGTCACGCATCGCTCCGAGACTTGGCAGCGATGCCGGCGCGTGTCGAGCGAGCTGGCGCGGGGGCCGCTGGGCGGCGCGCCCCCTCAGGCGCCGCGCTCGAAGACGACCTCGTGCGTGATCTTCACCGTGGGCTCGAGCATCTTGCTCACCGAGCAGTACTTCTCGGCCGAGAGCGCGACCGCACGCTTCGCCTTGTGCTCCGAGACCTCGCCGCGCACCACGAAGCGCAGGTGGATGTCCGTGAAGACCGCGGGGATCGCGTCGGCGCGCTTTCCTTCGACCTCGACGTCGAGCCCCTCGAGCGGCTCCTTTTGCTGGCGCAGGATCATCACCACGTCGACCGCGCTGCAGCCGGCGAGCGAAGCGAGCAAGGTCTCCATCGGTCGCATGCCCTCGCTCGTGCCGCCGAGGTCGGGAGGGCCGTCCATGCGCAAGCTCGCGCCGGTGCTCTTGCTCGTGGCGGTGAAGCTGCATTCGCCGGACTTCGAGACGAGGATCTTCATGTGGCGCTGCCTGGCGGCGGGGCGAAGAGCCCACTCGAGAGGTAACGATCGCCGCGGTCGCACACGATGGTGACGATGCAGCCTTCTTCGATCTCATCGGCGATCCGCAGCGCCGCGTAGAGCGCGCCGCCCGCCGAGACACCGCCGAACACGCCCTCGCGCCGCGCGAGCTCACGCGCCGTGTCTTCGGCGTGTCGCTGCTCGACGTCGAAGATGCGGTCGACGCGCGCAGGCTCGTAGATCTTCGGTAGGTAGGCCTCGGGCCAGCGGCGGATGCCCGGGATCTTCGAGCCCTCGGTCGGCTGCACGCCGACGATGCACACGCCGGGCTTCTGCTCCTTGAGGAAGCGCGAGGTGCCCATGATCGTGCCGGTGGTGCCCATCGACGAGACGAAATGCGTGATCTTGCCCTCGGTGTCGCGCCAGATCTCGGGGCCCGTCGTGCGGTAGTGGGCCATCCAGTTGTCGGGGTTGGAGAACTGGTCGAGCATGATGGCGCGCCCCGCCGCGACCTCGGCGCGGGCGTAGTCGATCGCCTCTTCCATGCCGCCCGCGGCCGAGACGAGCGTGACCTTCGCGCCGAAGGCCTGCATCGTCTGCACGCGCTCGGCGGTGGAGTTCTCGGGCATCACGAGCTCGAGCTCGTAGCCCTTCGCGCAGGCGATCATGGCGAGCGCGATGCCGGTGTTGCCGCTGGTCGCCTCGATGATGCGCGTGCCTGGGCGGAGCTCGCCGCGCGCCTCGGCGCCCTCGATCATCGAGAGGGCCGGGCGGTCCTTC
>CALKVW010000249.1 GCA_938004785.1 uncultured Polyangiaceae bacterium
GTGCCGGTCGGTCGCGCGCTGCTCGATGCGAGCGACGAAACCCGCGGCTCGCTCTGCCTGCGACGAGAGCGGAGCCACGACGTCGAGCAGCGCCTCGTAGACCTCGACGTCCCCGTCGACCGACACGGCCTGGTCGAGCGCCTCGTAGGCAGCGTCGAGCGCGCCGAGCTTGGCGAGCGCGCGGCAGAGGTGCGCCCCCGCGCGCGCTCCATCCGGGCCCTCGAGCCCCCGCAGCGCGGCGCCCGAGGCCCTCGACACGCGCTCGAGCATCTGAGCTCGGCGGGCGTCGTCGAGCTCGGGCGGCACCTCGTCGGCCAGCCGCGACGCGAAAGCCGCTTCGGGGCTGGCCTCGAAGGCGCGCAGCAAGGTCGCGAAGCGCTCGTCGAGTGGCGCGAGCTCGACGGCGCGTAGCAGCCAGGCCGTCTGCGCACCGCCCCCGATGCGGCGCGCGATGCGCTCGAGGCACTGCGAGGCTTCGCTCGAGCCGCCCGCCTCCTCGGAGAGCCGCGTCACGAGGGCCAGCGTCTGCCCCTCGTTGGGCACCGCCTCGAGCGCCTCTAGCGCGTGCCCCATCGCGCGATCGAGGGCGCCGAGTCGCTCGAGCTGGCGGGCCGCTCGGTAGTGCGCGGCGCGGCGGCCGTAGCTGCCCATCGCCGCCTCCGCGAGCTGGACGTAGACCTCGTCGACCGCATCGACGCCCGAGGGGCAGTGGGGTGCAGAGCGCTCCACGACCTCGATCGCGTCGGGCAGCGAGGGGGCCATGCGCAGGGCCGACATCGCCGTCTCGAGCGCCGGCTCGTGGGCTCCGAGCGCCGAGGCCTGGCTCGCGGCGCAGACGTAGATCCCGACGCGATCGGCCGCGCGCTCGTCGGGCAGCATCTCCGCGCGCTCGACCACCGTCGCGACCGCCTGCTCGGTCGGCAGCCGCGCGAACACGTCGCTCACGTAGCGGCTGCAGGCCTCGCGCCCGAGCAGCTCTGCGGCGTCGAAGAAGCCCTGCTCACCGGCGAGCGCGTCGCCTCCGAGATCCCAGACGAGCGCCGCGTGCCGACGCAGCAGATCGCTCGCCTCGACCAGATCGAGCCCGGCTCTGCCCTCGCCTCCCTCGAGCTCGGTGTCGGCGAGGATCGCGCGCACGGCGCGCGCCATGGCTTCGGCGAGCCACACGGCGCCGTCGGAGCCGAGTCGCTCGAGCTCGGCCACCGGATCGCCGCCGATGCGCTCCGCGAGGCCGAGCACCTCGGCGGGCTCGGCCCCTCGATCGAGCGCTCGCACGAGCTCGCGGGCCGCGCCGCCGAGGTCGCCGGCTGCGCGCCTCCGTTCGGCGAGCTCGAGCAGCGTGCCGACCCCCGCCTCGGGGTCGGTGGCGAACCATCGCTCGAGCGTCGAGACGGAGAGCCCCGCGTCGCCCCAGGCATCCGAGAGCGCGATCAAGCTCGCACGCACCTCGGGGTCGCGCGGCCCGAGCACGTCGAGCAGCTTGCGCGAGAGCTTCGTGGCCTGCTCCCGATCGAGCTCGTACAGGCGCTCGAGCAAACCGAGCACCGCGGCGCGGCGCCCCACGATCGGCTCAGGCTGCGCGAGCACCCAGGCGAGCGCGCTGGCGATGCGGCGATCGTTTCCATCTGCGCGCGCACGTCGGAGCAGCTCGCCGACCGCGCGGCCGTCGATCGGCGAAAGTGCGAGCCAACGCTGCGTCCACGCGAAGCACAGCGCGGGCTCACGCAGCTCCTCGAGACAGCTCGCGAGCCGCTCGCAGAGCCAAGCGCGAGGTACGACCACCGCGATGGCGCGCTCGAGCACGAGCGCCACCTCGCGACCCGAGCTGCCCGCGAGCGCGGCCGCGTGGGCGCTCACGGCGCGGGCGGAGATGCCGTCGGCGTGCACGGCGGCCTCGGCGGCGCGAGCCGCGAGCGCGCGCTCCCCCGCGCGTCGGTAGGCCTCGGCCGCAGCGGCGAGCAGCACCGCTCTGGGCTCCGTGGCCACGTAGGCGGCAGAGCGTTCGAGGGCGCGCGCCTCCTCGCGTGCGCTCGAGCGGAGGCTCGCGTGGAACAGCACGAGCGACGCGCCCCAGGCGTCCACCTCGGGCAGCTCGCAGAGCGGAGCCACCTCGTCGAGCGCGGTCATGCCGAGCTGCTCGCCGCGCGCGAGCGACAGCTCCGCGAGCAGCTCGTGGGCACGCACGAGCGCCCGCGGCGACGGTGGGTCGTGCGCGCGACGACGCAGCACGCTCACGTAGAGCTCGTCGCTCGTCTGCCCGCGCGGGATGCGCAGGTGCACGCGACAGAAGCGCCGGAAGGCCTCGTCGTCGCCGGGCTCCGCTCGGGTGAGCGTGGCGAGCGCCTCGAAGGCCTCGACGGCGCGGTCGGGGCGCACGAGCAAGAGCTGCACGAGCCGCCGCAGCGCAGCGACGCGCGCGTCGCGCGCCACCCCGGTGCCGGCGCCGCCGCTCCGGCTGTCGACCTGCGCCCTGAGCCGGAGCATCTCCGGCTCGACGGCGAGCGCGCGAGCCTCGAGCTCCGCCCGCTGGGATTCGAGCTCGGCCGCCCGCTCCGGAGCGGCTCGACGGAGTCGTTCGCAGGCCCACACGCCGAGCGGAGCGAGCTCGCTCGCGCCGAGCGCGCGCTCGACGAGGGCTTCGGCCGCTCCGAGGCGCGCAGCCTGCGTGTCGTGCTGCGCCTCCGTGGCCTCGGCGCCGAGGGCGTCGAGCGGCTCGACGATGCGCAGGAGCACCTCGAGCGATGCGTCGGCGTCCCCGATCGACGCGGCGAAGGCCTCGAGCGACTCGCGGTAGGTGGTCGCCGCCGGATCGAGCACGGCCGCTTCGATCCGCGCCTCGAGCTCTCGCTCCTCCGACGCGAGCGGCCCCGAGGCGAGCTGCGCGAGCTCGAGGTAGGCGCCGGCGGCCGCGCGCGGGTCGTGCTCGCGAGCCGAGCGTGCCCTCGCGGCGACGCGCAGCGCGAGCAGCTCGTAGAGCCCGACGCGCCCGAGCACCTCGTCGACCCCGACGGCTCTGCGTGGGTCGGTCTCGGCCACGCCCAGATCGAGCACGGCGCCGAGCGCGCGGCCCGGCTCCGCGGCGGCGAGCGCGCGCGCGATGCGGTCGTTGTGCACCGCGCAGGCGGCCGCGTCCTCGCCTGCGACCACGAGCGCCAGCGCGTGATCGCGCAGCACCTCGTCGGCGGCGGCCCCTCGGCCCTCTTCATCGAGCACGCGCGCGACGGCGCGGGCCGCGGCTTCGCTGGTCGGGCAGGCCTCGAAGGCGCGAAGACGGTCTTCGCGCGCCGCGTCGACGTCGCCCCTGGCCGCACGGCGTGTGGCGGCCTCGAGGTAGGCGGTCGCGGAGCGCTGTCGTGTGACGACCTCCGGAGCCCAGCCGAGCAGCGAGCCCAACATCTCGCAGGCGATGGGATCGCTCTCGTCCGCCGCCGCGGCTCGCTCGAGCAGCTCGGCGGCCTCCGCGGCGCGTCCGTCGCGCGCCACGAGCAACGCACGACGCACGAGCGAGCGCGCGCGCACCCGCGGCTCCGCGTCGTCTGCCGCCTCGGCGAGCACGGCCGCTGCGCCGAGCGGATCCCCCATGCCCGCGAGCCAACCCGCGAGCTCGAGCCTCAGGCCGGCATCCTCGCCCAGGGCGAGCGCCGCGCGCGCGAGCTCGACGGCGTGCTCGAGATCCGTGCCTCTGCGCACGAGCAGCCGTGCGAGCTCCGCGCTGAGCTCGCGCTCTCGGGCTCGGTCTCGGGTGTCGCGCGCGAGGGAGAGCTCGGCAGAGAGCCGCCGCAGCACCGCCGGCGGGCCCGAGACGAGCGGCCAGGCGGCCGCGACTTTCGACACCTCGCCCCCGGACGCTTCATCCGAGGAGTCGTGAGGGGACTCCACGCCGTCGTTCATGGGACCAAGCTCGGCGCGCAAGCTCCCGGAAGCCTACCACCTGCCACCCCGGCGACGCCCAGATCTCGACCGGCGTGGCCGCCGTGGCGCCTCGAGGCCTCGCGTTGTTCGGGTGCGGACTTCACCGCAGCCAGACGCCGAAGGGCGTCGACGCCACGACCGCCTCGCCTTGCAGCATCGGCGCGAGGCTCTCGAGCCAGGTGCGCGTCTCCTCACCGATCAGCTGCCCGAGCGCCAGCCTGCCGAGTGCGTCGACACCCAAGGCCCGGCCCGCGAGCGTCGCAGCTTCGGCGCTGCCCTCTCCTCCGCCAGCCTCTCCGCCACCGAAGAGCTCGCTGAGCCCACCCCCCGACTCGACGAGACGGACCTCGCCGTCCGCGCCGAGCCCGGAGAGCTCGAGCGCGTGGCGCGTCGCCTCGTCGAGCCCGCCGAGCTCGTCGACGAGCTGACGCTCCTTGGCCGACGCACCGCCGAAGATCCTCCCCTCGGCCGAGCGCTCGACGATCGCGCGGTCGAGCCCGCGCCCCTCCACGATGCGCAGGAGGAAGGTGTCGTAGATGCCCGTCATCGAGGCCTGCACCTTGGCGCGCGTCGCCTCGTCCCAGCGGTCGAAGGGAGACATGTACGTCGAGCGCGCCGCGCGCAGGGGATCGGGGTTCGCCGCGATCGTGACCGTCTGCACGCCGAGCTGGGCGAGCGGCTCACCGACGGCGAACTTGCCGCCGACGACGCCGATCGAGCCGACGATGCTGCTCGGCTCCGCGTAGATCTTGTTGCCGGCGCACGCGAGGTAGTAGCCGCCGCTCGCGGCCATGCCGCCCACGGAGACGACGAGCGGCTTGTCCTCGCGGAGCCTCATGAGCTCGTGCCACAACAGGTCCGACGCGAGCGCTGACCCGCCGGGCGAGTCGATGCGCAGGACGACCGCGCGCACGTCGTCGTCGTCGCGCAGATCGCGCACGATGCGCCCGAGGCCCGACTCGGTGATGCCTTCGCCGCCGCCGAAGAGGCCTCCGCTCGGTCGCATCGTGATCGGACCGACCGCACGCACGACCGCGACGTGCCCGCCTCCTGCGCTCGCGCCCGAGAGCGCGCGCAGGATCTCCGCGAGCCCGCCCGAGGGTCGGAGCTTCCCGCCGAAACCACGCTCGATGCGCTTCGCGTCCGAGGCCTTCTTCGCGGACTCGAGCGCCTCGTCGACGTAGCCGACGGCGTCGACGAGCCCGAGCTCCTTCGCCGCTTGGGGCGTGTGCGGTCCGTCTTCGAGCGCGGCGGCGAGCTCGCGCCCCCGCCCGGCCTCGATGCCGTCGATCCAGGCGCGGCGCAGATCGCGCAGCGTGCCCTCGAGCGACTCGCGCGCCTCGGGGCTCGGCCCCTCACGGGTGTAGGGCTCGCTCGCGCCCTTGTATTTGCCGACCTGGAGGAAGTCGACGCCCACACCGAGCTTGTCGAGCAGCCCCTTCGCGAAGACGAGCTGCGCCGCGAGCCCCACGCTCTCCACGCCACCGGCCGGGCTCAGCCAGATCTCCGAGCAGCCTCGCGCGCTGAGCAGCAACGAACCGTGCCCGAGCGCGTCGGCGTGACAGACGACGGGCATCCCTCGGCTCCGGAGCTGAGCGAGCAGACGGCCGATCTCCTCGGCGCGCGCGAGCGGCAGCGACGCGCCGCCGAGACGGACGAACACCCCCTTGCGATCGGCGTCGTCGCCGACGGTGGTGAGCACCTGCACGAGATCCGCGTGGCTGCCGCCGGGCGCGGGCCCGAAGAGCCCCGCGCTCGCCTGCTCACCGACCCCACGCGCGAGATCGATCTCGTAGACGGCAGGCCCGGTGAGCGGGTCGCGTGCCCGCGGCTTGACCACGCTGCCCGAGCGACCCTCGCAGCCCACCCCGAGGAGCGCGATCATCGCTGCACCAACGAAGCCGGCGCAACCGAGCTTCGCCGAGGCTCGAGCCGCGCCCGCCCCCCGCCTGACGAGCTCGACGCTGCGGCCCGCAGGCCTCACGGCGCCTCGGGCGGCGCGGGCGCGGGCACCGGCTTGGGAAGGTCGGCGGGCTCGCCTTCGATGAACGCGCCGCCCGTGGACGGAGGCGTGGGCGGAGGCGGGGTGTAGGGATCCTCGGTGGTCGTGGCCGTGGGTGAGGGCACCGGATCGGTCGCCGTCGGTCCGGGCGTGGGCTCGGCGGCACCGGAGCGCTCGCGCGCGCGCTCGGCGTTGGCGCCGGAGATGCCCATCTGCAGCGCGCGCCTGTAGAGCGCGGCCGCGGCGCCGCGATCACCGGCCGACCACTTCAGATCCGCCAGCGCGAGGATGGCCGGCACGTAGTTGGGGTTCTGATCGAGCACCCGCTGGTAGAGCATCATCGCGCGCGCGGTCGAGCCGTTGGCGCGCGCCACCGCGGCGAGCCCCGCGAGCGCCTCGGTGTTGCCGGGCTCGCGATCGTGCAAGCGCTGGTAGATCTCCTCGGCCTTGCGCGTCTGCCCCGCGCGCAGCGCCTCTGCGGCGGCCGTGAGCGAGTCGAGCGTGCTGCCTTCTCCGGTGGGCGCCGCGCCCGAGCCGATGGGGGCGGCGCTCGGCAGCCCCTCGGCCGCCACCGCCGAGGGCTCGGTGCGCGGCGAGGCATCGACGAGCTTGCGCAGCCGGCCCTCGAGCGGGTGCGTGCGGGGCCGCTCGGCGAGGCGCTCGAGCTCCTGCCGCGCGCGCGAGCCGTCGCCCGAGCTCGCGTAGGCGTAGACGAGCATGCTGCGAGCGCGACCGAGCTGGCCCTCTTGCTCGGCGGCGCGCCCGAGGCGCTCGATCACGCTCGGCCAGGCCGGCGTCGGCTCGGCGAGATCGAGCGCGCCGAGCGCGAGCGAGGTCTCGCCCTGCGCCGAGACCGAGGCGACGCGCTCGACCAGCGCACGCGCGCCGGCCAAGTCGCCACGGATGCGCAGCATGTCCATCTGGATCCGCGCGACCTCCGGGTCGCTCGCCGCGATCGCGAGCGCACGATCGACCGCCTTGTTCGCGAGCTCGAGCGTGTCGCGCTGGCTCTTCTCCACGGCGACTCGCTCGGGGTCGCCTTCGGGCACGAGCCTGAGCTCGAGCCAGGACACGTCGGCTCGGATGACGGCGAGTCGCGCGAGCGCACGCGCGACTCGCGGATCGCTGGGCGCGAGCGCGCTCGCCTGGTCGAAGCTCGTCTTCGCGGCGTCGAGATCGCCCTCGCGCAGCGCCTTCTCACCCGACTCGAGCAGCTGGCTCGCCCTCTCGTCCGCCACGGGCGCGGTCGTCGTGGCCGAAGGCGCGACGAAGCGCTGCACCGCGAGCACGCCGAGGAAGATGAGCGCACCACCGACGAGCAGGCCGACGACGAGCCTCGTCGTGCCGGAGGCGCGGTGCGAGTGGACCTCGGAGGTACGCCGATCCGAGACCGTCTCCTCGCCCGAGAGCGAGTAGCGCTCCGCGATCGAGGCGCGGCTCGCGCGCACCGCCGAGGGCGACGCGACGACGGGCGTCTCGGGCGCCGGCGTCTCGGACGAGGGGCGGCCGACGAAGGCGGGCTCGGTCTCACTCGGGCGCTGCGAGTCGGCGGCCTTCGCGCGCGCGGCGGCGCCGCTCACCACCGCCTCCTCGATGGGGGACGGCCTCGGCTCGTCGGGCGCGGGGCTCGCCGGGCGGGGCTGCTCGGCCGGAGCGCCGTGCTGGGCGGGCGCGTCGCCCCGACGGTTCGTCGCAGGCTCCGGCTCGGGCTCGGCTCTGCCCGCAGTCGCGTGCACCAGCGCGCGGCTCTCCTCCTTCGAGAGCACCGCGGTCGGCTTGTCTTCCGGGCGGGGCTTCGCGCTCGAGACGGGCGCGGCGGCCGCCGCGTGGATCGCCCTGGCCTCGGCCGCGAGCCTGCGCGCGAGCTCCGCCTCGACCACCGGGTGCGGCGCGGCCGGCCGCAGCGTGGTCGCCGACGACGAGTCGACGGGCGCAGAGTCCACGGGCATCGAGACCGGCGCGGCGTCGGTCAGCGAGGGCCTGCCCGCAGGCTCCACCGGCGCGCCCATCGCCTTCGTGACCACGTTCAGGTCGTCGTCGCGCGAGCGGACCCCCGTCTGCTCTTCCTCGTCGTCGAAGCTCTTCGCGGTCGCCGCGATGAGCGCCTCGTGCGCGGGGCCGTCGGCCGCATGTGTGAGGTCGAGCTCGGCGTCGAGCTCGTCCTCGGCGCGCTTGGCGAGCTCGACGAGCTCGTGCGTGACGCGCCTGCGCACCGTCTGCTCCTCGGAGCGGGTCGGCGGAGGCACCACGATCGCCGCGCGAGCGTCGCGCGCCGGGAGGGGGATCGCGACCGACTGATCCGTCGTCGGCGGGGGGGCGCCGAGCCCCGCTGGTGTGCGCGAGCGCTGCCGGACCTCGACCTGCCCGAGGCCCATCTGGGTCTGGGCCATCCTCGGCGCGGGCGCGACGGCGTTGAAGAAGGGCTCGAGCTCCGCGATCGATGCGAGCCGCCTGGGCCGGCCGCCCCCGCGCGACAGCACGTCGTCCGGCGTGACGCGCCCGAGCGCGATGGCGCTCTTCAGATCGCGGAGGGCGCGGAACTCGAGCGCCTGCCCCTCGACGGTGCGCACGATCCAGACCTCGGGCGACATCGCACCCTCACGCTTGCGCACCTTGAAGCGGAACCCGCACTGCGTGCAGCGCACGCTGGTGCCCTGCTCGGACACGAGCGCGTCGTCGAACTCGTACTCCGTGTGGCACTTCTCGCAGGTGACTTCCATGGCCCAAGGGCTCGAAATCCGAAGGAGCGAAGGTTAGCACCCCTTGGCCCGCATCCACCAAACCAACGTCCCGCCGCCCCGCCACCGCCCGGCGCGACCGCCCCATCGGTCACGCCCGGCGTGAACCAGGATTCACGCCGGGGGCTTCGCGCTCGAGCCGCGCGTCCTCGCTCCGCGCCGATCGACGCGCAGAACGCGGCCCCAGCAGCGTGCGCGCCGCCTCGCCTACCCCGGGGCATGCAGCTTGCTACACTGGCTCGAGTCCGCTCGGCCCCCTCCAGGAGCTCCCATGCATCGCACCCTGCTCACCGCCGCCGCGCTGCCCTTCCTGCTCTCGCTCGCCGGCTGTCCGATCTACGGGCCGGAAGACCCCAACGCGTGCTTCGACTGCGGTGAGGGCGGCCAGACGAGCGCACCCGAGTGCACGAAGCCGAGCGACTGTGCCGCCAACGAGACCTGCGGGGCCGACCTCGCATGTCACCCGGGGAGCTGCGAGTTCTGGGGCTGCGCCTCGGGATACCAGTGCGTCGTCGAGGCCTCCGGCGCGAGCTGCCAGCCGAACGGCACGAGCGGTCAGGGAGGCGGAGGCGGCGGAGGCGGTGGGGAGCCCCAGCCCGTGTGGTGCGGCCACCCGGGCGACTGCGGCGCGCTCGAGACCTGCGCGCCCGACGGCACCTGCCAGGCCGGAGACTGCAGCAGCACGGGCTGCGTGTTCGGCTTCGTGTGCGCCGCCTCCGGCGAGGGCGTCGCCTGCTTGCCGCAGAACCCCGCCGCCTGCGGCAGCGACGCGGACTGCGCCCTGCTCGACGGGCCCTACGCGTGTGTGAGCGGCCTGTGCACGCACGCCAGCGACCAGTGCTTCGACCAGACGCAGTGCCCTTCGGGCAGCGTGTGCGCCGACGGCAAGTGCACGCCCTCGTGCGGCGCCTCGGCGAGCTGCCCCTCCGCCTACCAGTGCGACGTCTCGGCCGGGATCTGCACCGAGCCCACCGAGCCATGTGGCATCACGAACGACTGTGGCAGCGCCGACGAGGTGTGCGTCGACGGCGCCTGCGTGCCCCGCGCGGTCTCCGGCAGCTGCCCCACGGGCTACGTCTGGGTGCAGAACGGCTGCATCCCCAACCAGAGCGCCCTCTTCACCTGTCAGATCGATGGCACCCAAGACGCCTGCGCCGCCGGGTCGATCTGCCTCAACCACAGCTGCTTCATCTCCTGCGACGCGCCGAACGAGGGCGCCTGCTCGTCGCTCGCGCAGTTCGACCAGTGCAAACCCGTGAGCTCGAGCTCGGGCAGCCACGCCGTCTGCGGGTCGAGCACGAACCTCGGCGGTGAGTGCGGCCCAGCCGGCCCCGACTGCGGAGCGGGCCTCGTCTGCATCGACGGCTACTGCCGCTGAGCCCCTCGCGCCGCGCAGCAGCGCCTGCGTCGCCACGCAGGCCTTGCGCACGACGGCGGGCGTTCCCGGCGATTACTGGTCCTCCGCTCCTGGCATGGGCGATGCTCACTCGGCTTTCCGTACCCGGTACCCCCGGACCCAGGAGAACCGTCGTGAAAACGCTTGCCCTCACCGCCCTGGCGCTCGGCGCCGTGACGCTCTTCCCCGCTGCGGCGCTCGCGCAGGATCCTCCGCCGATGCCGACCGGCGACGCGGGCGGCCCCACCGCCGAAGGCGAGACCGAGGCCGTCGACGTGCCCGACGCCGCGCCGACCCGACCCGACGGCTGGACCCCGGGTCTCGCCTTCGGCGGGACCTTCAACCTCGTCGACACGCGCAGCGTCGTCGGTCAGCAGGACGGCACCACGGTCACGCTCGGAGGCTCCTTCGACGGCGCGCTCGACTTCAACACGGGCCCCCACGAGTGGCGCAACGTGCTCAAGGCCAACGCCGGCATGACGCAGTCACCCGCGCTCGACGAGTTCGTGAAGACGAACGACGGCCTCTACTTCGAGTCGATCTACCTCTTCCACATCTCGGAGATGTGGGGCCCCTTCGCGCGCGCCGCGATGAATACCCAGATGTTCGAGGGCTTCGACATCCGCCCGTCGCCCACGAACTACGCGATCGCGAACCTCGATGGCTCGACGACCAACCTCACCGGCACACGCCTGCAGCTCACCGACGGTTTCCAGCCGCTCACGCTCAAGCAGTCGCTCGGTCTGTTCGTGCAGCCGCTCAACGACGACCGCATCAAGCTCGAGGGTCGCGCAGGCGTCGGCGCCCAGGAGACCTTCGCGGAGGGACAGTTCGCCGTGACCGACGACGCGGCCACGGCCGACGTCGTCGAGGTGAAGGAGCTCGACAGCTTCTACCAGATCGGTGGTGAGCTGGTCGCCAACGCTTGGGGCTTCATCGATGAGGAGAAGCGCATCGCCTACACCGTCGGCGTCGGCGTGCTCGTCCCCTTCGCGTACAGCGAGCTCGCGGAGGGCGACGATCGCGGGGCGCTCGACCTCACGAACGTCGAGGTCAACGCCGGGCTCAACGTGAAGCTCTTCGACTGGGCCTCGCTCGGCTACAAGCTCGCGGTCCTGCGTCAGCCGCTGCTCGTCGAAGAGCTGCAGGTGTCGAACTCGCTCCTGCTCACGATCGGCGCGGCCTTCGGCAGCAAGGCACCGGCTCCGCCCGCGCCTCCGCCGCCGCCCGAGTGCGACTGCGAGGAGAAGCCGGCCGAGCCCGCGCCGGCTCCGCCCGCTGCCGCCGAGCCTGCACCCGCCCCTGCGCCGGCTCCGGCACCGCCGCCGGCCCCCGCCCCGGCCCCAGCCCCGGCGAACCCCTGAGAGGAGCCTCAGCGATGAAACAGATCATCAAGCTCGCGCTGCCCTTCGTCGTCGCGCTGCTCGTGGGCGCCTGCGGCAACGGGCTCAGCACCCAAGAGGCCTACGAGATCTGCGAGTCCGAGCAGTCTCGCAACCCGGCCATCGACGACGTGGCCTTCGCCGCCTGTGTCGCCTGCTACGAGGACTGCGGCGACTGCATCGTGCAGGACACCGCGCCGGCGACCTTCGCCTGCCCGGACGACTGACCGAGCTTCGCCGAGCTCGCTCGGCGGCCTGCCGCAGCGCCTCTCAGGAGAAGCCGTCGAGGTGGACGACGAACCACTCGCCGCGCCAGGAGATGAGGCTCGTGAGACCGAGCTTCTTCTCCTGACCGGAGGGGTCGGTGTAGCGGATCGTCGAGCGCGTGACTCGGAAGTAGCCGAGCTTGTTGCCCTCCTTGCCGCGCTCCATCCACTTCACGCGTTTCTCGTCGACGTCGACGCCGACGAAGCGGCAGGCCTGCGGCTCGGGACCGAGCTTCTTGTGGTGCCGCCCGATGTCGCGCGCGAAGGCCTTCATGAGCCTGTGCTTCCAGTCGGCCGCGGGCTTCTTGATGTCCTTCACCTGCTCGTAGGCGACGACCGGAAAGAAGGCCGGCTCGGCGATCGTGGGATCGTTCGCGACGATCGCCTCGAAGAGCAGCTGCATGCGGCGCTCGAAGGCCGGTGAGTTGCCGGGGCGGTCTTCGGTCTGCCCGAGCGGCTTGCCGTCGGTGTCGAAGAGCCGAGGCGCTTCCTCGAGGCGCAGCGCCGGTGGAGTCGCCAGCGCTCCTGCCGAGGCCTCCGCGCTGGGCGACGACGCCACGCTCGTGGCTCCCGTGCTCGAAGGCGCGCTCGGCGGCGGCGCTCCTGCGCTCGAGGAGGCGGCCCTCGGCTCGGCCGAAGCCGAGGCCACGGGCGCGAGTGAGCGCGTCGGCTCCGAGCAGGCGAGGCCGGCGAGCAAGAGCGCGGCGAAGGCGAGGCTCGACGGCGTGCGGAGAGCGGTGAGCGGAGCGCGGTGGTGCTGCGTCATCGGCACCGCGGATGCCACGAGGTCCGGCGCGACGGAAGCCGTTCCCGCTCGAGCTCGTGGTGTCGTCGGCCAAGGGCCCTCGGATCGGCTATGGTCGCGCCGATGCTCCGACGGCCGTTCGTCTCGTTCCTGCTGCTCGCGCTCGCCTCCTCGGGCTGCGGCGCTTCCTTCCCTACCTCCGAGCCGCACGCGCTGCTCGAGCAGGCGGCGGAGCCGCGCAGCGAGCCGACGCTCGCGGGTGAGATGCTCAGCTTTCCGGAGCCAGGCAAGGTCACCCTCGTCGACTTCTGGGCGACCTCCTGCAAACCCTGCGTGAAGATCATGCCTGCGGTCGACGCGCTCCACCGCGAGAAGCAGAGCGAAGGCCTCGTGGTCGTGGGCATCGCCACCGATGACAACCCCGGCCTCGTGATGAACCGCATTCGCGAGCTCGGCGTGAGCTACCCCAACCTCATCGACGATGCAGCGTCGTCGATGCAGGGGGCTTGCCGCGTCGACGAGCTGCCGACGACCTTCCTCATCGACAAACGCGGTCGCGTTCGCCTGGTGCGCAAAGGTGGGGAGGAAGGCGAGCTGGAGGCGCTGCGCGTCGCGACGGAGCTCTTGCTCGCGGAGTAGCTCGACGCTTTTTCGATCGATCTCGGCCCGGGCCACTGCAAGATGACGCTCCCATCGTTCGTCGCCGGAGTCGTCCTTGGTAAAGCTGCGTAGCTTCTTCTCTTCGGGTCTCGCCCAGTTCCTCGCCCTCGCGCTGCTCGCGCCTTCGCTCGGCGGGTGCCCGTCGACGCAGGTCGTCGCCAAGCAGATCGAGGTCGGCGACGCCGACGGTCAGCAGGCCACCTGCAAGGTCGCCAAGGACCCGATGAACCCACTCATCGTCGAGTGGCCTGGCACCGAGCACACCAACCTGCAGACCTCGAGCCGACGCGGCCTGGTGGTCGTCTCCTACGCGGGCTGCACGCTCAAGGTGCTGCCCGCCTGCGAGGTGCCCGGCGAGTACGAGCGCATCACGGTCACCCCCTCGCGCGACAAGCTCCAGATCGGCAGCGAGTCCGACCTCTACGCCCAGCTGCCGCTCGGCGCCGCCTCGCTGCGCGGAGAGCTCAAGCAGGGCGCGAACCTCGAGCTCGACTACATCTCGGTCGGCCAGCTCGTGGCGAAGAGCTCGCCGAGCTCCAAGAGCGGCGCCTGCGAGGGCGCCACCCACTACGTGCGCACGATGACCGTGGGCGCCTTCAGCCTCGACTCGGCCGCGAAGGGCTCCGCCTCGGCGGGCGTCGACGTCGCCGGCATCGCGGGAGGTGGCGGTCAGCGCCGCGAGAACGTGCGCAACCTGCGCAGCACCGGCAGCATCCAGGCTTGCGCCGAGAACCCCGAGGACCCGTCCTGCTCGGCGGTGCTCAAGCTCGGCCTCGTGCCGCTCAGCACCTCACGCTCGGGGCAGGTCCTCAAGAGCGAGGGCTTCGGCGGCGTGGGCGCGATCGCCGAGGTGCCCACGGTGCAGTTCTTCGACGCGAGCGGCGTGGCCGGCGCGGCGGGGCTGCAGGCGGCCGATACGCAGCTGCTCGATCTGATCCAGGCCGCCAAACGCGCCGAGCGCGACGAGAACGTCGAGCCGATGCAGAAGGCCATGGCTTGGGACGCGCTCGCGAAATACGAGGGCGCGGCGAGGCTCCGGCCCGAGGCCGAGCGCCAGCGTGATCGCTGGCAGGAGGCGGCGATCAAGCGCGAGCAGCGACGCAAGGAGCTCGACTCGCTCCGTGAGAAGTACTCGGCCGACAAGGCGCGCCTCGCGAAGCTGCTCGGCTACGACGACGACGTCGTGAACAAGGAGCAGAAGGCGGCCTACAAGGACGAGTTCGAGAAGGCCTACGCCTCGCTCGAGAGCGAGCTCATCGAGGCCGGCGCGCTCCCCCGAGGCGCGAGCGTAGCCAACGTCGCGAGCTCGCCTTCGAGCTCCAACTCGAGCTCGAGCTCCAGCTCCGACGACGACGACTCGGACGGTGAGAGCGTCTTCACGCGCGACCCAGCCGTGGGCGAGGAGTGGATCGTCTTGCGCGGCGACTTCGGCTTCCACACGCAGACCTTCGAGATGGGTCCCGAATCCGTCAACTGCAACGATTCGGGCGACGACCCGAGTTGCCGCAACTACAGCCTCAGCGGCAAGTACGTGGGTGGCACGCTCACGGTCAACTTCGACCAGGAGCGCGACGCCGCCTTCGGTCTGATGGCCTTCGGGCGTTACTACGTGGACGCCAAGTTCCCGCAACAGGGCGCGGGCACCGGTGCGACCGACGGATCGGACAGCAGCGCGCTGCGCGAGACGCCGTCCGGCGCCTTCGCCGTGGGCGGTGGCATCGGCCTCGCCGCCGAGCTGAGCTCACGCATGATCATGCGCCTCGGCGTGAACCTCGGTTACTTGCAGTTCCTGGAGGGCCAGGCGCAGACGAACAGCGTGTGCACCGCCGACGCGAGCGAGTCGGCACCGGCGGGTTTCATCTTCGACACCTTCCTCGGCCTCGACATCTACGTCTTGCCGATCTGGACGATCGGCGCCTCGGCCGCCGTCGGTTGGGGCACCGTGAGCGCGCAGAGCTGCGCGGCCAACAGCACCGAGCCCAGCCCCGTCGACATCTCGGGCGACTCGTGGAGCGCCACACTCGGAACGCACACCGCGTTCCACTTCTGAGCCGCTCTGGCGCGCGCGCACCGGCTCAGACGGCCATCTGCTCGAAGGGGCGCGAGGCGTCGCAGAGCTCGTAGCGCAGCGACAGTCCCTCGCGGGCCGCGACCGTGGACGCGAAGCCGCGGCGTGCGCGGCGAACGATGTCCGCGACGGCGTCGTCGTCCCGGCGCGGATCGTGGTGGAAGAGCGCGAGCGTTCTGACGCCCGCGGCGCGCGCCACGGCCGCGCCGGCTTCGTAGGTCGAGTGGCCCCAGCCTCGCTTCGACGGCCCGGCGAGCCCGGCGTACTCCTCGGGCAGGTACTGGGCGTCGTAGATCAAGAGGTCGGCGCCCCGCGCGAGCGCGACCAGCTCCGGGTCGGGCCCCTCGTCTCCGTGCTCGACGTCCGTCGCGTAGACCACGCTGCGATCACCGAGCTGGATGCGGTAGGCGAAGGTCGGATCCGGGTGCGCGAGGCGGGTCATGCGCACCTCGAAGGCGCCGACGTCGAAGCGTCGGCGCGGATCCAGATCGACCGCGCGGAGCTTCGCGCCCACCGCGTCGAGCTCCACCGGGAACACCGGCGCGCTCATCTGCCGCTCGAGCACCTCGCGCAGCGGCACGCCGATCGGGCCCGCCAGCACGTCGACCTCGCAGCCCGGCATGTAGAGCGGCGCGTAGAACGGCAGGCCGAGCAGGTGATCCCAGTGCACGTGCGACAGCAAGAGCGTGGTGTGACCGTGCTGCCCGCGCGCAACGAGCTCGTCGCCGAGGGCGCGCAAGCCCGTGCCCGCGTCGAGCACGATGCGTGAGCCCTTGCCCACGATCTCGACGCAGGCGGTGTTGCCACCCACCAGCACGGTGTCGGGCCCAGGGCTCGGCAAGCTCCCACGCACTCCCCAGAAACGGATCTCGAGCGACTCATCCATGGCGTCCTCCTCGCTTGGCAGACGCTCGTTGCAGCGGCCGTGCCGTTCGATGCGCGGGCGAGCACCATGCGGAATTGCTACGACTTTCGCGCTCTCCTTCGGGTGCGGGCGAAAGAAGGGGCGGCGTGACGCACCGGTGTGGAGCGGGTGCGCGTGCGGCCTGCACCAAGGAGGTGCATGAAGCAGCAACCATCCCGAGCGGCGCCTGTAGCGCGCGTGCCCCAGCGCTCGAGGGGCTCGGCGCTCGAGGGGCTCGGCGCTCGAGGGGCTCGGCGCTCGAGAGGCTCAGAGCTTGAAGGTCAGCATCGAGGTCTCGTTCGGCTTGATCGTCACCGCACGGGACTTCGTCGAGCCGCTCGAGGGCTTGCACACCACCGTGTACTTGCCCGCGGGCAGCGAGAGGCTCAGCGAGGAGCCGCTGCCCTTGCTGCCGCCATTGACCGAGAAGCTGCAGCTTCCACCCGACGCGATCGCCAGCAGGCGACCGGAACCTCCGCCCGCGGCCGGCTCGGGCTCCTTCGCGGTGGGCGTGGGCGCGGGCTTCGGCGTCGGCGCGGGGGTGGGCGTGGGCGCAGGCTTCGGGGTCGGCGCGGGCGCCGGCGTGGCCGCGGGGCGAGGTTGGTAGCCGGAGGGCTGCTGCGCCGTCGCAGGCGGGCTGGGATCGACGGCCGCCACGGGTTGGGCGGTGACGGACGGCTCGGCCGTGGCCGTGGGCTGCGCGGCCGGCTCGGCCGTGGCCGTGGGCGCCGCAGCCGGATCGCCCAGCACGACGGCGCCCGGCTCGGCGGTCGGCGGCGGGGTGGGCTGCGTGGGCGTTGCGGCGGCGCCTGCCGGCTCGCGGGCCGGAACCTCGGCGAGCGGCTGCGCCCTGGGTGCGTCGCGCACGAGCAGGAGCAAGACCACCGGCAGCATGACGGCGGTGGCCGCCAGCGCACCCCAGAGGATGCGCATGTCGAAGCCGCCCTTCTTGGGTGCGGGCTTCGGCGGCGCGTGCGAGTGGGTCGACGGCGGCGGCACGGTGTCGTGCCGCGCGAAGGCGGGCGGCGGCGACGGCGGCTGAGCCGAGCGCATCGACGGCGGCGGCTCCATGGCGGGGAGCCTGGGCTGCGAGATCGCCGGCGGCACGATGCGCGGGCTGTTGGGCAGCCAGGGCGAGGGCGGCAGCGAGGGAGGCGCAGGCGGGATGTCGATGGGTCGCCCGACCGAACGCGCGATCGCCACGGCCTGCTGGCGGAGCTTGTCGCTGCCCGCGCCGCCGAGGATCACCGTGGCCTCTTCTTCGATCGAGGCGTCGACGTCGTCTTCTTCGAGCGAGCTCGAGGAGATCTCGACCGCGTTCAGGCCCGCCGCCGAGATCGTGGCGCCGCCGTAGCCGCCTGGCATCGAGGGAGGAGGCGGCGCGTAGCTCGGGATCGGCGCGGCACCCTGTCGCTTGGAGGCGTGGGCGATCTGGCCGATGCGCTCGACGAGCACGCGGCCCTCCGAGGGCGCGAAGGGGCCGAGCGCGTGCGCGAAGGCGTGCACGTTCTTGAAGCGGCGGTCGACCTCCTTGGCGAGGGACCAGCCGATGATGTCGTCGATCTCACGCGGGAGATCGCCGCGTAGGCTCGTGAGCTTCGGCGCCTCCTCGCGCGTGATGGCGAGCATGAGCCGGGCGACGTCGCCGGCGAAGGGAGGGCGGCCCGCGAGCAGGAAGTAGAGCACCGCGCCGAGCGAGTAGACGTCGGTGCGCACGTCGACGTTCTTCGCCTTGCGCACCATCTCGGGCGACGAGTAGGCCGAGAGCCCGAAGAGCGCCGTCGCCGTGAGCGAGCTGTTTCCCGCGGGCGCCGAGGCGTCGCGCATCAGCTTGGCGGTGCCGAAGTCGGTCAGTTTGACGATCGGTGTGCCGCTCGCGCGCCGAGCCACCGTGATGTTCGCGGGCGAGAGCTCGCGCACGATGATGCCCTGCGCGTGCGTCTCGGCCACGCACTCGGCGGCCTGCAGCACGAGGAGCACCGCCTCGGTGAGCGGGCGGGGGCCGTAGCTCTGGACGTAGGTGGCGAGGTCTTCGCCCTCGACGTGCTGGCGCACCAGGTAGAACGCACCGTCGGGCTGCGTGCCGACGTCGATGATGCGCGCGGCGTGCTCGGACTCGAGCTTCGAGAGCACGCGGGCTTCGCGCCGGAAGCGCTCGATCTCCTTGTCGTCTCCGGTGCCCGGCAAGAGCAGCTTGATGACCACCCGCTGGTCGAACTCGACGTGGAAGGCCTCCACCTGGAGGGTCGGCGAGCGCGAGAGGATGGCGCGAACGCGGTACTTGCCGGCGATCACGTCTCCCGGATGGATCTCGTCAGAGCGCATGTGCGTTCAGGTCAGCGTCGCGGCATCCGAGCGCCGCGGCGAACCCCATTCTGGCACGTTCGTCGCTCACCGCCTCGGTGAAAATCCACGCGTCCAGCGGCCTCTCGCGGACGCGGCCTCCGCTGAGCGCAGGGCTCCGCCCGAGGGCGCAGCGCCGCCACGGAGCCGACGCGTGCGGTCCTGTGCCGCGAGGGCACCGGGTGCTAGCCTCCCCCGGATGCGCGTTCTTCTCGGCCTCCTTGGTGCTTCTGCCCTCGTCTCCTCGGTGCTCGCCTGCGGCTCCGACCCGCCGCCCCAGCAGCAGTATCCGCAACAGGGCTACCCCCAGCAGCAGTACCCGCAGCAGGGCTACCCGCAGCAGCCGCAGCCCTACCCGCAGCAGCCGCAGCCGCAGCCCTACCCGCAGCAGCCGCAGCCGCAGCCGCAGCCGGCCCCGACGCAGCCTGCCTCTCCCTTCCCGTTCCCGGTGCCGAGCGGCTTCCCGACGACGATGCCGAGCGGCCTGCCGCCCATCCCGAGCAACTGGTTCCCGGGCGCGCCTCCCGCGCAGTGAGGTCGGCGCAGTGAGGTCGGCGCAGTGAGGTCGGCGCAGTGAGGTCGGCGCAGTGAGGTC
>CALKVW010000250.1 GCA_938004785.1 uncultured Polyangiaceae bacterium
CGAATCACCATGAACATTCTTGTCTGCGTGAAGTACGTCCCTGACGCCACGGCCGACCGCAAGTTCGAGGGCGACAACACCGTCGACCGCGTCGGCGTCGACGGGCTCCTGTCCGAGCTCGACGAGTACGCCGTGGAGCAAGCGCTCCAGCTCAAGGAGAAGGCGGGTGACGACACCGAGGTGACGGCGCTGTGTGTCGGCCCCGAGAAGGCGGTCGACGCGGTGCGCAAGGCGCTCCAGATGGGCGTCGACAAGGGCATCCACGTCGTCGACGACGCGATCGCCGGCTCCGATGCCATCGCCACGTCGCTGGTGCTCGCGAAGGCGGTCGAGAAGGCCGCTGCCGAGACCAAGGTCGACCTGGTCATGTGCGGCATGGCCTCGACCGATGCCGCGATGAGCGTCGTACCCGCCATGCTCGCCGAGCGGCTCGCGTGGCCGCAGGTCACGATGGCCTCGGTGGTCGAGACGCAGGGCGACCAGGTGCGGATCAAGCGTGACGGTGACGTGGCGACCGAGGTGATCGGCGCGACCCTGCCGATCGTGCTGTCGGTGACCGACCAGTCCGGCGAGGCGCGCTACCCGTCGTTCAAGGGGATCATGGCGGCCAAGAAGAAGCCGCTGGAGACCTGGTCGCTCGGCGACCTGGGCGTGGACGCCGGCCAGGTCGGACTGTCCGTGGCCTGGTCCGCGGTCGAGGACACCACTGCTCGTCCGCCGCGCAGTGCCGGCGAGATCGTCAAGGACGAGGACGGTTCGGGCGCCCCTGCGCTGACCGCATTCCTCGCCTCCAAGAAATTCATCTGAGCGAAGCTCATCTGAGACCCGGAAGAGAGTGTTGGGGTAGATGTCTGAGGTTCTGGTCCTCGTCGACCACGTCGACGGAGCGGTCCGCAAGCCGACTTACGAGCTGCTGACCATCGCCAAGCGGCTCGGTGAGCCGTCGGCGGTGTTCATCGGCGAGGCCACCAAGGGTTCGGAGGTGGCCGAGAAGGTCGCCGCGTACGGCGCGGAGAAGGTCTACGTCGTCGACGACGCCCAGATCAAGGGCTTCCTCGTCGCCCCGAAGGCCGAAGCGCTGCAGCAGTTGGCCGAGAAGGTGTCGGCCGGCGCCGTGTTGATCCCGTCCAGCGTCGAGGGCAAGGAGATCGCCGGCCGGCTGGCCATCAAGCTCGGCTCCGGGCTGATCACCGACGCGGTCGACGTACAGTCCGGCGACGGTGGACCGGTGACCACGCAGAGCGTGTTCGCGGGCAACTACACCGTGACGGCCAAGGTCACCCAGGGCACCCCGATCATCACCGTCAAGCCCAACTCCGCGGCTCCCGAGGAGTCTGCCGGCGCCGGGGCGGTGGAGGAGTTCACCGCCGAGGTGTCCGAAGCGGCCAAGGGCGCCAAGATCGTGGCCTCGCAGCCGCGGCAGGCGACGGGTCGTCCCGACCTCAACGAGGCCGCCATCGTGGTCTCCGGTGGGCGTGGCACCGGCGGTGACTTCGCTCCGGTGGAAGGGCTCGCCGACGCGCTCGGTGGTGCCGTGGGCGCCTCCCGCGCCGCGGTCGACTCCGGCTGGATCCCCCACAGCTTCCAGATCGGCCAGACCGGCAAGACCGTCTCGCCGCAGCTCTACATCGCGGCCGGGATCTCCGGTGCCATCCAGCACCGGGCCGGCATGCAGACGTCCAAGACCATCGTCGCGATCAACAAGGACGAGGAGGCTCCGATCTTCGAACTCGTCGACTTCGGTGTCGTGGGCGACCTCAAGACCGTGCTGCCGGCGGCGACCGAGGACGTCATCAAGCGCAAGGGCTGATCGGGGATGACCACTAGCGGCGGGTGCGCAGCACCAGGCAGTTCGCGACCGCCAGCGACACGGCAAGGGTGAGCGCGAAGCTGGTGCCGGTGCCGATGTCTCGCAGCACCAGCGCTGCCCAGTAGAACGCCAGTCCGCCGGTCGCGACCGCCGCGACCTCGAAGGCCCGGCGGGGGTTGCTCGTCCACACGAGCGGGACCAGGTGCGCCGCGGCCATCACCGTGGCGAAGATGGCCCAGGTCGTATAGGTGTCGTAGGCGCGTACGCCGTTCTCCTCGTAGGCCAGGCCCAGCACCGTGAGGCCGATGACCAGCACCGCGAGCCCGGCACTGAGCAGCCGCACCCGGTCGACCGGCTGCTTCGGCCGCGGCTCAGGGGGCGGCGGCAGCACGTGTCGCGGCGGCGCCGAGGGCGGGGGCGACATCGGTGGCGGCCCGACGGGTGGCGGTCCGGCGGGCGGCGCCCCGCTGGGCGGGGGCGGGCGCCTGAGGTCGACGGAGACAGTCGGCTCGGGCTCGGAGGTCACCGTTCGACACTACGATCAGCCTCCCTCGCGGTCGACCTCCAGCCACCGATCACTCAGCACCGAGCCGTGGTCCTCGGCGGTCCACAGGTGGCCGCTGACGGCGTACTCGTCGTCCAGCTTGACCAGGATCCAGTTGCGCTCGTCACCACCCATTCGCGTCTGCGACAGCGCGAAGGCACCGCGGAGCTTGTGTCCGGCGAGGGCGAAGCGAAGATGACCGGTGTCGAGCGCAGGGCCGGGGTCCGTGGCCGGCTGGTAGAGGCCGGTGTCCCAGACCACCTTGCGTTCGTCCTCCCAGGTCAGGTGCTCGTCGAGCTCGTGGTCCTCGACCCGCACCGCGAGCCGCTTGGCCGCCGGATCGAGCGTCGGTCCCTTCGGCACCGCCCACGACACGAGCTGGCCGGCCACCTCGAGCCGCAGATCGAAGTGGAGCGTGGTCGCGTGGTGCCGGTTGACCACGAAGTGGAGTGGCTCACTCACGACGTCGCCCGGCTCAAGGTGAAGGCCACGATGAAGCCGAAGGTGAGGATGAGTCCGGTCCAGAGCCGGGTGTCCGCGAACGCCTCGGGGATCATCGTGTCCGCGATCATGGTCAGGATCGCTCCGGCGGCGATCGCGGTGATCAGCGAGATGGTCGCCGGGGGAGCGCCGTCGAGGGCCAGGCCGCCGACCAGTCCGGCGATGCCGCTGGCCAGCGCGATCCCGCCCCAGACCCCGAAGACGTAGCGCGCGCTCCTCCCGTTGCGCTTCATGCCGGCCGAGCTGGACAACCCCTCGGGCAGGTTGGAGATCGCGATGGCCGCGAGCACGGAGACGGTGACCCCCTGGCCGCCGAGGAGGGAGAGGCCGAGCACGATCGACTCGGGTACGCCGTCGAGCAGGGCGCCGACCGCGATCGCCGTGCCGCTGCCGGCCTGGTCCTCCTCGGACTTCTGCTCGTCCCCCTGGCTCTTGCGCCGGCCGGCACCGCGACGGTCCAGCAACCCGTTCGCAACGACGTAGGCGATCGCGCCGCCGGCCAGCGCCAGCACGGTGGCCGGCAGCCCGCCGGACTGCTCCGCCTCGTCGACCAGGTCGAAGGCAAGCGCGGAGAAGAGGACCCCGACGCCGAACGCCATCACCCCAGCAACCACCAGTCGGTGCACGTTGAAGAACCACGCGATCGCGGCGCCGACCACAAGCATGCATCCGGCGGCCAGGCCCCAGAGTCCAGCCTGCAAGTACACGGGCACCGCGATTCCTCCTCGGAACTATCCTCGCGCGTGTGACCACCGAAGCCGTGCTGGACGTCGCTCGGCGCGCCCGCGAGGCCAGCCACGGCCTCGCCCTGGCGACCCGGGCGCAGAAGGACGCCGCACTCCTGGCCATGGCCGAGGCGTTGCTGGCCCGGGGGAGCGAGGTGCTCGACGCCAACGCTGACGACGTGGCCCGGGCCGAGACGGCAGGTACGCCGGCCAACATCGTCGACCGGTTGCGGTTGACCCCGCAGCGGCTCGACGACATGGCGCGTGGGCTGCGCGAGGTCGCGGCACTGCCGGATCCGGTCGGCGAGGTGGTCCGCGGCGGCACCTTGGCCAATGGACTCGAACTCCGGCAGGTCCGGGTGCCGTTCGGGGTGGTCGGGATGATCTACGAGGCCCGCCCCAACGTCACGGCCGACGCCGCTGGGATCTGCCTCAAGTCCGGCAACGCCGTACTCCTGCGCGGCTCGTCCTCGGCACGGTCGTCCAACGCAGCGATCGTGGCGATCCTGCGGGACGCGGCGGTCGCGGCGGGGCTCGACGCAGATGTCGTGCAACTGGTGCCCGGCGACTCCCACGACTCCGTCAAGGCGCTGATGCGGGCCCGCGGGTTGGTCGACGTGCTGATCCCGCGTGGGGGAGCCGGCCTGATCAGGTCGGTCGTGGAGGAGTCGACTGTGCCGGTGATCGAGACCGGCGTGGGCAACTGCCACGTCTACGTCGATCGTGCCGCCGACCTCGACAAGGCGCTGGCCATCGTGGTCAACGCCAAGACCCAGCGGACCAGCGTGTGCAACGCCGCCGAATCGCTGCTGGTGCACGCCGACGTGGCCGACGCCTTCCTCCCGGAGGTGATCGGCGCCCTCCAGCGCGCGGACGTCACGGTGCACGGAGATGCGGCCTTCGCGGCGTACGACGGTGTGGTGCCAGCCACCGACGACGACTGGGGGGAGGAGTACCTCTCCCTCGACATCTCGGCCCGGGTGGTGCCCGATCTCGACGAGGCGATCGCGCACATCCGTCGCTGGTCGAGCCAGCACAGCGACGCGATCGTGACCGAGGACCAGTCCGCGGCGCGGCGGTTCGTGGCCGCCGTCGACTCCGCCGCGAACGCGGCGCGCGCCGCGGGGTCCGTGGCGAGACTCTGCGCGAGCGCAGCGGGGCTCGCGGCGCCGGTCGGCTCCATCGCGAAGTCGGCTGCGGCCCGAGCGGTCCCGGCAGCGGCGGCGCTGCCCGCGGGCTGCGCGGAGGCCGTCGCGGCTTCGTCGGCGATCCTGCCGAGCGCGAAGGCAGGCGGCTGGCCCTCGCGCAGGGCTCGCACGTCGCCCTGCATGGCGAGCGCGCTGGGGTAGCGCCTCGCGCGATCGAAGGCGAGCGCACGATCGACGACCATCGCGAGCTGCTCGTCCACCTCGGGCGCGACGCTGCGGAGCGGCGGAGCCGCTTCGGTCGACATCTTCACGAGCAGCTGCGCTTCGCCGTCGGCCTCGTGGATGCGCCGCTTCGCGAGGATGCGGAACATCGTGGCTCCCACCGCGAAGATGTCGACCCGACCGTCGACCTCCTCGCCGCGCACCTGCTCGGGTGCCATGTACGCCGCCGTGCCGAGGCGCGAGCCCGTCATCGTGAGCACCTGCTTCGACGAACGCACGCGCGCGATGCCGAAGTCGAGCACCTCGACGCGACCGTCGTTCGTGAGGAAGACGTTGTCGAGCTTGATGTCGCGGTGGACGATGCCTTGCGCGTGCGCCGCCGCGAGCACGTCGAGCACCTCGTCGACGACTCGGAGCAGCTCCGGCTCGGGCAGGCCGCCGAGGCGCGCCGCGCGCTCCTGGAGCGAC
Organism: uncultured Polyangiaceae bacterium; assembly: GCA_938004785.1. Taxonomy (GTDB): domain Bacteria; phylum Myxococcota_A; class Polyangia; order Polyangiales; family Polyangiaceae; genus CALKVW01. The sequence goes on from CALKVW010000250.1 coordinate 5,419, forward strand.
TCGCCCTCGAGCAGCTCCATCACGAGGAACGGGCAGCCGTCTTCGGCGACGTCGATGTCGCGGATCTCCACGGCGCCCGGGTGTGAGAAGCCGTTCACCGCGCGGGCCTCCTGCTCGAAGCGCGCGCAGAGCTCCTTGGAGCGCGCGAACTCGGGGTGGAGGATCTTGATGGCGTCGCGGCGCCCGATCTTGTGCTGCCCGACGTAGACCGCCGCCATGCCTCCGATGCCGAGCAAGCGCTCGAGCGTCCACTTGCCGCGCAGTGAGGTGCCTAGACGCGCCTCACATTGGCGAGTGATGGAGCTGTCCAGCATGGCTCGGGAATGTACAAGAAGTAGGGGCGGTCGAGGCAGCTCGCCAGCGTGGGCGCGTTCGAGCGCGAGCGCGGCCGGGCGGGGTGGCAAGGAGGGGCTGCTCGTCCTACGTTTCGTGCATGGGCACGCTTCCCACCGACCTCGACGCCGCCATCCAGGATCTCAAGCGAGAGCGCAACGCGGTGCTGCTCGCCCACTACTACCAAGACGGCGACATCCAGGACGTCGCCGATTTCCTGGGTGATTCCCTGCAGCTCGCGCAGGCCGCGAAGAACACCAAGGCAGACGTCATCGTCTTCGCCGGTGTGCACTTCATGGCCGAGACCGCGAAGATCCTGAACCCGGACCGGATCGTGGTGGTGCCCGACATGAAGGCGGGCTGCTCCCTCGCCGACGGCTGCCCGGGCGACCGCTTCCGTGCCTGGCGCGCCAAGTACCCCGAGGCGGTGTCGATCTCGTACATCAACTGCACGGCCGAGGTGAAAGCCGCGAGCGACTACATCTGCACCTCCTCCAACGCGGAGAAGATCGTGCGCTCGATCCCGGAGGACCGCGAGATCCTCTTCGCGCCCGACAAGAACCTCGGCCGCTGGCTCGAGAAGAAGACCGGCCGCAAGATGCGGATCTGGCAGGGCAGCTGCATCGTGCACGAGACCTTCAGCGAGCAGAAGCTCGTGAAGCTGCGGGAGCGCTACCCGGACGCGAAGATCATCGCTCACCCCGAGTGCGAGGATCACATCCTGCGCCTCGCGGAGTTCGTCGGCTCGACGACCGCGCTGCTCGAGTACACCAAGCGCGACACCGGCTCGAAGTACATCGTGCTCACCGAAGACGGCATCCTGCACCAGATGCGCAAGGCCTCGCCGCACAAGGAGTTCATCTCCGGGCCACCCGACGCCAATTGCGCCTGCAACGAGTGCCCGTACATGAAGCTCAACACGATGGAGAAGGTCTACCTCGCGCTGCGCGATCTCGAGCCGCGCATCGAGATGGACCCGACCCTGCGCGAACAGGCGAAGATCCCGATCGACCGCATGCTCGCGCTGAGCTGAGCCGAGCTGGGCTGAGCGCCGCGCGGGACGGCCGCGCTCAGCGCGCTTGGAAGAGCTGGATCGCGAAGGCGGCGATCGCGAAGCCGACGACGGCGAAGACGACGATGCCGAGCACCATGCCGAGCTTCGAGGAGCGAGGCTCGGTGGAGGGACCGCTCGGTACCTGTCCGGGCGCACCGCCCGATTGCGTGGCGTCGCGCCGGTAGACGGTCGTGAGATCGCCGGGCGGACCCGGCTCGTAGTTGCCCGACGGCGGCGCGGAGGACATCGGTCCTGCGCTGCTGGGGCCGGCACCGCTCGGGCCGGCACCGCTCGGGTGGACGCCCGAGGCGTGGAGCGCAGGGCCGGCGCCGCTCGCCCCCAGCGTGGAAGGCGGCGCGCCGAAGGCGGCGTTGAAGCCTGGCGTCGACGCAGGCCCACCCGGCGGAGCGAAGCCGGGCCGAGGCGCCGGTGGGGCAGGCGGGAACTGGCCCTGGGGTCGCGCGCCGGTGGCCGCGAGCCCACCTGCGCCACGAGGCATGAGCTGTGTACCCGAACCGGGCTGGTCGTCGTGTAGCCGGGGCAGGCCTGCGCCGGGGTTCGCCTGCGCGGCGCGCTGCTGGATCGCCTGCCGCACCTGATGCACGGGCATCGCCACCGTCGCGATCTGATCGCCGGCGCTGCTCTCGCTCGTATTGTCGACGACACTCGGGACGCCAGACACGGTCGGGATGCCTCGGGCGGCGTAGGCCGCAGGCGCCGCGGGAGCGGCCGACGGGGGCCGCTGCTGTGCCTGAGCTGCGAGCGCTGGCGGCGCAGTAGGAGAACCCCCGGGGGGAGAAGGCGCAGGGCGCCCACCTCCGTAGGAGATCGCCACCGACATACCGCTGGCGCCGAAGCCGCCCGTGGAGGCGTCGGCGTGCACGGAGCCCAAGCCGACGGAGGAGCGGCGCAGCTCGCGCCACGCCTCGAGCGCCTCTGCCGCGCTGTCCTGCCGGTGCTCCGGATCACGCGCCAGCGCCTTCGCGAGGAAGCGCTCGAGCGCGGGATCGACGGGCTGGTCGAGCACCTCTCCGAGCTTGCGGGGCTCGTTCTTCGTCTTCAGCTCGACCATCTGCAGGATGTTGCGAGCCGCGTAGGGGAGCTGGCCGCTGAGCGCCTGGTAGATGAGCGTCGCGACCGCGTAGATGTCCGCCCGGTGATCGACGGTCTTCGCCTTGCCGATCTGCTCGGGCGGCATGAAGGAGAAGGTCCCCAGGCTCTGGCCCATCTCGGTGAGCGTCTCTCCGCCCACCTCGCGAGGGAGCTTCGAGATGCCGAAATCGAGCAGCTTCACGCGCACGCCGCCGTCGGGCCTGCGCTCGAGGAACACGTTCGAGGGCTTGAGGTCGCGGTGGATGACGCCCGCCTTGTGCGCGTCGACGAGGCCCATCCAGATCTGCTCCACGAGCGGGAAGAGCTCGTCGAAGCTCATCGGCCCGGCGCGCTTGAGTCGCTCGATGAGCGACTCGCCCTCGAGCATCTCGAAGACGATGAGGATGCCGTGCTCCTCGTCTTCCTCGACGTCGAGCACCTGCGTGACGTAGTCGCTGTGGATCGCGCCGGCCGCGCGCGCCTCACGCTTGAAGCGCGCGACGGCCGAGCTCTTCTGCTTGGCGTCTGCGCGGAGCACCTTGACCGCGACGACGCGGCCGGTGCGGATGTTCTCGGCCGCGAAGACCTCGCCCATGCCGCCGCGACCCAGCGGCTTCTGGACTCGGTAGCGGCTGGCGAGAACGGTTCCTGCCTCGATTTCCAAGAGACCTCGGCGATGCGGCGTGCGAGCGGCAGGGTCGTTCGTGGAGCCGAACGCCGCGCGGGACCCAGACTAGAAGCTTGCGGAGAACACGGCGCCGCCGCCGTTGGGGGCGACGGCGGGCACGAGCATCCACCCCGTCGTGGTGGCGTCGACCTCGGGGCGGGTGAAGTAGAACACCGCCGTCGCCGCGGCCGATACGACCGTCGCGCCGAGGAAGACGTCGGCGAGCAGGTTGTTCGTGACCACGGTGCTGCGCAGATCTTCGAGCTCGGCCGCCGTGCCCACGCCGTTGCGCTCGTCGAAGTCGCCCTTGGCGGAGCTCGCCGACACCATGAAGATCACCGTCGGCACCGCGAGCGCGGCGGTGAGCCCACCGAAGATCCACACCGTGGGGGGGACCGGGCGCTCCTTCTCGGTGGGCGCGATCGGCGCCGGCCCGCCGCCCGGGCCGGGTGGCAGCTCAGGGGCCTTCTGGAAGTCGAGCGAGCGCTCGAGCCGACCACCGTTCTCGACGTCGGCCTGCCAGCTGAGGTCCGGGAAGCCCTCGACCGAGGCGGTGAAGGTGTACGAGCCCGGGTGGATGCCGATCGTCAGGCCCTCCGCAGGTACGGTGTAGCGGTTCGTGATCGGGTAGCCCTGCGAGGGCTGGCGCGTCGCCACGAGGCGCGCGCCGGGCTGGTTGGTCACCAGCACGACCGTCGCGACGGCGGCCTTCAGGGCCTTGAGATCGCTCTCGACCTGCTTGCGATCGGCCGCGTCGATCTTGTCGCCGGCGAGCCGGAGGAACTCCTCGAAGTGGGCGATGGCGTCGCCGTCACGTTCGAGCTCCAGCTCGCAGATCGCCTGCGCGCGCAGCGCCTTGATCGACCCGGAGAGCTGGTAGGCCTTGGCGAATTCCGTCACAGCCGGCTCGCACTTGTGCCCGCTCGGGTCGTTGTAGAAGGCCGCACCCGCCTCCATGTGCTTCTTGGCCTGCTCGAGATCGGCGGCGCTCGGCGCCTGCGCGGACGCGACGCCCGGCAAGAGCGTGAGCGCCGCGCCCAAGAGCAAGGCACCGAAGGTCCTCTGGACACCGCGGGGGCGCGCGAGATGCATGGCGGGAGAGTACCTGTGGCTACCAGCCAGGAAAAGCGAGATGCCGCCCGATCGAGCACCGAGGGCTCGATCGGGCGAGGCCCGGTCACTCCTCGTCGGAGCGTAGCTTGGCGAGCACGTTGAGGTCCTCGAGCGTGGAGGTGTCGCCCGTGGACTCGCGGCCGGCCGCGACATCCTTCAGCAAACGGCGCATGATCTTGCCGCTGCGCGTCTTCGGCAGGCCCTCCGCGAAGCGGATCGCGTCGGGCCTGGCGAACTTCCCGATCTCGGTGGCCACGTGCTCCTTGAGCCGGTCGGCGAGGTCGGCGTCGGGCTTGTGCCCGGGTTTGATGCTCACGAAGACGACGAGCGCCTGCCCCTTGAGCTCGTCGGGGCGCCCGACGGCCGCGGCCTCGGCGACCGCGGGGTGGGAGACGAGCACGCTCTCGATCTCGGCGGTGCCGATGCGGTGGCCGGCGACGTTGAGCACGTCGTCGATGCGCCCCACGACCCAGTGGTAGCCCTCGGCGTCGGCGCGCGCGCCGTCGCCGGTGAAGTACACGCCCGGGATCTCCGAGAAGTACTGCTTCACGAAGCGCTCGTCGTCGCCCCACACCGTGCGCAACATGCTCGGCCAGGGGCGCTCGAGGATGAGCAGCCCACCGGAGGCGGGCTCGACGCGCGCGTAGCCCCGCGCGTTCTCGGTGGTCTTCGACACGACGGCCGGCTCCACACCGAACATGGGCAGCCCCGTCGAGCCGGGTTTGGTCGGCACCGCGCCGGGCAAGGTCGAGAGCATGATGGCGCCCGTCTCGGTCTGCCACCAGGTGTCGACGATGGGGCAGCGCTCCTGGCCGATGTGCTTGTGGTACCACATCCAGGCCTCCGGATTGATGGGTTCTCCAACCGATCCGAGCAGGCGCAGGCTCGACAGATCGCTCTTCTTCGGCCAGTCGTCGCCCTGGCGGATGAAGGCGCGGATCGCGGTGGGCGCGGTGTAGAGGATCGTCACGCCCCACTTCTCGATGATGCGCCAGAAGCGCCCCCAGTCCGGGTAGTTCGGCGCACCCTCGTACATCAGGCAGGTCGCGCCGTTGGAGAGCGGCCCGTAGACGAGGTAGCTGTGACCGGTGACCCAGCCGACGTCGGCGGTGCACCAGTAGACGTCGTCTTCGCGGATGTCGAAGACGTACTTGAAGGTGACGTGCGTCGCGGCGAGGTAGCCCGCGGTGGTGTGCAGCACACCCTTGGGTTTGCCGGTCGAGCCCGAGGTGTAGAGGATGTAGAGCGGGTGCTCGGCGCCGACGACCGTGGCCTCCTTCGCGGGGCCCTTCGTCGACTCGTCGACGATCTCGTGCCACCAGAGGTCGCGGCCCTCCTTCATGTGGATCTGCGGCCCACGCTCGCCGAGGTGTCGGTACACGATCACCTTCTCTACGCACTTCGCCTCGGGCTGCGCGACCGCGCGATCGACGACCTCCTTCAGCGCGAGCACCTGCCCGCGGCGGTAGCCGCCGTCTTGCGTGATGACGAGCTTCGCCTGGCAGTCCGCGATGCGATCGCGCAGCGCGTCGGCCGCGAAGCCGCCGAAGACCACCGTGTGTACGGCGCCCAGGCGCGCACAGGCGAGCATCGCCACGACGACCTCGGGCACCATGCCCATGTAGATCGCGACGCGGTCGCCCTTCTGGACGCCGTGCGCCGCGAGCGCGTTGGCGAGGCGCACCGTCTCGCGATGGAGCTCGGCGTAGGTGACCGTGCGCGTGCCGCCCATCTCGCCTTCCCACAGCAGCGCGGCCTTGTTGCGGCGCGGCCCGGTGAGGTGGCGATCGAGACAGCTCTCGGTGATGTTGAGCTCGGCGTCCTCGAACCAACGTACGTGCGGGAAGCTCGCGGGCTTCGCGCCGTCCTTCGTGGAGCTCGTCACCGTCCAGGTCTTGCGGAAGACGAGCTCGCTCGTCTCCCTACGCCAGAAGCTCTCCGGGTCGTCGAGGCTCTCGCGGTAGAGGCGCTCGTAGTCCTCGCGTGACTTCACGCGCGCGTTCTTCGCGAAGGCCTCGTTCGGTGCGAACCTGCGCTGCTCGTTGAGCACGCTCTTGATGGACTCGTCGGACATGGCTCCTCCAGCTCGTCGGAGCCCGGGAGCATAACGCTCTCGCTCACCAGAAGGCGTAGCCGATCGAGAGCCTGGGCCCGAGCGAGGGCAACACCGTGTTGCCGTAGGGCTCCTGGAGCTCGCGATCGCGGCTGGCGAAGGCGCCGTCGAAGTCGTTCATGCCCTTGGTGCCGCTGAGATAGGTCGCGAGCGCGAGGTCGATGAGCACGCCGTCGAGCTCGAGCTCGGCGCCGAGCTCGCTCACCGCGAAGAAGTCGACACCGCTCGAGGAGATGAGGCCGGACGCGAGCTCCTGATCGATGAAGTTGACGGCAAAACCACCGCCGATCGTGCCGACGAAGCGCAGGATGTCGCCGCCCGACTGCAGGCGTAGAAGCGGGCCGACGCGCCAGGAGCTGAGCGTGTAGCTCTCGGCTTCGGTGCCGTTCGCCGGGCCGACGACGTTGTTGTACTCGGCGAGCAACTCGAAGCCCGCGTGGGTGTGGACGAGGAAGCCCGCCCTCGCCGCCACGCTCGCGCCGCTCGAGGCCGAGTCGCGCTCCAGCTTGCCGAAGTAGTCGGGGTGCCGGAGCGGGAAGAGCACCGCGCCACCGATCAGCGTGTAGAAGCCGCGCCTCGGCGGCTCGGGAGGAGGAGGCTCGCGAAGCGCGGGCCCCGCGGGCACGGGCGGCAGGGAGGCGGCGTCGACCGCACGTAGCGGTGACTCGAACCTCGAGGTCTCGTTGCTGCGTACCTCGATCGAGGTGGGCTCCGTCTCGCCGAGCAGCTCGATCTCGTGCCGCCCCACCGGCACCTGAGCGTGGTAGCTCCCGCGCCCGACGCGCTTCCCGTCGACGAGGATCGGCGTGAGCTTGTCGGCGGCGATCACCGTGAGCGTGCCCAGCGCGACCGCGAGCTCGAGCTCGAGCTCGACGCGCGCCCCGCCGACGATCACGATCTCCTCGCTGCGCGCCGTGTGCCCGGGCGCGCTGGCGGTGACCGTGTAGCCACCCGGCGACAGCGTGATGGGCTCGGCGCTCGCGGCGTAGTCCTCGCCCTCGATGCGCAGGCTCGCGCCCTCGGGCAGCCCGCGCACGAGGAGCGTCCCCACGAGCGCGCGCATCTCGTCGATCGCGTGACGCGCAGCGGCTTCGTCCGCCGGCTCCATCGAGTCGCGGTGCTTCGAGAGCGCGAGCTCGAGCGCGCTGATCGCCCGCGGATAGCGGAAGAGCGCGCGCTGGCAGAGCGAGATGTTGATGAGCGGGCTCGCGCGCGGAGACAGCTGGTAGGCCGCCTCGAACTCGGCGAGCGCGCCGCGGAAGTCCTGCGACTTGTAGAGCCTCACGCCCGCCTGCATGTGACGGCGGTAGGCGTCTTGGTTCGCCGGCTCGGTCGCGGGGGCGACGCCCGCGCCGTCGGCCGATGCGAGCGTGGGGCGGCCGACGAGCAGCGCGCAGAGGAGCAGCGCCGCCGCGACCTTCGGACGCGCCGCGAGGTCGAGCCGTCGGAGACGCGCGGGAGACATCGCGCGCAAGCCTACGACGCCCGGAGTCGCGGCGCCCAGCTGCGTCGGCGTCCGTGTGAACCGCGCCCGGCTCAGGAGCCTCACTCCATCTTGAGGGTGAGGTCGCCGGGCGCTTGCGCGGGTGCAGTCGTGGGCGCGGCGCGCACGACCTGCCCGGCGGGTCGGCTCGTGGAGCGAGGCGTGGGAGGCGTGGCGCCGCCGACGGTCACGGACGGTCCGCGGGGCCGCGCGGCTTCGGGCTTCGACACGCGCGCAGGATCTTCGGCTGGCGCGGAGCCTGGCGCCGCAGGCTCGATCGCCTCCACCGCGGGTGGAGGCGGCGCTCGCGGCGGCCACCACACGCTCGATGGGCGCCGCGCTGGCTTGGATGGGAGCGGGGCCAGCTTGGCTCGCAGCGGACCCGAGCGCGGCGGAGCTCGGCGCCGGTGGCGCGCCGGGTCGCGCCGCACCCGAGATCGCCGCTGCCCCGATCGCGATCGTGGCCGCCGCACCGAGCCACAGCCACCTCGACCGCCCCCTGGGCTCCGCCGCCGGGCGCCGCCCGGCCGCGGGCGTCGCAGCCACCGTCGGCTGGCTGTGCAAGCCGCTCTCGTCCTCGGCACCGCCGCCGGGAGGGGTGACCACCGTGCGAGCCGCGCCCGAGCTCCGCGAGAGACCGCGGCGCGAGACGAGCAACCCCTCGGAGGCGGCCACCAGATCCTCGAGCAGCTCATCCGCGCTCTGGTGTCGCTCGCCGACCTCGCGGGCGAGCGCGCGTCTGAGCACACGCGCGATGGGCTCGGTGACGAGCGGGTTGTGGAGGCGCGGATCGTCCGCGTCGCGTGAGCAGATCGCGACTATCACCTGCTCGTAGCTGCCCCCGGAGTGAGGCGGCCGCCCGGTGAGGCACTCGTAGAGGATCGCGCCGACGCTGAAGAGGTCCGAGCGTGCGTCGACCCCGGGCAGCCCTTGGGCCTGCTCGGGAGACATGTAGAGCGGCGTGCCGACCACCACCCCCTCGCGCGTGATCGTGGCGGAGATCCCGCGCGCCCCGGAGGCCCCGCCGCGCCCGGCGCGCGCGCCCGCGCGGATCTTGCTGACGCCGAAGTCGAGGATCTTCACGAAGGCGGGGTGATCGTCGCGCTCGACGAGGAAGACGTTCTCCGGCTTGAGATCGCGATGCACGATGCCCGCCTCGTGCGCGCGCGCGAGGCCGCGGAGGATCTGGGCCGCGATGTCGAGCGCGTCTTCGAGGTCGAGCCTGCCGTCGCGGCGGATGCGCTGGCCGAGGTCTTCGCCGCGCAAGAGCTCCATGACGAGGAAGGGGTGGCCGTCGTCGGTGGTGCCGAAGTCGAAGACCTGGACGATGTGCGCGCTCTCGACCGAGCTCGCGGCCTGCGCCTCACGCGAGAAGCGCTCGATGGCGTCGGTGCCGAGCAGCTCGGGATCGACGAACTTGAGCGCGACGCGTTTGCCGATCTCGCGGTGGACGCCCTCGTAGACGCGCCCCATGCCGCCCGCGCCGATCTCGCGCAACACCTCGTACTTGCCGACGGTCGACCCGAGCGGATCCCAGGCTTCGTTCGGACGAGCTGTCGAGGCATCCACCATGGCGGCCGCGTTCGAGGCTACCACGCACCCGGGGGCGCGAAGCTGCTCGCCGAACGAGGCTCGCACCCTTGCGAATTCGCTCGTCGTTCAGGCGCGTCGCGGGGGCCGCGGCCGGGCGGAGCTCAGAGGCGAATCGGGGGGTCGCTCGGCGCCGGGTCGCGCGCGAGCAAGGCGTCGAGCTCTCCCTTGCGGTCGAGCGCGGCGAGCTCGGTGTAGCCGCCGAGCGGCTGACCGTTCACGTAGATCTGCGGCACGGTGCGCTGGCGCGAAGACTCGATGAGCCAGTGGCGCAGCTCGGGTCGGGTCTCGACGTTCACCTCTCGAAAGCTGACGTTCTTGCTCGAGAGCAGCGACTTCGCGCGCGTGCAGTAGGGGCAGTACCCGGTCACGTAGACGGTCACCTGCGCAGGCATCGCAGGACTCTGCCGCGTCGGCGCGGGCCGGGCAAGCGCGTCGCGAACGACGTACGCCCGGAGCGACGGAGCGAGCTCGGTCCAGGCCGGTACGGGCCCGCGTGCAGGTACCCGCTCGGCTCCCTCTCACCCCGACCGTGCTGTAACCTGCCCGTCCCATGTCGGACACCCTGGAGCTCGCGAAGTACACCGTCGAAGCCCGCTCGATCGTCGCCTCGGCGCAGAACCTCGCCGACGAGCAGAAGCATCCCGAGGTCACGCCGCTGCACCTGCTCGCGCGCCTCGTCGACCAAGCCCGCGGTGTGTCGGAGGTGCTGCGCAAGGTCGGGGCCGACCCGGTGGAGATCCGCGACCTCGTCGAGCTCGCCCTGCGCAAGACCCCGAAGCAGGCGAGCGGCGTGGCCTACGTCTCGCCTCGCCTGCTCGACCTGCTCGCGCGCGCCGAGCGCGAGGCGCACCGCGACAAGGCCGAGCTCACCGGCATCGAGCACCTGCTGCACGCGCTCGCGCAGGAGATCCGCGGCCCCGCCGGCGAGATCCTCAGCGCGCAGGGCGTCACCCCCGGCGTCTTCCGTCCGCACGTCTCCGTGCTGCAGGAGGCCGCGGCCGCCGCGCCCGCCGAACGCAGCGGCGCGGGGCAGGCCGCGCCGCCGAGCGAGGCGCTGCGCGATCTCGTGGCGGAGGCGCGCGCGAACCGCTTCGACCCGGTGATCGGGCGCGACCTCGAGGTGCGTCGCCTGCTGCAGATCCTCGAGCGCCGCTTCAAGAACCACCCGCTGCTCGTCGGCGAGCCGGGCGTCGGCAAGACGAGCGTGCTGCGCGCGCTCGCGATGCGCATCGCCGCGGGCGACGTACCCTCGAACCTCGCCGGTGCGCGCCTCTTCGAGCTCGACACGGGCGCGCTCGTCGCTGGCGCCAAGCTGCGCGGCGAGATCGAGCAGCGCCTGAAGCAGGTGATCGATCGCCTGCGCGCGATCCCCGACGCCGAGGTCGTGCTCGTGGTCGAGGACATCGACGCGCTCTTCGGCCAGGGCGCATCCGGCTCGGGCGTCGGCGATCTGCTCAAGCCGCTGCTCTCGCGCAGCGAGATCCGCATCGCCGCGACGACGACGCCCGAGGGCCTGCGCAAGATCAACGAGCGCGACTCGGCCATCCTGCGGCGCTTCAGCGTGCTCACGCTCGAGGCGCCGAGCGTCGAGCAGGCGCGCGAGATCCTGCGCGGCATCGCCGAGCGCTACGAGCGCCACCACCGCGTGCGCATCAGCGAGGGCGCGATCGGAGCCTCGGTCACGCTCGCGAAGCGTTACCTCTCCGACCGCGCCTTGCCCGACACCGCCGTCGACCTGCTCGACGAGACCGCGAGCCGCAAGCGCGTGGAGGTCGACGGCGTGCCCGCCGAGGTCGATGCGCAGATCCGCAGGCTCGACTCGCTGAAGGCGCAGATCGCGAGCCTACGCGGCGACGACGACGAGCTCAGCAGGAAGGTCCGCGGCCAGCTCGAGAAGGAGGCAGGCGAGCTGGAGCCGAAGGTGTCGGAGCTGCGCCAGCGCGTGGCCTCTCGGCGCGGCGTGGTCGCGGCGGTGCAGGCGCTGCGCAAGGAGCTGAGCGACTCCGAGGCTGCGCTGGAGACCGCGCGCAAGGAGAAGAACTACGCGAAGCTCGGCGAGCTCGAGCACGTGACCTTGCCCGACATCCAGCGCAGGCTCAGCGCGGCCGAGGAGGCGGCGACACGTGAGGGCCTCGGAGGGAGCGACAACGGGCTCAGCGAGAACGACATCGCCGGGACGCTCGCCGACTGGACGGGCATCCCCGTCGCCAAGATGCTCGAGGGCGAGGCCGAGAAGCTGCTCAAGATGGAGGAGCGCCTCGCCAAGCGCGTCGTCGGGCAGGACGAGCCGGTACGCGCGATCGCGCGCGCCGTACGCCGCGGGCGCGTCGGGCTGCGCGATCCGGGCAAACCCATCGGGAGCTTCCTCTTCCTCGGGCCCTCGGGCGTGGGCAAGACGGAGCTCGGCAAGGCGCTCGCCGAGTTCCTCTTCGACGACGAGCAGGCGCTCACGCGCCTCGACATGAGCGAGTTCATGGAGCGCCACATGGCGCAGCGGCTCATCGGCGCGCCGCCGGGCTACGCCGACAGCGAGCAGGGGGGCTTCCTCACCGAGGCCGCGCGCCGCAAGCCCTACAGCGTGCTGCTCTTCGACGAGGTGGAGAAGGCGCACGCGGACGTGTTCAACTTGCTTCTCCAAGTGCTCGACGACGGCAGGCTCACCGACGGCCGCGGGCGCACCGCCGACTTCTCGAACACCGTCGTGATCATGACGAGCAACATCGGCTCGGGCCGCGTGCTCGAGTCGGGCGACAAGATCTTCGAGTCGGAGGAGGGCCGCGAGGCCCTGAAGGACGTGCTGCTCGAGGAGCTGCGCAACTTCTTCCGACCGGAATTCCTCAACCGCATCGACGACATCGTCGTCTTCAAGCCGCTCAGCAAACCCGACCTCCGCGGCATCGTCGACATCCAGCTGCGCAGGCTCGAGAAGCTGCTCGCCGATCGCGAGCTCAAGCTCGACCTCAGCGACGCAGCCAAGGACCGCCTCGTCGATCTCGGTTACGAGCCCTCGCTCGGCGCGCGCCCGCTGAAGCGCGCGATCCTGCGCGAGCTACAGAACCCGCTCGCCGAGGCGATCCTCCAAGGTGGCTACGCGACGGGCCGCACGATCAAGGTCGACGTGAAGGGCGAGGAGTTCGTCTTCGAGTGATGGAGCCGCGGATCCGCTGAGCTGATCTGGCTCGGAGACGCGCTCCAGGAGCACTGAGCATCCGCTCCGCCCGATCTACGTGCTTGATCATCGGCGCGTCCTGGGTATAGTCCACCGCTCTTTTCGCGAGGACGTAGAAGGCCATGTACGCAGTCATCAAGACGGGCGGGAAGCAATACCGCGTGACGGAGGGGCAGAAGCTCCGCGTCGAGAAGCTCACGGCTGGTGAGGGCGAGAGTGTCACATTCGGTGACGTGCTCTTCCTCGGAGGCGACTCCCCGAAGGTCGGCAAGCCGATCGTCGAGGGCGCGAAGGTGTCCGCCAAGGTCACCTTGCACGGCCGCGGCGAGAAGATCGTCGTGTTCAAGTTCCGCCGCCGCAAGAACTACCGCCGCAAGACCGGCCACCGTCAGCCCTTCACCGAGGTGCTGATCACTGGCATTGCCGGCTGAAGAGCGTCGCTGGCTGAATCATCTCCAGCCCCCTCGCCTCTCCGAACGGGTCGGCGGCGGCTGAACCAGCTCCAGAAGGAAGATTGTCATGGCTCACAAAAAGGGCGGCGGCTCCTCTCGTAACGGCCGCGATTCGAAGGCGCAGAAGCGCGGCGTGAAGGTCTACGGCGGCGAGAAGGTCACCGCGGGCTCGATCCTCGTGCGTCAGGTCGGCTCCACGATCCACGCGGGCAAGAACGTCGGCCTCGGCCGCGACTACACGCTCTTCTCGCTGGTCGATGGCGTCGTGAAGTACGAGTGGAAGACGAACGAGAAGAAGAAGGTCTCCGTCTACCCGGCCACCGCCTGAGCCTCGCCGACCTACCCGCGTAGGTCGCACGCACCCGAGCCCCGTTCGCGCAGCGAGCGGGGCTTCGGCGCGTCCATCGCTCGACGACACGCGCCGCGCAGCAGGCCCTGCACACCTCGACGCAGGCGAGGGCGCAGCCGCCGTCGCGAGCGG
>CALKVW010000251.1 GCA_938004785.1 uncultured Polyangiaceae bacterium
GCTCAGCCCCCACCGACACGGGCAGAGCCGTCTCGACGGCTCAGCCCCCACCGACGAAGTGCACCACTTCGACGTGGTCGCCCTCGGCGAGCGTCGTCGTCGCGTGCTCGGCGCGGCGTACGACCTCGCCGTTGCGCTCCACCGCCACGGGCCCACCGGCGCCGAGCTCGCGCGAGACGAGCAGCGTAGCGATCGTGGTGCCCTCGTCGATCTCGGCGGGCTCGCCGTTGAGCGTGATCTTCATCGCCTTCGCTCGGCCGCGCGCTCAGCCCTGGGGAGCCTCGATGCTCGGGAGCTTCTCGTGGAGTCGCTTCGCGAGCGCGACGAAGTCGAAGCGCTCGGGCCTGCCGCCCTCGGGCAGGCAGTAGATGTCGAAGGCGGCGATCGACGCGCGCGTGGCGACCGGGTCGGTGAGCTCGAGCTTGCGCGCGAGCTCGCGCAAGAGCTCGCTCTCGTCGGTCGACTGCACGCCGTCGAGGCGCGCGAGCCAGCAGGCGAGCGCGTAGGTGAGCGCGCGCTGCCACGCGCTCATGCCCGCCGGGTCGAACTCCGAGAGCTCGACCTTCTCGGCGAGCGCGGCTTCGACCTCGTCGAGCGCGCTGCCGCTGAGCCCGGCGGCCTTCGCCGCGGAGAGCAGGCCCGTGTGCTCGGTGGGCCGGACGTCTCCGTCGGCCCAGCTGAGTGCGGACAGGGCGACGAAGGCGGAGGGGGGTAGATCGAGCGCCATGGCCGGCGGAGCCTACACCCCGGCGTCGGGGCCGCAAGCGCCCCGCGCTCGGCTCGGAAGTTCGCGATCGTCGTCGCCTCTCGCTACGATTCCGCACACGACCTTGAACGCCTCGCGATGGATCCTCCTCGTCGGCCTCGGCACGACGCTCGGCGCTGGTCTCGGGCTCGGCGCGCACGCCGTCGTGCCCGAGGCGCCCTACGCCCGAGGCGTGTTCGTGGGTGGTCGCCAGCTCCCGCGCGGAGAGAGCGCGGCGTCGTGGCTCGCGGAGCGGCGCGTCCTGTCGGACCAGACGGTCTTCCTGCGCGCGGCGGGCGAGGTCTACGAGCGCAGGCTCGACCAGCTCGGCGTCGAGGTCGACGTGCCCGCGACCTTGGCGCGCGCCGGCGAGGTGGCCCACCGAGGAGGGCTCGTGCAGCGGCTGAAGGAGTCGAGGGCCGCTCGGCGCGGCGAGGTCGACGTACCGCTCGTCGTGCGCCTGAGCGAGCCGCGCGCCACCGCGGAACTCGAGCGCATCGCGGCCGCGCTGCGGCGTGAGCCGGTCGACGCACGCCTCGATCTCGTGGCGCGCACCAAGCACCCCGAGGTGCTCGGGCGCGAGCTCGATCTCGATCTCGCCCTCGAGGCGCTGCGCACGGCCGACTTCGAGCGCGGGCTCGTGGTCGTCGACCTGCCCACGCGCCCCATCCCGGCGCGCGTCACGCTCGACGATCTGGCGGCGGTCGACGTGAGCAAGACGCTCTCGAGCTTCGAGACGAAGTTCCACACCTGGGGCGAGGGCATCGGTCGCTCGGCGAACATCACGCGCGCCGCCTCCCTCATCGACGGGGTCATCCTGCCACCGGGCCAGGTGCTCAGCTTCAACGAGCTCGTCGGCCCGCGCACGCTCGAGCGCGGCTTCACCTGGGCGCCGGAGATCCAGGGCGACGAGCTCACCACGGGCGTGGGCGGTGGCACCTGTCAGGTGTCGACCACGCTCTTCGCCGCGGCGCTCCACGGCGCGATGGAGATCGTCGAGCGCAGGAGCCACTCGCGGCCGTCGAGCTACACGAAGCTCGGCCTCGACGCGACCGTGAGCTACCCGAGCGTCGATCTGAAGCTCAAGAACCCCTTCAGCTTTCCCGTCATGATCCACGCCTACCTGCCGGAGCCGGGGCGTGTGCGCGTCGAGATCCTCGGTGCGGAGCCGCTCGCGGAGGTCAGCTACACCTACGGCATCGGCCACGCCGAAGACTTCGTGAGGCGCGTGACCGTGAAGCCGCACTTTCCACCTGGAAAGCGCCTGCGCAAGCAGAAGGGCGGTCGAGGTTACGACGTGACGAGCATCGCCACGATCAAATGGAAGGACGGCCGCACGGAGCAGCGCACCTTCTTCAGCGGCTACCGCCCCACGCCGGAGGTGTACTGGGTCGCGCCGGGCTACGACGAGGCGGAGCTGCCGCCCTTGCCGGACCACGCCAAAGGCGTCGAGGGTCGGCTCGCCGACGGACGCGGCGACGGCGACCTCTACTCGACGATGTGAGCGCGGGAGTGATGAGCGAGCCCGAGAGCCTGCCACCGTCGAGCCTGCCACCGTCGAGCCTGCCGCCGTCGAGCCTGCCGCCGTCCACGACCGCCGTTCCGGTCGCGATCGTGCGCCGCAACCCTGCGGTGCTCGTTCCGCTCGCGGCGCTCGTCGTGCTCTTCGCCGGTCTGAAGGCCGCCGAGTCGGTGCTCGTGCCCTTCGTCTTTTCGGCCTTTCTCGCGGTGCTCACCGCGCCCATCGTCGCCTGGCTGAGGCGCCACCGGGTGCCTCCGCTCGTCTCCATCCCGGTGATCTTGCTCGGCGTCGTGGCGCTGCTGCTCGCCGCCGTGGGCTTCATCGGCACCTCGGTGAACGCCTTCATCGAGGCCATGCCACGCTACCGCGCGCGCTGGGAGGAGCTCACGCAGAGCAGCCTCGAGCTCTTGCGCCGCTACGACGTCGAGATCTCCCCGACGGTGCTGCGCGACTCCTTCGACCCGGGCGCGGCCATCTCGGTGCTCGGCTCGACGCTCGCGCAGCTCGCGAGCGTGCTCTCCGACACCTTGCTCGTCGTGCTCACGCTGGCCTTCATGCTCTTCGAGGCGATCGCGCTGCCGAACAAGATCCGCGTCGCGCTGGGCGATCCGGAGGCGGATCTGTCGACCTTCGGCGTCGCGGCGCGGGAGGTGCAGCGCTACATCGCCATCAAGACCTACGTGAGCGCGGCCACCGGCGTGCTCGTCTGGCTGATGCTCGCGCTCCTGGGCGTCGACTTCGCGCCGCTCTGGGGGCTCGTCGCCTTCCTGCTCAATTTCGTGCCGAACATCGGCTCGATCGTCGCGGGTGTGCCGCCGGTGCTGCTCGCGCTCGTGCAGCTCGGGCTGGGGCACGCGCTCATCGCGCTCGCGGGCTTCGTGCTCATCAACATGGTCATCGGCAACATGGTCGAGCCGCGCGTGATGGGCATGCGGCTCGGGCTCTCGTCGCTCGTGGTCTTCGTCTCGCTGCTCTTCTGGGGCTGGCTCTGGGGCGCGATGGGCATGCTGCTCAGCGTGCCGCTCACGATGGTCGTGAAGATCGGGCTCGAGCAGTCCGAGGGCTGGCGCTGGCTCGCGGTGCTGATGGGCGGCGATCAGCCGGAGGCCGGCGCCGAAGCGCTCGGCGCCGTGCAGCAGCGGAAGCCGATGTCGTAGAAGCGGAAGAGCGGCCCGTGCGAGTCGTTGGTGCCGCGACAGCCGCTCCAGGCCTTGGCCCAGTAGCCTCCCTTGAGCGAGGACTCGTAGGGCCACTCGGGCCTCGAGGTGAGCACCCACTCCTCGACGTTGCCCACGAGATCGACCACGCCGTAGGGGCTGGTGCAGCGCGGCCGTGAGCCGCTCGGCTCGGCCTGGTAGAGCCGCTGCGTCTCCGCCTCGCGCACCCTCGGGTCCTTGCTCGAGAGCTTCTTCTGGCTGTAGCCCTTGTACGGTTTGTCGTTGTTGCAGGCGCCTGCCACGTGCGAATGCCCGTACGGGAAGGGCCAGGTCTCCGGACCCTCGCAGGCGAGCTCCCACTCGAACTCGGTGCAGAGGCGCTTGCCGACCGAGGCGCAGGACGCGCTCGCCTCGAGGAAGCTCATCATGACGGGCGGCATCGCGCCCTCCTGGTTGGGCCACTCGTAGACGTCGATGCACACGCTGATCGGCGTCGCGCGCGGTTCGAGGGCCACGAGCCCGGGGTGCCAGCGCCAGCACTGGTGCGCTCGGAAGTCGGTGCAGAGCCGCTGCACGTACTCGTGGTGCACGCCCTCGACGAGGCGCGTGCCGGCGGGACAGGCGGAGCCGCCCGCGCGAACGAGCGGCACGGTGCCCGCGGGCGGCGGAGGGGCGGCGTCCGCGGACGGCAGGGGCGCCTCGGCCAGCAGCACGGGCGAAATCGGCGAGAGGCCGCCCATGAAGGCGGCCTCCGTCCAAGGCGCGAAGCTCGCCCCCGAGAGGCCGAAGGCGAGCGCAGCGAGCTCCGTCGTGTGTCCGCTCACTCCACGGTGACGCGCACGGCGACGTCGGTGCTGTTGTTGCCCGTGCCGGTGGTCACGACGTGGTGCGTGCCGCCCCAGCCGCTCGAGTAGGCGAGCGAGAGCCCGGCGATGCCGAAGTCGTCGTCGCCGGAGAGCTCGCCGGTGGAGCCGTCTTCCTCCCACATGTCCGCGATGATGCAGATGCGCGAGTCGGCGCTCACGGGCACGTCCTGCATCTCGATGTACTGCGCCGAGGAGGGCGTCCAGGTGCCGTACTCGGGGAAGCTCACCCAGCTGCCGTCGGGCATGCTCCAGAGCGCGGCGAGCGCGCCGCCCTCGGTGCAGCTCTTCACCGGGCTCGCGGCCGTGGGGTAGCGCACGACGACCTGTCCGTAGAGCTCGACGTTGCCACCCGGATCGCTGCCGCTCACGTGCTTGATGCTCTCGAGGTCGAAGCGCAGGCGCGCGCGGTTCTTCACGCAGTTGCGCTCGGCGTAGTCGGTGGTGAAGGCGAGCTTGGTGACGGCGTTGTCGAGGTAGGCGAGCTTGTAGGCGATGGGCGCGCCGGGGGAGTCCTTGGAGTAGGAGCCGCCTCGACGGATGTAGGAGACGAGGCCCTCGAAGCCCTGGATGGCGCCCGTCGCGTCCTCTCCGGAGCCGCCGAGCACGAAGGCGCGGATCTCCGACTCGTTGAGCGTGGCCTGGTGCTCGGCCGAGATCGAGACGCTGCCGCTCGCGACGGCCGCCGAGTAGGAGGCCTCGAGCGCCGCCTTGAGCTGGCTCGCGCTGCGCTCGGTCTGGACCGAGAAGATGACGCGGCGGCCGAAGGTGATCGACTGCACGTAGACCGGCGGGCTCTCGGCGTTCATCCAAGGCTCGAGGTCCTCGACCGTGGTCCCCTCGGCGAAGAACTGGCTCGGCTTCGCGGGCGTGTCGACGTCGATCGTGTAGTAGGCCTGCGTGAAGTTCACGAGGATCTTGGTCTTGCGCGAGCTCGACTCGAAGTCGAAGCTCGCCGCGATGTCCGGGCCGCCCGGCCACTCGACCCCCGCGCCGAGCGCGAAGCCGACCTGCGAGCTGCTGCTCACCTCGACGACCTCGAAGTCGAGCGAGGCGGGCGTGGAGCCGGTGACGCCAGCGGCCAGGATCTGGTTGCGCGCCTCGCGGAAGGCCGAGAGGCTCGGCTCCTCCATCTTGCCGACCGGGCTCGCGTTGATGTTCTCGAGCGAGACGCTGAAGGTCACCGGCGCGAGCTCGACGCCGATCGGCGTGAGCAGGCCCTCCTCTGCGTCGGCGCCACGCACGACCGTGCCGGGCCAGAGCGTCGCCGAATTCGGCTGGAAAGCCGTGAACTTGTCGAACTGTCCCGTCTCCGTGTAGCGCGTGTAGGTGCACGCGAAGTCGCCGGACTGCTCGGGTGGGGGGCAGAGCCCGTCGCAGCTGATCTCGGTCTTCGGCTGCGCGTCTTCGACAGCCAGCTTCGGCAGCGACATCAGGTAGGCGTCGACGTCGCCCGTGTCTTCGACGACGTCGTTCGTGTCGCGGCTGTCGATCGCCGAGGACTCGAGGCAGCCGCTCGAGAGCGAGGCAGCGGAGAGCACGCCGAAGAGAAGTCCGAAACGGCTCGCGAGGCGGAAGAGCGGGGCCGGGTCCGTCATGCCGACCACTAGAGCACGAAGCGTGCCGGCCTCGTGTGAGCCTGATTCGCGCGGATCCGACCGGTCGCCGTGGGGTTCTGGATCGAAGCTTGACCAGGCCGGCGCACCAGCCCGCACCCGAGGCTCAGGCCCCTTCGCCCACGCTGGTCGGCTCGTCGTCGAAGGCGGCAGGCTCACCCGCGGCCGCCTGCTCGGCGGCCTCGACGGGAGCCGTGGCGGACGAGCCGCCCTCGAGCGGCGCCATCGTGCAGGTGCCCTCGAACTGCACCCCTCGGTCGATGAAGATCGCCGGCGCGTGCAGGGCGCCCACCACCTTCGCGGGCGGGTAGAGCTCGATCGCGTCCCTCGCGCGGATGTCGGCGCGCACCTCGCCGGCGGTCACGATGCAGGTGCCCACCTCGATGCTGCCCTCGATGAGCGCGCCTTCACCGATCACGAGCACGTCGTCGCCGCGGATCTCCCCCTTGAAGTGACCGTCGAGGCGAACGCGGCCGTCGAACTGGAGCTTGCCCTCGAAGGCCGTCCCGCGGCCGAGCAGCGCGGTGATCTCGGTGGGGCGCACGAGCTGCGGGGCTTCCATCGGTCGATCGCTTAGCGCATCGCGCCTCGGGCCGGCAACCCGCCTCGACGCGCTCCCGCGAGGCGGCGGACGCCCTTGCGGTCCAGGCCGGCCCGCAGCAGGGTCGGCCGCTGCCTCGGCCCGCGCCGCACACGATGGTCACCCAACGACGCTCTCCGACCCGCGTGCTGCTCGTCGACCCGGACTCGGCGATCCGGCGTGCGCTCGCGCGCGTGCTGCTCGCGGCGGGCTACGACGTCGCGACGGCCGAAGACGCACGCAGCGCCGAGGCTTTCGCGGCCTCCTCCTCGCCGGAGGTCGTCGTCGCGGAGCTCGGCGCGGCGAGCGAGCTCGCTGGGCGCAAGCTCGGCGCAGGCGAGCCCCCGTTCGTGGTGCTCGCCGAGGCCGAAGCGATCGAGCGTGGCTTCGGGTCGCTCGAGCCGCGCGTGTCTTCGGCCCTGGTGCGAGGCGTCGCCGTACCCGGG
>CALKVW010000252.1 GCA_938004785.1 uncultured Polyangiaceae bacterium
GAGGCGCCCCTCTGGGCCCGCGGGCGCGGCGCCATCGAGCACACGGCGAGGCTCGAGCCGCGCCCAGTCGATCTGCTCGAGCGCCCGAGCGACATCCTCGATCGTCTCTGTCGAGAGGCCGGGGAGCGGCGTCGCCTCACCTGCCCCTCGCGCGCCGCTCGCGTCTTCGAGCAGCAAGAGGAGCCCGTCGCGCCGCTCCCACACGCGGCGAGACCCGAGCACGCGGGACGGGTCGACGCCGCCACCCCAGGAGATCAGCCGAACACGGAGGACCATGCGATCCCCGAGGAGAACACGGCGGCGAACGCGAGGAGCACCTTTGCTTGCCGTCCGAGGAGGGGGTTCAGCTTTTCTCCGTCGTCGGTCGTGGCCAGCGTCTTCGTCACGCGCAGGCCGAGCCACAGGACCGGCAGGGCCATGAGGCTCGTGGCAGGGAGCCAGCCGACGGCCACCCCCACGAGGGGCGCGACGGCCGAGACGACGTGGAGCGCCGCGTGCAGCGCGACGCCGAAGGCTCGGCCGAAGCGAACGACGACGGTGCGCTTGCCCGAGCGCGCGTCGCCCGCGCGGTCGCGGACGTTGTTGATGACGAGCACCGCCGTCGCGAGCGCGCCGATCGGGACCGACGCGGGCAGCGCCCCGGCCGGCAGCTGGCCGGCCGCGACCCAGGCCGTGCCCATCACCGCCACGGGCCCGAAGAAAACGAACACGAACACGTCGCCCAGGCCGTGGTAGCCGAGCGGGTACGGCCCGCCGGTGTAGGCGATGCCGCTCAGGATCGAGGCGACGCCGATGACGAGGATGGGCCAGCCCGCGACCGCGATGAGGTAGACGCCTGCGAGCGCGGCCGCGAGGAAGGAGACGGCCATGCCGATGCGCACCGCGCGCGGCGTGAGCAGCCCACGCTGCACCGCGCGCGGAGGACCCAGCCTGCGCTCGTCGTCGGCGCCCTTCTCGAAGTCGAAGACGTCGTTGGCGAAGTTGGTGCCCACCTGCAGCATGAGCGCGCCGAAGAGCGCCGCACCCACGGCCAACCAGTTCGGTGCGCCGGAGGCGTAGGCCACCGAGGCGCCCACGGCCACCGGCGCAACCGCGACGGGGAGCGTCTGCGGGCGCGCGGCCAGCACCCAGGCCCCCAAGGAGCTCGGCTCGGGCAGGCGCGCCGCGGCGGCCTCGTTCATCGCCCGGCCCCGTCCATCACACCCGGCTCGCTCTTGCGCGCCTCGGAGACCCAGCTGCGAAAGCGCGCCGAGGCGATCTTCGCGAGCTCCTCGGGGGCCTCGAGGGTGAGGTTGTGGCCGACGCGCTCGACGACCACGGCCTCGATCCTCGGCGACAGCGCCGCCGCTTCGAGGCCCATGGCGACGTAGCGAGGATCGAGCGAGCCCGCGACGTGGGTGAGCGGCAGCGCGAGCTCGCGCAGTCGGGGCCGGAGATCGGGCATGCGCCCCGTGCCGAGGCGCTCGAAGACCTCGGCGATCGCGGCCGGCTGGTGGCCGAGCCGCACGCGCCGCTGCGCCGCGACGAGCTCGGGGGCGAGCGCGCGCTGCGTCTCGAAGACCTCGAGCCTCTCCCAGCGGTCGACGAAGGACGCGAGATCCCCCGAGCGCAGGTGCTGGGCCATCTCGTCTTCCCAGGCGACTCGCAGAGCGCGCTCGGTGTCGCTCAGGAAGCCGAGGTGCGCGCCGACCACGAGCGCTCCGCGGATCGCGCTCGAGGGGCGCGCTGCGAGCGCGATCGCGAGCCTGCCGCCGAAGGAGTAGCCGAGCAGGAGCGCGCCCCTCGGGATGGAGAGCGCGAGCTCCTCGACCGCGGCGTCGAAGCTCGCCGGCACGGGGCCCGGCGAGAGGCCGTGCCCTGGCAAGACCGGCGCGAGCACACCTCCCGGCCAGGCGAGCGCCTCGGCGAGCGGGCCCATGCTGGCCGGCGCGCCGAGCAGGCCGTGCAGGGCCACGACGGGTGGGAAGGACGAGGCTCGCGGCGGAACGAGCACGGCGGACCTAGCGGGCATGGGCTGTCTCCTCGAAGATCGCGTCGACGCGCACGGCGAGCGAGCGGCGCGCGCGGGCGCTGGCGCCGTGATCGCAAGCCGCGTGCACGATCGAGGCGCCCTCGCGCGCGAGCGCCCGATCGAGCGCCGAGCCCAAAGCCGGGCTCGACGACACGCTGGCGTAGTCGAGCCCCGCGGCCTCGGCCAGCGCTCGGAGCGGCGCATGGGGCTGAGGCGTGTAGAAGAGCCGCTCGAGCTCGGGCTCGAGCCCGGCGAGCTTCGCCACGGGCAGCTCGCCGAAGATGCGCCCACCCCCGTTGTCGACGACGACGATGACGAGCGGCGCGCGGACCTCGGCGAGCAGCGCGATCGAGGCGAGATCGTGCGCGGCGCTCACGTCGCCGACGAGCAGCACGACCGGGTGCTCGGGCGAGACGACGCGACGCAGACCGAGCGCGCCCGCGACGAGCCCGTCGATCCCGGCGGCGCCGCGCTGGTGCAGGACGGTGACGCCGCAGCGTAGCCCGGCGCCGCAGGCGTCGGCGTCGCGCACGACGAGGCTGTTCCCGAGCATGAGCGCCGCGCCGCTCGGCAGGCGCCCGAAGAGCGCGCGCGACAGCTCGAGCTCGAGCGCGCCCTGCTCGGAGAGCAGCTCCGCGACGGCGGCGTCGACACGCTCGGCCCCGCTCCGTAGCGGCGCGCTCCAGCCGGCGTCGGTCGAGGGCGCGGCGCAGAGCTCGGCGGCGCGCTCGAGCAGGCTCGCCGCGTCGCCGATGAACACGTCGCGGGCGCCGCACAGCGGGTCGGGCAAACCCCAGGGGGCGAGCAGCACACGTCGCGCCCACGGGTGCTCGGCGACGAGCGTCGCGTGCCCGGGCGCGACGAGCGGCATGCCCAGCTCGACGACGAGGTCGGTGGCCAGCGCCGCGCGGAACTCGGCCGATCCGAGCAAGAGCGAGGCCGGCCCGATGCTCGGACCTCCATGCGTCACGAGGCCGCTCGAGATCTCGGCCACGACGAGGAAGCCCGTCGCTCTGGCGAAGGCGCTGAGCGCGCGCTCGAGGCGCGCCTGAGCCGCCAGCGCGCCCTCTCCCGCCGCTGCCCAGCTCGGACCGGCCAGCACCACACCTCGCCGCGCCGCGCGAGCGAGCTCGGCGAGCGCCTGGGCGCAGGCCTCGTCGGCCCTCGGCGCGGGCAGGTGCACGCGCGGCGCGCCACGCTCGAGCAGCGCCTCGTAGACCGGTCGCCAGGGCTCGCTGCCGCCGGGCTGCGGCTCGAGCGGCTTGCGGAAGCGCGCGTTGACGTGGACCGGCCCCGGCACGGGGTGCAGGGTGGCGGCCACGGCCTGCGCCGCGAGCCGTGGCACCGCAGGCAGCGCGGAAGGCTCCGGCAAGCCGAGCTCGAGCGAGGCGCGCACGTGCGCGCCGTACATGCGCGTCTGGTCGATGGTCTGGGAGGCCTGCGCGTGCACGAGCTCCCAGGGGCGGTCGGCCGTGATCACGAGCAGCGGCACCCCTGCCCGCTCGGCCTCCACGATCGCGGGGTGGTAGTGCGCGGCCGCGGAGCCGCTCGTGCAGAGCACCGCGGCCGGGCGGCCTTCGGCGCGGGCCATGCCGAGCGCGACGAAGCCCGCCGCGCGCTCGTCGACCACCACCTCGAGCTCGATGCCCGGCTCGCGCGCGAAGGCGAGCGCGAGCGGCGTGGAGCGCGAGCCCGGGCTCAGCACCACGCGCCCGAGGCCCGCGCTCGCGAGCGAGCGCGCGTAGAGCGAGGACCACGCGGAGTGCAGATCGCCGCTCACGCCCCGAGCTCCAGCGCCGCGCGCATGGCGGCGAGCTTCGCATCCGTCTCGGCGAGCTCGGCGTCGATCGACGAGCCGCGCACGATCCCGGTGCCCGCGCGGAGCACGACGTGCTCGGCGCCGATCTCCGCGCCGCGGATCCCGACCACGAAGACGCCGTCGCCGCGCGCGTCGACCCAGCCGAAGGGCGCCGCGTAGGGGCCACGCGGCCTGGCCTCGTGCTCGGCGATGAACGCGAGCGCCTCGTCGCGAGGCACGCCGCCCATCGCAGGTGTCGGGTGCAGCCTTCCGGCGAGCTCGAGCGCGCTCGGCGCTCGAGGAGAGCTCGCGTCGATGCCCGTGCGCAGGTGATGCACCGAGCGCAGGCTGCGCAGCTCGATCTCGCCGCGCCGAGGCTCGAGCCCCACCTCGCGGAACGCAGCCTCGATGCCGAGCGCCACGAGCTCGTGCTCCCGGCGCTCCTTGTCGCTCGCGAGGAGGGCGGCGCGCTCGGCGCTGTCGTCTCCGGAGCGCGGGCACGAGCCCGCGAGCGCCTCGCTGCGCACCCGTTCGCCGGCCCGCTCCGCGAGCAGCTCGGGCGTCGCCGCGACCCAGTCGCTCGGACCGAAGCCGGCCCGGCCGATGCGCACCGTGGCCTCGAGCCCGGCGAGGCGCGCCACGAGCACGGCAGCGCTCGTGCGCGCGGCGACCACGAGCGAGCGTGCGACCACGACCTTCTCCAGCCTGCCCGCTTCGATCGCCGCGAGGGCTGCCGCCACTGCGCTCCTGAAGGCCGCCGCGCCATCGTCGACGAGACCTGCGCCGCTCGGCGAGGCGCTCGGCGCGGAGCGCGGCTCGAGGCGTGCCGCGAGCTCGGCCAGCAGCGCGTCCGGGCGCTCGAGCTCCTCGGCGCGGAGGACCATGATCACGGAGCGCGCATCTCCTTCGTCGGCGATGAGGATCCTCGGCAGACTCAGCTCGACGGCGCTCCCGAGCTCGAAGCCCGCGCCCCCCACGAGGCGCGCAGAGAGCGGGCCGAAGCTCGCGATCGCGTCGAAGAGCGCCGCGCTCTCCGCCGCGATCGACGCCACGCGGCCCGCGCCTTCGGCGCGCACGGAGGCCATCTCGCCGATCGCCAGCAGCGCGGCCGGTGCGAGCGAGCTCGCGAGGCGGGCGTCGAAGAGCTGCCACCTCTCGCCGTCAGCGCAGGCAGCGGCGGGCTCGGGCATCGGGCGAGGGCCCGCGTCGACGCGCCCCGAGATCGCCACGAGCGCACCACGCGGAGGGGCCGCGCGCCTGGCCTCGTCGAGCGCCTCGCGCAGCGTCGGCACCGGCGCGCGCCCGGCGCTCATCGCTCGCGGGGCCTCTTGGCGACGTAGAGGTGCGCCACGCCGAAGGTGAGCGGCTCGATGCGCTCGACCTCGAGGCCGGCCTCGCGCATCAGCTCGGCGAAGACCGGTGCGGGCGGGAAGGCCGCGATCGACTGCTGCAGGTAGGCGTACTCGCGGCTGCCCGAGAGCAAGGCGCCCATCGCCGGCACGACGTGGTGCACGTGGAGCTTGGCGAGGCTGCTCATGAGGCCACGCTCGGGCTCGCTCAGCTCGAGCACCGCGACCCGCCCCCCGGGTTTGGTGACGCGGCACATCTCGCGCAGGCCCGCGAGGCGGTCGGGCACGTTGCGGATGCCGAAGGCGATCGTCACGCCGTCGAAGCTCGCCTCGGCGAAGGGCAGCTTCTCGGCTTCACCGACACCGAGACGCACGCGTTTGTCGAGCCCGCCGCGCTCGAGCTTCTCACGGCCGACGGCGAGCATGTTCTCCGAAGGATCGACGCCGAGGACCTCGGCCGAGCGGTGCTGCTTCGCGATCGCGATCGCGAGGTCGGCCGTGCCCGTCGCGAGGTCGAGCACACGCGCGCCCTCGCCGAGCCCGAGCGCGTCGACGGCCCTCTTGCGCCAGCGCTGATCGATGCCGAGCGACATCAGGCGGTTGAGCAGATCGTAGCGGGAGGCGATGTGATCGAACATCGCTCCGCTGCCTGGGCGTACGGCGCTCGTGGCCTCCGTCGTGCTCATCGCGCGTCCTCCTCGTGTTTGCGCCGATGCAGGCGCATGTGGCCCTTCTGGATGCCCTCACCGGCGAGCGCTCTCAGCGCGGCGAGGTTCGACGCGAGCCCGACCGAGGCCATGACCACGGCGAGCTCGCCGGCGCGCTCGACGCCGAGCAGCTCGAAGCCCGCGCGCACACCGGCGTGCGCGCGGCAGGAGCCACCCACGGTGCCCACCGCCATCGGCAGCTCCGCGCGCCCCTCGAGCCCGCCCTCGACCTCGCGCCATACGCTGATCGGCTGGTAGCCGGTGCGCCCGGTGACCCCACCGAGCGCGGCGTAGGCGTGGGCGCCGGCCTCGATCGAGCGAAAGTCCTGCCCCAGCGCGACGGCGACCGCGTCGACGCCGTTCATGAAGCCCTTGTTGTGGGTGACGGCGCGCGCCACGTCGAGCTCGGCGAAGCGGCTCGCGCGCGCGATGCCGGCGGCGAGCTCCTCGCCTCGCTCACCCAGATCCTGCGCGCTCACGCGCGCGCGCACCCGCACCCTGCGCCGCAGCGTGAGGTTCGTGAGGATGCGCAAGCCGATGCGACCGCCGATGAGCTCCTGCACCGGCCCGGCGAGCCCCTCGGCCACCGTGTCGACCAGGTTCGCGCCCATCGCGTCGCCCACGTCGACGTGCACCTGCACCACGACGAGCCCCGTGTCGGCGTCGACCACGCGCACGTCGAGATCGCGGCAGCCGCCGCCCCGCGCGACCATGCGCGGGATGACGGCGTCGCCTGCGGCGAGCAGCGCGTCGCGGTTCGCCATGATGCGCCCCTCCGCCTTCATCGGCTCGGGCACCTCGTCGAGCTGGATCTGCGCCGTCATCACCGAAGCGTCGACCTCGCCCGCGAAGCCCCCCGAGGCGCGCACCATGCGTGCGGCGTTCGAGGCCGCGGCGACGACGCTCGGCTCCTCGACGGCCATGGGCACGAGCACGTCGCGGCCGTCGACGGTGAAGTTGAGCGCCACCGAGAACGGCAGGCCGAAGGCGGCGAGCACGTTCTCGCTCATCGTATCGGCCACCTCGACCGGCAGCCCGCCACCGCGCTCGAGGTAGGCCCTCGACGCCTCGCCGAGCCCTGCGGCCTCCGCCGCGCGGGCGATGCGCGCCGAGACGGGCAGCTCGTAGAAACGCGCGATGCGGCTCGAGCGGGGCTTGGGCTGGCTCACGGCGTCGCTCCTCGCGCGACCACGGCCGCGAGCTCGGCGATGTCCTCGGGCGCGAGCGCCTGGGCGCCGTCGCTCTGGGCCGAGGCCGGCTCGTCGTGGGTCTCGATCATCACGGCCGCGGCGCCCGCGGCGAGCGCCGCGTGCGCGAGCGGCAGCACCAGATCGCGCCTGCCCGTGGCGTGCGAAGGATCCACCACGACCGGCAGCCCGTGCACGTGCGCGAGCAGGGCGACCGCCGCCAGATCGAGCAGGTTGCGTGTGCTCGGGTCGAAGCCGCGGATGCCTCGCTCGCAGAAGGCCACGCTCGAGGAGCCGTGCGAGAGCAGGTACTCGCCGGCGAGCAGCCACTCGTCGACGGTGGCCGACATGCTGCGCTTGAGCATGACGGGCTTGCCGGTGCGGCCGACCAGCTTGAGCAGCGCGTAGTTGCTCATGTTGCGGGAGCCGATCTGCAGCACGTCGGCGTACTCGGCGACGATCGAGACGTCGTTCTCGCTCATCACCTCGGTGACGACGCGCATGGAGTGCTGATCGGCGGCGCGTCGCAGCCACACGAGCGCGTCGTTGCCCACGCCCTGGAAGGCGTAGGGGCTCGTGCGCGGCTTGAAGGCGCCGCCGCGCAGATAGCTCACCCCTCGCCGGGCGAGCGCAGCCGCGATGCGCTCGATCTGCGCCTCGGACTCGACCGAGCAGGGACCGCTGATGATGGCCGGCCGAGCTCGCTCGAAGCTGCCCTCCCCGACCCGGAAGGCCGGGCCGTGCGCGTCGACCTTGGGGTGCGAAGAGGACGCCCGCGCGACCGAGGCCACGCCGGGCACCGACGCGACGAGCGCCGGGTCGACCTCGGTGGAGCCCTTGCCCACCACGACGTGCGCGGAGCCGTCGGAGGCGCGCGCGACGCTCTCGATCCACAGCCCGAGGCCCGTGAGCGCGCGGCGCACGGCGTCGAGATCTCGCTCGGATTTCAGGGTGACGATCATGACTGCCTCAGCTCCTCCGGCTCGCGATCGTCTGGGCCACCGTCTCGAGCGCCTGCACCGCCGGTCGCTCCGGCAGGCCGCGCAGACTGCTCACCGCCTCGCGCAGGAGACGCTCGGCGTAGGCACGCCCTTCCTCGCAGGCGCCGGTCTCCTTCATGGCCTGCGCCGCGCGGCGCGCGAGCTCCGGCGAGAGCTCGACCGCCTCGCCCGAGAGCGCCTCACCGAGCTCGACGCGCAGCGAGGGCCGCCGCTCGAGCGCGACGAGCAAGGGATAGGTGAGCTTGCCCTCGCGAAGGTCGCCGAGCAGCTCCTTTCCGAGCAGGCTCGCTTCGCCGTCGACGTCCAGCACGTCGTCGACCACCTGGAAGGCCACACCGAGCTTGGCGCCGAAGCCCTCGAGCGCTTCGCAGTCGCCCGGCTCGAGCGAGCCCGCGCGCGCGCCGGCGTACATCGCCCAGCGGAAGAGCGAGGCCGTCTTGCCGCGCACCACGCGCAGGTAGTCGTCCATCGTGGCGTCGATCCGCCCTCGCCGCGCGAGCTGGAGCGCCTCACCCTCGAGCATCTCGGCGAGCACGCCGAGCGCGCGCTCGAGCACGTCGCCCAGGCCGGTGCGACGCACGCGCATGAGCGCCTCCACGAGCAGCCAGTCGCCCGCGAACACGCTCGCCGCGTTGCCGTAGAGCACTCGCGCCGAGGGCTCGCCCCGCCGCCTGTCGCCGACGTCGACCACGTCGTCGTGCAGCAAGGTCGCCGAGTGCACGAGCTCCGCGGCGACGGCGAGATCGCGCGCCCGGGCGTCGAAGCCCGCACCGACGCGCGCCGCGAGCGCGACGCACATGGGCCGCAGTCGTTTGCCGCCGCTCTTCACGAGGTGGCGCGCCGAGAGATGCATCGGCGTCGGCCGCTCCTCGAGCGCCGCGAGGTCGACCTCGATGCCCGCGAGATCGGCCTCGAGGAAGCGGCGCAGCTCCGCGATGCGCGCCTCCATCGAGGGCACGCGGTGCTCGGCGCACACCTCCTGGAGTGATCCGAGCACGGGGCCTCTGGCCTCGATGCCCACCACGGCTGCTTTCACGATGCTCTCCTGGCGCCGACCTTGGCGCGTGCGATCGACAGCAGGTTGCCGAACTTCTGGAAGTCGGCGCGCTGCGACTGGATGAAGGAGTCGAGGACGGACTGGGCGACGTTGGCGAAGGCCGAGAGGCGCCCGACGCGCTCGAGCAGGTGATCTTTACGGGCCGAGCGTGGGCCTCGCTCCGCGCGCTCTCGCGCCTGCTCGAGCCGTGTGCGTACGCTGTCGGCGAGGAAGCGCTCCCGCTCGCTCACGACCTTGGAGATCATCTTCCAGAAGTCGGTCTCGGCCTCGAAGTACTCCTTGCGCTCGCCCGGCCTCCACACGCGCCTCACCACACCCCAGCGCTGCAGCTCGGTGAGCGCCATGCTCACCGCGCCCGCGCTCATGGCGAGGCGCTCGGCGAGCTCGGCCGCCGGCAGGGGCTCGGTGTCCAGGTAGAGCACCGTCCACACCCGCCCGAGCGCCTTGCGGAAACCCCAGTGCTCGATGACGTCGCCGATCGCGTCGGCGGCGAGCAGCTCGGCTTCACGCAGGCTATCCATGGCAGTCCTGGCCTCTCTCTTCGCGCCCGCTCGCGCGAGCATCAACTTTCAGTTCGTTCTGAAAGTTCCTAGTGCGCCGAGCCGACCCGGTCAAGCACCGTGCGCAGCTCGCGCCACGAATCCGGGCTTCGCCACCGGCGGGCACTTCGTGCAGGATCGTCGGAACCCGCGAGGCCCCGAGGGGTCTCGTGTGGCTGCTCAGGCCCCACCCAAGCCCTCCGAGGAAGCCCATGAAGCTCGCGCTCCTGCTCTCCGCCGCCGCCCTCATCTCGACGCTCGCCCTCGCGGCCTGCGGTGGCGCACCCGCCGCACCGGCGCTCGAGGTGCCCGGCGCGGACTCCTCTGCCGCGCCGGTCGAGGCCTCGGAGCTCGAGGCCCAGGGCGCCGAGTGCCCCGAGGGCTCGGCCGACTGTGGCAAGTGAGGCGACTCGGCCGAAGGCGAGGCTCGGCTGCGCGGATCTCGGTGTGGGCGTCGGCTTGCGCCCGGCGCACTACCGCGAGATCCACGCGCGCGCCGAGCGGGGCGAGGCGCTGGGCGTCGACCTCTACGAGCTCCTGAGCGAGAACTTCCTCGTCTCGGGAGGCCGCCCGATCCACCACCTCGAGCGCGCCCTCGAGCTCTCGCCCTGCGTGCCGCACGGCGTCTCGCTGTCGATAGGCTCGAGCGACCCGCTCGATCGCAGCTTCCTCGCGGAGCTCCGCGCCTTCGCGAGGAAGACGCGTGCCCCCTGGCTGAGCGATCACCTGTGCTGGAGCGGCGTGGGCGGCGCGCACATGCACGAGCTCTTCCCCCTCCCGCTCAGGAGCGAGACGGCGCGCTACGTCGCCGCGCGAGCGCGCATCGTGCAAGACACGCTCGAGGCGCGCTTCGCGCTCGAGAACGTGTCGAGCTACGCGAGCCTCCGTGAGAGCACGATGGACGAGGCGAGCTTCGTCGCAGAGGTGCTCGAGCTCGCCGACGTGGGGCTCTTGCTCGACGTGAACAACGTCTACGTCTCGGCACACAACCACGGCTTCGATCCTCTCGAGTACCTCGACAGGCTGCCGCTCGAGCGCGTCGTGCAGATCCACCTCGCCGGGCACACCGCGATGGATGGCTACCTGCTCGACACGCACGGCCGGCCGGTCTCGGGCGAGGTGTGGGCGCTCTACGAGCGGGTGCTCGAGCGGGCCGGCATGGTGACGACGATCCTCGAGTGGGACGAAGCGCTGCCGAGCTACGCCGAGCTCGTCGCGGAGGCCCAGCGCGCGCGCGCGATCCGCGAGCGCGTCGCGGCGCGACGAGGCGAGCTCGACCAGGCACCAGGCGCGACGTCGAGCGCCTCGCGCCGCCGCGAGCCCGCGCCCGAGCTCCTGGCGAGCGATGGCGAGCCTGCGCCGCCGGAGGCGCTCGCGCGTCTGCAGGCCGAAGTGCAGGAGCTCTGCCGAGCGCGAGGGTCGCTCGAGGGTGACGCGGAGCTCGCGGCGCGCGCCGAGGCGATCGTGGGCAGAGGCCCCCGGCTCGACGGCCCGGCCCAGCTCGACATCTACCGGAGGCAGTACTGGCTGCGCCACGAGGAGGCGCTCGCCGAGGATCACCCGAGCCTCAGGCGCGTGCTCGGCGACGAGGCCTTCCACGCGCTGATGCACGACTTCTTCGCGTGGCGGGCGCCGCGACGCCGCTCGCTGCGCGACGTGGCCGAGGGGCTCGAGGACTTCCTGCCGGCCTGGCCTGGGCTCGACCCCGCCGTGGCGACGCTCGCCGCCGACACGCTCAGCTACGAGCTCGTGCTCGTCGAGCTCTTCGACGCCCGAGACGTGCCCGCGCTCGACGCGGGTGCGCTCGCTGGCTGCCCTCCCGAAGAGCTCACCGAAGCGAAGCTCGGGATCTCACCGCTCCTGCGCAGGTTGAGCCTGCGCCACCGCGTGTGGCACGGCGCGGAGCGACCGGGCGACGAGCCCTCCGAGCGAAGGGAAGCAGGGAGCGGCCCCGTGGAGCTCGTCGTCTGCCGTCAGGGATTCGCGCTCTCGACGGAGGAGCTCTCTGGGGCGCAGGCCGCGCTGCTCGACGCGCTCGCCGAGGGCGCCACGATCGCGGAGGCCTGCGCTCGCGTGGCGGAGGGCCTCGAGCCGGAGCAGCTCGGGCGGCTGGGCGCCGAGCTCGGGCGCTGGCTCGAGGGCTGGACACGCGCCGGCTACTTCTCGAAGCTCTCCGTGCCAGGCGAGGAGGCGCGGTCATGAGCCAGCAGATCGTTCGCAGCGAGGAGCTCGTGGTGCTCACCCCTGGCAGGCGCGCCAAGCGGGCCTGCTTCGTCGACGTCACCCGCGAGCTCGAGGAGGCCGTGCGCCGCTCGGGGGTCGTGCGCGGGCTCTGCTCGGTGTTCATCGAGCACACCTCGGCGAGCCTGGTGGTCCAGGAGAACGCCGACCCTCGTGTGCTCGACGACCTGGCCCATTGGATGGACGAGCGCGTGCCCGAGGGTCCCTACTACGCGCACGACGACGAGGGCCCCGACGACATGCCCGCGCACATCAAGGCCGCGATCACCAAGACGAGCGAGACGATCCCGATCCACGGCGGGCGCCTCGGCCTGGGGACCTGGCAGGCGCTCTACGTCTGGGAGCACCGGAGCGCGCCGCACCGGCGCAGGCTGCGCATCACGATCCTCGGCGAAACGCTGTAACCTCCGAGGCGATGTCGCTCCTCGAGACGGCGCTCGCCGTGGGACGCACCGCTCAGATCAGCATCGCCACCGTGGCCGAGTCGCTGCGCGGCGGCGTCTCGCCCGAGCGCTGCGACGAGCGCCTGGACTGGTGGGCGCACGAGCTCTTGCGCCTCGCCGGCGCCACGATCGAGGTGCGGGGTCGAGAGCACGTGCCGGAGGGCGAGGCCTTCCTGGTGATGTCGAACCACCGGAGCTTCTACGACATCCCGGCGATCTTCTGCGCCGTGCCGGGCAGGCTGCGCATGGTCGCGAAGAAGGAGCTCTTCCGCGTGCCGGTCTTCGGGCGCGCGATGACGGCCTCGGGCTTCGTGAAGATCGACAGGCAAGCCAGGCACAGCGCGATCGAGAGCCTCGAGCGCTCACGCAAGCTGCTCGAGGGTGGCGTGCGGGTGTGGATCGCCCCCGAGGGCACGCGCTCCTACGATGGCAGCCTCGGCCCGTTCAAGTCGGGAGGGTTCTACCTCGCGCTCGACGCCGGTGTGCGCATCCTTCCCGTCGCGATCGAGGGCACCGAGCAGGTCATCGATCGAACGAGCCTCGTCGTGCACAGGGGCGCGCACATCCGGGTGACGATCCTGCCGCCGGTCGACGCACCGAGCTTCGGCCACGAGCGGCGCAAGGAGCTCATCGAGGTGGTGCGCTCGCGCATCGCCGAGGCCCTCGGACGAGCGAGCTGAGCTCCAGACCGCGCCGCGACGAGCCTCAGTGCGGCAAGGCGCTGCGCCGACCTCGCGGCGTGCGCTCGCTCGGAGGGGCCTCCGCGAGCGACCAGGGCTTGGGCTCTCCCGCGCGCTCACGCTCGAGGTAGGCCCAGAGCGCGTCGGCCCACCTCGCGCCGCCCTCGGCGGTGGGGTGGATGCCGTCGTCGCGGCGCGGGAGGTAGCTGCCGACCTCCACGTCGGTCTCGAAGAAGCGGCAAGGGGCGAGGTTCTCCTGCAGCACGTCGAAGAGGCCGTCTTCGTCGCGCCAGAGCGGAGGCGTCGTCCACACGCAGGCGCGGTCGCCGATCGAGTCGACGATGCGTCGGATCGCGCGCGCCTGGACCGGGAGGTGCTTCGAGGCGATCTCGTTGCCGCCGAGCGTGACGATCACCAGGTCCGGCTGCGTGGAAGCGACGAGCTCGGGCACACGCTTGGCCCAGTCGAGGCTGTTGGTGCTGTGCTGTGCGCGCACCTCGTAGCGCACGCCGAGCGGCGCGAGGTGCTCGCGCAGTCGCTGCGTGAGACCGGAGTGCACGAAGGAGTCACCGACGTGCAGCACGGCGGTCCCTCGCGGCAGGGGCGGTGGCGCGCGGCGCGCGGGTGGCACCTCGGCCTCGGGGGCGGGCGGGGAGCCGACCTCGGAGACGGTGGCCTCCTGGGTGACGTGCTCGGAGCGCACCTCGGTGGTGGCCGTCGGGCTCGCCCCGGGCACAGGCGTGGCGGAGGCGCAGCCCGAGATCGGCGCGAGCAGCAGCGCGAGCGCGGCGCGGGCGAGCGGGCGGGCGGAGACGGAGCGCCCGAGGCGAGCGATGGGCCTGCGGTCGAACATCGCCGAGACCATGATGCACGTCCGGGGGGGCTGTCCACTCCCCGGCACGGCTCGCGGCGACGCTGCGGCCCTCGCGCGCCGAACGACGCGCGTCCGGTCGGGAACGGTCGCCCCACCCCGAACCGCGTACTAAGGTGGGAGTGCGATGAATGTCCGCCTCTTCGGCTTCGACGTCGAGATCACTGCGAGCTTCTGGTTCTCCGCCGCGCTCATCGGCCTGCTCCAGGGCGGGAGCGACCCCGGGCGCATGGTGCTCTGGGTGCTCGTGGTGCTCGTCAGCGTGCTCGTGCACGAGATGGGCCACGCGCTGGCCTTCAAGTACCACCGCGTGCCCTCGTCGATCCGGCTGCACTTCATGGGCGGCGTCACGATCCCCGAGGTGCTGCTGCCGCTCTCTCGCCTCGCGAACATCGGCGTCTACCTCGCCGGCCCCTTCGCCGGCTTCTTGCTCGCGGGGATCTCCTTCGCGCTCTTGCGCTACGCGCCGGTGCCCGACTTCGCGGAGCAGATCCTCATCGCGCTCGTCCTGGCGAACATCTTCTGGGGCATCATGAACCTGGTGCCCGTGCTGCCGCTCGACGGCGGTCACGTGCTGGAGCACGCGCTCGGGCCGAAGCGCTACAGGATCACGCTCATCGTCTCGACCGCGGTGGGCGCGCTCGTCGCGATCTGGTTCCTGCAGCGCGGCAGCTTCTGGGGCGCGTACATCTTCGGCATGAGCGCGGCGCAGAGCTTCTTCCGCCTGCGCGATCCGGCGCCCGACGTTTCCGTCGCCTCGGTGCGCCCACCTGCTCGGGTCGAGATCGATCCGGCCACCGCGAAGGCGCTCGGCGAGGCGAGGCGCGCGCTCGAGGCCGACGATCCCGAGCTCGCGCTCCGGCTCGCGCTCGCGGTCGCCGAGGGCAAGAGCGAGAGCGGCAAGCGACCGAGCGACGAAGTGCGCAGCGAGGCCCTGCACCTCGCGGCCTGGGCCGAGCTGTCGATGGGGCGCCCGGGCGAGGCGGAGCGGCTCGTGATGAAGCTCGGCAAGAAGGAGGGCGTCGACGCCGCGCTCGCGGGCAACATCCGCTTTTCGCAGGGCAACGACGACG
Organism: uncultured Polyangiaceae bacterium; assembly: GCA_938004785.1. Taxonomy (GTDB): domain Bacteria; phylum Myxococcota_A; class Polyangia; order Polyangiales; family Polyangiaceae; genus CALKVW01. Next base: position 14,958 of record CALKVW010000252.1, read on the forward strand.
AAGCCAAGCGCATCCTCCAAGGCGCGCTCGCCGCCGGCGACGATCGCAAGGAGGTCTACGCACCGCTCATCCAGCTCCACCTGCGCGCCGGCGACCACGCGCGCGCGGCGGCGCTCGGCGTCGGCTCGGCCGACGGCATCTCGAGCGAGGACCTGCGCACGCTCGCGGGCATGGTCGCCGAGGCGAAGGTCCACCACTGGGCAGGTCGCCTGCTGGAGATCGTCTACAAACGCGACCGCCAGGCGAGCGACGCGCTCGAGAGCGCGCGAGCCTTCGCGCGCGCCGGCTCGGGCGAGCACGCGATCGCGCTCATCCGACTCGCCGTCGAGGCAGGCTACGACGACGCCCACGCCATCTACGGCGACCACACGCTGGCCGAGCTCGCGCCCTCGCTCGAGGCCTTCCTGCCGAGGCCCTCGTGACGAGCGCCGTGCGCGTCGAGGTGCGGCGACTCCCGCACGGCGCGGATCTGCCGCTGCCCGCCTACAAGACCGCGCTCGCCGCCGGGCTCGATCTACGTGCCGCGATCGACGCCGAGCTCGAGATCGCCCCGGGCAGGCGCGCGCTCGTTCCGACGGGGCTCGCGATCGCCCTGCCGCGCGGCTACGAAGCGCAGGTCCGCCCGCGCTCGGGGCTCGCGCTCGAGCACGGCGTCACGGTGCTCAACAGCCCAGGCACGATCGACGCCGACTACCGCGGCGAGATCGGCGTCGTGCTCGTCAACCACGGCGACGAGCTCTTCGTCGTGCGGCGCGGCGAGCGCATCGCGCAGCTCGTCGTCGCGCCGGTCGTGCAGGCCGAGCTCGTCGAGCTCGCCTCGCTCGACGCGACCGAGCGTGGCGCGGGCGGCTACGGCTCCACGGGCCGAAGCTGAAGCACCCGACCCGCGCGAGGCGCCTCGGGCGCGAGGCTCGGGGAGCGCGCTCAGTGTCTGTCCGGAAAAGCCGAACCCAAGGGTTCGGCTCTTCGACTCGTCGTCCGTCGGAAATCGAGAAGTGCGGAGAACTCGGCGAAGAATTCTCTGTTGTCGGCTGCCGCGCGCGGAGCTCGGGGCCCCACCCCCGAGCGC
>CALKVW010000253.1 GCA_938004785.1 uncultured Polyangiaceae bacterium
GGATCCAGCCCGGCAGACCCGCGCTCGGGCTCGTCGTGGCGGAGGGCTTCGGGCCGGCGGCTGGCGAACCGGGGCGCGTCGAAGGCGTCGACGACGACGCCTCGGTCGGCGACGCCGTGGGCGGCGCGAGTGCGCCAGGCTGTGACGTCGCCTCGGCGCTGCTCGCCGCCGGGCTGGTGACGACGGCGCTCGCGCGTGGGCTCGGCTCGGTGTCGCCCTGCTCGTCGCGCACGGCCTCCTCGTCTTGACCGAGCCGGAGCCAATAATAGGCGCCGACGAGCGCGACCAGCAGCGCCGCAGCGACGAGCGGCCACGGCACGCCACCACCGTCGTCCTCTCGGGACTTCGGCCGGCGCTGGGTCGGCACCTCGCTGCTCGTCTCGCTCACCTTCGCAGGACCGACGGCTGGCGCCGCCGAGGGCGCGCGAGCGTCGGCCTTCGCGACGCCGGAGAGCTCGACCTTCGTGCGCGTGGGCATCGGGAGCGTGCTGCGCTCCTCCTCGGAGGGCAGCGTCTTCTGCACCGGCGCACCGGCGGGTGCTGCGCGCGCCGGCTCCGGCGCGGCCTCCTGCGCGTCTTCGGGCTTCGCGGGCGCCGCCTCCTCGTTCCCCTCGGCCTTCGCCGGGCGCGGCTCCGTGCGCGCCTCCTCGGAGTCGACCGGTGGCTCCGGCTCCGCGGCGCCAGCCGCGCCGCGCCGCTCGGTGCTCACCGTGTCGGAAGGCGGCGCTGCGCCCGCGCCCGTGACCTCCTGCTCGGCCTCGGGTCGCCTCTCGGTGGAGGCCTCCTCGCTCGTCGGCTGTGCGTCGCCTCGATCCTGATCGTCGTCGGCCATGTCAGATCCCGTGCTGGCGGAGCTTCTTGTGCAAGCCCTCGCGTGTGATGCCGAGGGTCTTGGCGGCGTTGGTCTTGTTGCCGCCATGCTCGCGCAGCGTCTCGAGCAGCAAGTACTTCTCGACGGTGTCCATCATCTCTCGCAGTGTGCCCTTGGGCACGCTCGCCTTGGCGACCACGCCGAGCGCCTTCTTCACGTGCGGCGACAAGAGCTCGGGCGTCACGAACCCACCCGGGTCGATCTGGATGACCAGGCGCTGCACTTCGTTCTGCAGCTCGCGCACGTTGCCGGGCCACTCGTAGCTCATCATCAGCTCGAGCGTCTGCTGGGTGATGCCTCCGGCGGGCTTGCCCAGCTCGGCGGAGTAACGCGCGAGGAAGTGCGAGGCGAGCACGGGGATGTCCTCGCGGCGCTCCCGCAAGGGCGGCAGCCTCAGCGGGAAGACCTGCAGGCGGTAGTAGAGGTCCTCGCGGAAGAGGCCCTTCTCCACCAGCTCCTCGAGCCTGCGGTTGGTCGCCGCCACGATGCGCACGTCGACGTGCTTCGCGCTCGTGGCGCCCACGGGGCGGATCTCTCCCTCCTGGAGCGCGCGCAAGAGCTTCGACTGCAGCGAGGGCGAGGTGGAGTTGATCTCGTCGAGGAAGAGCGTGCCCCCGTCGGCGAGCTCGAACAGGCCCTTCTTGTCCTCGGTGGCGCCGGTGAAGGCGCCCCGCTTGTGGCCGAAGAGCTCGCTCTCGAGCAGGTTCTCGGAGAGCGCGGCGCAGTTCTGCGCCACGAAGAGCTTGGCGCGCCTGCGCGAGCGGTAGTGGACCGCGGCGGCGATGAGCTCCTTGCCCGTGCCCGTCTCGCCCTCCACGAGCACCGTCACGCGTGTGTCGACCACCTTGTCGAGCTGGCTCATCACGCGGCGCATGGCCTCGCTCTGGCCGATGATCTCCACCGACTCGCCGCCGCCACGCCGCTTCTCTTCCCGCCCCTTGAGGAAGGAGTTCTCACCTCGGAGGCGCTCTTCGGCGAGCCCGAGGCGCTTGATGAGGCGCGCGCTCGAGACCGCGAGCGAGGCGTTCGACGCGAGCAGCAGCAGGAGCTCGACGTCCTTCGGGCGCAGCATGCCCGGCGTCGTGCGGTGATCGACCTGCAGCACCCCGAGGATGTCGTCGCCCCGCCAGAGCGGCACGCCGATCGTGCTGCGGATCGACGCGCCCATCAGCGACTCCGAGGCGCCCACCTCGACGGGCGCGTCGTGCGCGAGCACGGCCGCGCGCTCGCGCACGACCTTGCGGTGCACCGAGCGCGTCACCGGGACGGGGCCATCCGGCGCTCCCACGCGCCCGTCGGGGTGGCGCACGCGGGTCAAGAGCGGCACGTAGGCGGGCGTCGTCGCGTCGCCGAGGTCGTCGTCGCGCAGCACGATGGTCGCGTGCGTGGCCTGTGGCACGAGCTCGAGCGCGCTGTCGGCGACCTCCACGAGCACCTGGTCGAGCTCGATCGCCGCGCCGATGCGGCGCTCGGCCGCGTAGAGCTTCGACAGTGTACCGAGATCGCCCTCGAGGCGCTTCGCCGTGGGCTCGACGGAGTCGAGCGTCGTCACGGCGACCACCAGGTCGTCGTCGCTCTCGTCGACGATCGTGAAGCGCAGCGAGGTCACCGCGTCCCCCGAGCCGAGCTCCACCACGTCGCCCGACTCGAGATCGACGGCCGCTTCCTGCGCGTCGAGCCTGCGACGCTCGTGGTTGCGCACGATCGTCGTGCCGTTGGTCGAGCCGAGATCGCACAAGAGGTAACGCTCGCCGCGCCGCTCGATCCGGGCGTGCTCGCCCGAGACGTGCGCTTCTTCGATCATGAGCTCACAGCCCGGGCGCCTCCCGATGGCGACCCGGTCGGAGCGCAGCTCCAAGCGGCGACCCGCATCGAGGCCCTGGACGATCTCGGCGATCAGCATGCCGCTCGTGGCCCTCCGGCCCTCAGGAGGGCAGACGAAGGCCCTCGAAGAAACGACTCCGCGCGCCTCCCGGAGTGGGAAGCGCGCGGAGTATAGCGCGACCTCGGAGCCTTACTGCGCGCGCGTCGCGAGGCGGGCGGCGATCTGCGGCATGATCTCGTAGGCCTTGATGAGGCGGTCGTCCTTGGCCTCTTCGGCCTTCGCCTGCATCTCGAGCAGCTTCGCCGCCGCGGCGGCGTCGCCCTTGGGCGAGAGCGCCTCGAGCGCCTTCAGCGCGGTGAAGCGCACGGCGTCGTTCTCGATCTTCGGGATCGAGTCGAGGATCTTCTGCTTCGTGGAGTCGTCACCGAAGGCGGCGAGCATGTACGCAGCCTTGATCCCGGTGAACTGGCCGGCCTTCTCCTGCGAGGCCTGGTCGGTGAGCTTGGCGATGTAGCAGTCGACCTGATCCTTGCAGTTCGTGACCAGCTCCTTGGCCTGCTTGTATTCCTTCTCGAAGGCCTTGCCGAGCTCCGAGGGCTTGCCGTCGGCGCCGGTCGACTTGGTCGCGTAGAGGGCGTCGACTTCGGCGAGCTGGTCCGCCTTCATCAGCTTCATGGCCGAGGAGAGCGCCACCGTGCGCAGCGCGTCGACGTCTTGCTGCTCGCCCTTCGCGTCGTTCGCCATCTTCACGATCCAGGGGACCATGCTCGCGTCGAAGAAGCCGCTCGAGAGCTCCATCATGAGCTCGCGCTTGTTGCCGATGCCGGGCAGCATCATGTCGGGCTTCGAGCTCTCGAAGACCTTCTTGAAGGCCTCGGTCGTCTGGGCCGAGCGCGGCAGCTGGGGCAGCTGCAACGCGATGATCGCCTTGCCGACGTCGTCGGCCGACTCGAGCGCACCGAGCAGCGGGCCCACCGCGTCCTCGCGGCCGAGCGCGCCGAGGATCTCGGCCGTCGTGCTGATGTAGGCCTTCTCGGCCGCCTCGATGCCCGCCTTCGTCGGCTTGCCGTCCTTGTCCTTCTCCGCGCCCTTGAGCGCCTCGGTCTTGGCGAAGTCGACGAGCTCCTTGTTGGTGCCCTTGAGCACGTCTTCGGCAGGGCCGATCGCCGGCTTGCCGATCTTCACGAGGCTCACGAGCGCGGTGTTGCGCACGGGCGCCTTGCCGGGGGAAAGCACGACCTTGAGCAGCGGCCCGACGGCCTTCTCGCTCTTGATGTTGCCGAGCGCCTTCGCGGCCACGATCTGCCAGAAGGCCTCGTTCTTGATGGCGTTGAGCTCGCTCTGCTCGGTCGGCATCGGGCGCTCGACGAGCGCGATGAGCTCGGCCTCCTGCGCCGGTCCGACGAGCTCGAGGATCGCGTCGTTCACGTCGCGGTAGATGAGGCTCGCCTTGGGCTTCGAGACCTGGATGGTCGTGAAGACCTTGAAGGCCTCCGGCGTCAGGCTCGTGAGCTTCATCTTGCCCGCCGCGCGCATGACCCAGCGCACGTCTTCTTCGTTCGTGTCGGGCTTGTAGTCGGCGAGCGTCTTCTTGAAGCAGGGCTCGGCGCGTTTGTCGTGCGAGTCGGCGAGGAACTTCACGAGGGTCGAGCGGGTGCGCTCCTGGAGGTTGCCGTCGGTGCACACCTTGGTGAGCGGCTCGACGATGGTGTCGAGCAGGGGCTTCACGGTCGGACCTTCGCGGTCCTTCTTGTCGCGCGTCATCGCGTCCTCGTAGAACTGGATGAGGCGCTTGATGGCGGAGGGCTGCTTCTGGGGGTCGTCGAGGCGCTCGACCCAGGTCTTCGGATCGTTCTCGTCGGCGCAGCCGACCAGGACGCTGCTGGCTCCGACGGTGGCGGTGGCGCAGGCCGCGCCGAGCAGCAGCGAACGAAGCAACGGAGCGATTCGAAGGGCCTTAGGGAACATGCTTTCCTCCCGCGAACGTGGGGTTACGTGTCGCCGAGACCGCGCCCTCCGAGCCAGAGCGCGTCTGCGCCGTGCTGTGCTCGGGTCGCTTTCCCCGGGAGGCTCGACCGAGAGCCCAGAGCCCGACGGCCTCGTGGAGGCGGTGCGGGTTCCGTGCTCGCGCGTGGAACGACCCGGGAAGCGGAGGCGAACGGACCCCACGATTTTCCGAAACGTCGGGGTCGCACGCTACTTTCCGCCCCCGAGGCTGTCAATTCGCGAGCGTGCTCTCAGGCCGAGCGGCCCCTGCCCGCGGCTCGGGCTACGACGCGTCGCGTCGTCGTTCAGGTCACGCCAGCCCGGTGCTTCTTCTTCTGGCGCTCCTTGGCGCGGCGCAGCTTGCGCTCCTCCTCGGCCTCGGCGACGTCGAGGATGGTGAAGGCCGCGGTCCGACCGAGGATCGCCGGCTTCTTGGCGCGCTCGCGTGCGAGCTCGACGAAGCGCTGCTGCGATCGCAGCGGGCGCTCCCCGTTCGGGTCGAGCTCGAGGCGCTCGTAGTGTCCGTCGGAGCCGAGCGCCCAGGTCTTGGCCTGGTCGGCGAAGGTGGCGTCGAGCACGTCCTGGACCCTGCGCTTGATGCGCGGGTCGCAGATCGGCACGAGCACCTCGACCCTTCGGTGGAAGTTGCGGGGCATCCAGTCGGCGCTCGAGATGTAGAGCTCGGGGTTGCCGTCGTTCTCGAAGCGGAAGACGCGGGTGTGCTCGAGGAAACGGTCGATGGTCGCGTGCACCTGGATCCGTGACGAGAGTCCGGGGATGCCCGGACGCAGGCAGCAGATGCCACGGATGCGCAGGTGGATGTCGACGCCCGCTTCGCTCGCCGCGTAGAGCGCGTCGATGACGTCGACGTCGACGAGCGAGTTCATCTGCGCGTGGATGCTCGCCTTCTTGCCTGCGCGTGCGTAGGCCGTCTCCCGCCCGATGAGGCCGAGCACGGCCTCGTGCAGTCCGAGCGGCGCGACCACGAGGCGGTTCCACGCCGGCGGGGCGCTGTAGCCGGTGAGCAGGTTGAAGAGCGCCGTGACGTCCTCGCCGATCAGCGGATCGGCGGTGAAGAGCCCGAGGTCCGTGTAGAGCCGCGCGGTCCCGCGGTTGTAGTTTCCGGTCGAGAGGTGCACGTAGCGGCGCAGCCCGTCCTTCTCGCGTCGCACCACGAGCAGCGCCTTGGCGTGGGTCTTCAGCCCGAGCAGGCCGTAGATGACCTGCGCGCCGCTCTGCTCGAGCGTGTGCGCCCAGCGGATGTTGCTCGCTTCGTCGAACCTCGCCTTCAGCTCGACGATCGCCGCGACCTGCTTGCCGTTCTCGGCCGCGCGCGCGAGCGCGCGCACGATCGGCGAGGCGCCGCCGGTGCGGTAGAGCGTCTGCTTGATGGCGAGCACCTGGGGGTCGTCGGCCGCCTGGTTGATGAACTCCACGACCGGGTCGAAGGCGTCGTACGGGTGGTGCAGGATCACGTCGCGCTCGCGGATGACGGCGAAGAGATCGTCGGCGTCGCGCAGCGGTTGGGGCACCTGCGGGGAGTGCGGTGGGTCGCGCAGCTCGCGCGAGGTCGAGCGCTCGATCACGTCGAGCAGGTCCGCGAAGTGCAGCGGGCCGACGACCCGGTAGACATCCTGCGCGGGATCGATCGCGAGCGCGCGGCAGAGGTGCGCGACCGAGGCGTCGACGCCCTCGCCGATGCCGATCTCCACCCTCACGGCGTGCCCGCGGTCGCGGCGGCGCAGCTCGGCCTGGATCGTCTGGAGCAGGTCCTCGCCCTCCTCCTCGTCGAACTCGAGATCCCAGTTGCGCGTGACGCGGAAGGGGTAGGTGCCGCGCAGCCGCGAGGCCTGGAAGAACTCGTGCACGTGTCTCGCGATGAGGTCCTCGAGCAGGACGAAGGCGTGGTCGGTGCCCTCGACCCTCACCGGCCAGAGGCGACTCAGCATCGCGGGCACCTGGATGACACCGAAGCCGGTCTGATCGTGCTCCGCGTCGCGCGTGAGCATGATGCCGAGGTTGATGTTCTTGTTGCGCAGGTGCGGGAAGGGGTGGCCGGGGTCGATGGCGAGCGGCGTGAGCACCGGGAAGATCTCGCGCTTGAACACCCCGTCGAGCTCCGCGAGCGCCACCGGCTCGAGCTCCTCGGGTTTGACGATGCGGATGCTCGCGCGCGCGAGCGCCGGGCACAGCTCGGTGTTCCAGAGCCGGTAGGCGCGCTCCATGAGCGCGTGCACGCGGCGACTGATGGCGGCGAGCTGCTCGGCGGGGGTCAGCCCGTCGGGCGGAAGGTCGGCGACGTTGCCCTTCTGCGCCTTCAGGCCGGCGACGCGCACCATGAAGAACTCGTCGAGGTTCGACGAGAAGATCCCGAGGAATTTCACGCGCTCGAAGAGCGGCACCTCGCTCGACTCGGCCTCGGCGAGCACCCGCGCGTTGAACTCGAGCCAGGAGAGCTCGCGGTTCAGGTAGTGCGAGGGGTCGCCCACCTCGAGCCCCGGCGCGGTCGACGGAGGGGAGGGCGTGGTCGACATCGGGCTCGACGGCGGAGGAGGGGCCTCGAAGAAGGCGTCTTGGGTCACGGCGCCAGTGTAGAGCGAGCCCCCGCTCCGGTCGAAGTCGTGGCGCTCGGGGCGCGGGCGCACGGGTCTCGAACCCCCCGGCTCCGGTCGACGCCGCGAGGAGCGATCAAGGCCCTCGGCGCTTGGTGTAGGGTTCTTGCCGATGAGCGCCGGACCCTGTGAGCTCCTGCACCACCCCGACGAGCTGCGTCGTGCCTGCGAGGCCGCGCGCGCGGGAGGCCGGCGCGTCGCGGTGGTCCCCACGATGGGCGCGCTGCACCGGGGGCACGCCGCGCTGGTCGAGCAGGCCGCGAGGCGCTCGGACTACGTCGTGGTCACCGTCTTCGTGAACCCGACCCAGTTCGGTCCGACCGAGGACTTCGCGCGCTACCCGCGCACGCTCGACGCCGACCGCGCGCTCGCCGAAGGCGCGGGCGCGCACGCGGTCTTCGCGCCCGAGACGAGCGCGATGTACGCGCCCGGCGAAGAGACGCGCGTGACCGTGGGGCGCACCGCGGCGGCCCTCTGCGGCGTCTCGAGGCCTGGGCACTTCGAGGGCGTCGCGACCATCGTCGCGAAGCTCTTCGCGCTCGTCGGGCCGAGCGTGGCCGTGTTCGGCAAGAAGGACTACCAACAGGTGAAGGTGATCGAGCGCATGGCGCGGGACCTCTTCTTCCCGGTCGAGATCGTCGCGCACCCCACGGTGCGTGAGCCCGACGGGGTCGCGCTGAGCTCGCGCAACCGCTACCTCGGCGAGGCCGACAGGCTACGCGCACGCGCGCTCTCGAGGGCGCTCGCGCTCGCTTCGGAGCGCCACGGGTCGGGGGAGCGCCGCGTCTCGGAGCTCGAGCGCCTCGCCCGGGCAGAGCTCGAGCCCTCGGTCGACTCGGTCGACTACGTCACGCTCGCCGATCCGGACAGCGTGCAGCCGCTCGAGGCGACGGAGCTCGCGGGGGATCGTGTGCTGCTCGCGATCGCCGCTCGCGTCGGCGCCGCCCGCCTCATCGACAACTCGGTCCTCGGCGAGGACGAGCCGCCGCGCGTGGCCGACGCGCAGGTCGAGGCGTGAGCCGCCTCGAGCACCCCGCGCGTTTCGTCGTGGTCGAGGGCATCGACGGCGCGGGGACCACGACGCAGATCCGGCTCTACGCCGCGTACCTCGAGACGAAGGGCTACGACGTGCACGTGACGCGTGAGCCGAGCACCGGGCCCGTGGGCGTCTTCATCCGAAGCCTGCTCACCGGCGCGACGAAGCTGCCTTCGGGACCGAGCGCCGATCTGATGGCGCTGCTCTTCGCGGCCGACCGGCTCGATCACGTGCGCGGCGAGATCGAGCTGGCGCTCGCGCGTGGCGCCGTGGTGCTCAGTGATCGCTACGATCTCTCGAGCCTCGCCTACCAGTCGGTGGCGGCGCGCCTCGAGCGAGGCGGCTCGCCCGACGCCCGAGACGACGCGCGCCTCGACTGGCTCCGCTCGCTCAACCAGCACGCGAGGAGGCCCGATCTCACGCTCGTGGTCGACGTCGACCCAGCCGTCGCGGAGGCGCGCAGGCGCGCCCGCGGCGGCGCCGAGGAGCTCTACGAGACGACCCGCCTGCAGGCCGAGCTCGCGCGGGCCTACGCCTCCGCCGAGTCCCTGGTCGTGGGTGATCGCGTGGTGCACGTGGATGGCAACGCGGAGCTCGAGCAGGTGGCCGAGCGTGTGCGGGAGGCCCTCGCGCCGTGGGTCGAGGGGTAGCGCGTGACCTTCAAGGGGCTGCTGCTCTTCTTGGTCGTGTTCTTGGTCGTGCGCGCGGTGCGCAAGGCCATGCGTCGCTCCGAGGCGGCGCTGCCTGCGCGCGGCGGCGTGCGCGCCGAGCTCAGCGGCGAGGCGGCGCGCGTGGGCGGCGGCGCCCCTCGCGCGAAGGGGGCGGCGGGCCCGAAGCAGGCCGGGGCGAGCCAGGCCAGCGGGGCGAGCCAGGCCAGCGGGGCGCGCGAGGGGAGCGGGGCGCGCGAGTCGCAGACGGGCGGGGAGGCGACCGAGCAGCGCAGCCCCCACGAGGTGCTCGGGGTGGAGCCCGGTGCGAGCGCCGACGAGCTGCGCGCGGCCTACCAGCGCCTCGCGCGCTCCTACCACCCCGACCGCGTCGAGGGGCTCGCGCCCGAGCTGCGAGAGCTCGCGCACCAACGCATGGTCGAGATCAACCGCGCCTACGAAACGCTCAGGCGCGGCGACGCCTCCTGAGACCGGCGCGCGTTCCGCCCACGCAACGCGCTGTTCGCGCCGGCCGGGCTTGGGCGAAGGCGGGCGTCGGCTAGAGTAGGCGCATGTCGACGCGCAGGGTTCACGCGGTGCTCTCCAGGCGAGAGGCCCTCGGCTGGATGCTCGCAGGCGCAGGCTCGAGCCTGCTCGCAGGCTGCGGCGCCGAGGGCACGGCGCCCGTCGCATCGGCGGCGCCCGCAGCGCGCGCGCGTGGCGTCGAGCAGGTCTACCCGGCGATGCCGACGCGCGACGGCGCGGGCGTGAGCCTCTCGCGCTCGATCGGCAGCCGCGCGCTCCCGCTGCTCGATCCTTTCCTCTTGCTCGACGAGATCCGCACCGACGCACCCGACGAGTACCTGCGGGGCTTTCCCAACCACCCGCATCGGGGCTTCGAGACGGTGACCTACATGATCCACGGCTCGATGGAGCACCGCGACAGCGTGGGCAACCAGGGCCGGCTCGTCGCCGGGTCGGCGCAGTGGATGACCGCAGGCCGAGGCATCGTCCACTCGGAGATGCCCAAGCAGGAGAGCGGTCTGCTCTGGGGTTTCCAGCTCTGGGTCAACCTGCCTGCGCGCGCCAAGATGATGAAGCCGCGCTACCAGGACATCCCTCCGGCGGAGATCCCCGAGCTCAGCCTCTCGGGCGCACGCACGCGCCTCGTCGCCGGAGAGCTCGGCGGGCAGCGTGGCCCCATCACCGGCATCGAGGTCGAGCCCACGATGCTGGATACGACGCTCGAAGGGGCGCGCGTCGAGCTCGAGCTGCGCGCCGGGCACCGCGCCTTCGCCTACGTGCTCGACGGCGTGGCCGAGCTGGGCGCGGACGCCGTGCAGGTCCCGAAGGGCAAGCTCGCCGTGCTCGGCGACGGTGCGAGCGTCGCGCTCGGGGGCCGCGCGCGTCTGTTGTTGCTCGCCGCGCGCCCCATCGGCGAGCCGGTCGCGCGGCGTGGGCCCTTCGTGATGAACACCGAAGCCGAGCTCGACCAAGCCGTGGCCGACTACCGGAGCGGGCGACTCACCGAGGGCTGAACGCAGCGCGTGACGCTCCGGCTGTCGGAGATCGGCGACGCCGCGCAGGCGCTGCGCCACATGCACCGGGTGCGTGGTGCCAAGCTGTGCCGAGCTCGGCGGGCTTCGACGAGCGCTGTCAGACCGAGGTGGCGCATGCGCGCCCGGGGCGTGGAGGAGCGCGGGGGCCGAGCGCGAAACGGCTCGGAATTGGCGGTGCAGCGCAGGTGGAGCGGGCTTGGCGCAGCCGTTGCTACGTGGTGGTCACCATGAGAACTCACCACAGCTCCCTACCGGTCCTCCTCGGTCTGGCCGCCCTCGTCGGTGGCAGCGCTCTCGCCGGCGGTTGCAGCCGTCAGGTGAGCCAACCCGAGTTCGGCGTCGTCCAGGCCCAGCTCGTGCGCGCGCAGTCCTGCGACGAGCTGCTCGGTCTGCTCAAGGCCGACGCGCGCGCGCGCATGAACCGCTACATCGATCTGCAGATCGCCTACATGGAGCAATGGGAAGACGACCGCTTCGGCGGCGGCTTCGGCGACGACGGCGACGCGATGGGCGGACCCTCGCTCGACGAGGGCGGCTCGACGGGCAGCGGCGGCGAGAACGCGCCTCCGCCCGAGCACTCCGAGACCAACACCCAGGTCGAGGGCGTCGACGAAGCCGACATCGTGAAGACCGACGGCTACAAGCTGCACGTCCTCCACGGCCCGAGCTTCACGAGCCTCACGTCGTGGCCGGTGAGCGAGCTCGGCATCGACTACAGCTTCGGCATCGAGGGCACGCCGATCGAGATGTTCGTCGACGGTGGCAAGGCCGTCGTCTACTCGAACGTCGACGGCACCCCGATCTACGAGGCGCTCGGCTTGCCGCTCCCGAACCAGGGAGGAAGCGGCTACTACGGGCCCGAGTACGACGTCGGCGGCTACCCCGGCTACAGCTACGCGCCCCTGCTCAAGATCACCGTGCTCGATCTCAGCGGCGCGGCGCCGACGGTGCTCTCGGAGGCCTACGAGGAGGGCAACTACATCTCCTCGCGCCGTGAGGGCACGAACGTACGCACGGTCATCGGCGGCGGCGTCTACGACAACATCGTCCAGTATTACCCGGACATCGCCTACGACGGCGACGACTACCCCGACTCGGCCGAGGAGTGGATCGAGGCCTACGAGTCGCTGCGCACCTACAACGAGATCAAGATCGCCGCGGCGACGCTCGATCAGTTCCTCCCCGATCGTTTCGTGAAGGTGGCCGGCAGCTTCGAGCAGCTCGCGCCTTCCTGCGGCGACGCTTACGTGCCGACCGCGGGCAGCACCGACTTCGGTCTGACCGCCGTTCACTCCGTCGACCTCGCGAACCTCGCCGCGCCGGCGCACGAGTCGCTCATCTTCGGCGCGACGCAGACGGTCTACGCGAGCCTCGACAACCTCGTGCTCGCCGGCACGAGCTGGGGCGGCGGCATGGGTGTGTGGTGGGGCGTCGGCATGCCCGAGGCGGGCACCAGCGTGAACGCCACCCACCTGCACGTCTTCGATCTGTCGAGCAACCCGAGCGAGCCTGGCTACGTCGGCTCCGCCACCGTGCCCGGTTACCTCACCGATCAGTTCGCGATCGACGAGCGCGAGAGCGTGTTGCGCGTCGCGACGACCGAGACCACCGCGTCGAGCGACTTCTGGGAGACGACCAACGGCGTCTTCACCCTCGCGATCCGCCCCGACGGCGTGCTGCCGGTCGGTGAGCTGCGCGGCCTCGCGCCGGGCGAGACGATCTACTCGACGCGCTTCCTCGGCGACCGCGGCTACATGGTGACCTTCCGCCAGGTCGACCCGCTGTTCGTCTTCGACCTCTCCGATCCGGCCGCGCCCACCAAGCTCGGTGAGCTCAAGATCCCCGGCTTCAGCGAGTACATGCACCCGCTCGAGGACGACCTGCACCTGCTCACGATCGGCTTCGACGGCACCGACGACGGCCAGATCACGGGCCTCGCGCTCCAGATCTTCGACGTCACCGACCCGACCGACCCCAAGCTGTCGCACAAGCAGGTCATCAGCGAGCAGTGGAGCGGCTGGAGCGAGGCGCTCTACAACCACAAGGCCTTCACGCTCTACCGCGACGTGCTCGCGATCCCCTTCGAGGGCTACGACGACGTGAACGGCGTCTACGGCAGCGCGCTGCGCCTCTTCAGGGTCAGCTCGAGCGAGGGCATCACCGAACTCGGCTCGATCGACCACAGCCCCTACATCTCGGACAGCGCGAGCTACTGCTACTACGGGCGAGGCGTGCGGCGCGGCGTGTTCATCGACGACTACGTCTACTCGGTGAGCGAGAGCGCGGTCGTGGCGAGCGCCATCGAGGACGTGTCGACCCCCGTGGCTTCGGTCGTGCTGCCGAGCATCTCGACCGACTACTGCAACGGCTACTACTGAGAAAGCTCGCCCGAGCCGAGCGCTCGGGCGGCAGCACGACGAGTCCGATGAGGCGCGCTTCCCACGGGGAGCGCGCCTCTCGGCGTTTCGAACACGGCGCAGGGTCCTGCACGCACGAGAGGGCGCCCGGGTAGCGCAGGCGCGCGCGCCAAGGAGAAGGGCGCGCTCCCGAGGGAAACGCGCCCTTCGCCGTGACTCGATGCCCGCGGCCTCTCGGCGCGGCGCCGAGAGCTCTCAGCCGCGACGGCGGCGGCGCACGGCGCCCGCGAGCGCGAGCGCTCCGAGCCCGAGCAGCGCGAAGCCGTTCGTCTGCGCGCCGGGCTGCGCCGCGCAGAAGAGGCCGCCTCCCTCCGCGAAGAACTCCTCGCCGCCGCCGCCCTCGCCGCCTGCGCCACCGGCCGCGCCCGCGCCGCCTTCGCCCGTCGAGCCGCCAGCTCCGCCGCCGCCGCCGGCGCCGCCTGCGCCCGTCGGGTCGTCGTAGAAGACGGTGACGACCGCCGCCTTGAACTCCTCGTCGAGCGGCGAGCCCGCACACATCTCGTAGCTGTAGTCCCACACGGGGCGCACGACGACGTTGCCCTGCTGCGGCTGGTCGATCGACAGCGCCACCACCACCGTGCGCTCCTGGTTCGGAGCGATGGTGCCCATGGGCGCGCCCGCGCCGTTGAGCTGGGCGATCGTCACCGGCTGGCCGTTGAAGTCACCGGGCGTGCCGTTCGTCGTGAAGCTCGAGAGCGAGATGCCCGCGGGCAGCGGGAGCCGGAAGCGCACGTTGCTCGCCGGCGCGACGCCCTCGTTGACGATCTTCACCGTGACGGTGAAGTCGTCGCCCACCGTGAGCGGGTTCTGCGAGGTGGTCGTCGGCACGACCGTCGTGGTCGAGCTGTCGTAGTCGAAGGTCGGCGCGTTGATGTCGATGGCGATGGCCGCGAGCGTGGGCAGGTAGCTGTCGCCCGTCGTGCTCGTGCGCAGCACGGCCTGCGTCTGACCCGGGAAGAGCTGACCCAGCTGGCTCGTGATCGGCACCGTGGTGATGTCCCAGCCCTGGCGTGCGCCGGCCACCTGACCCGCCGCGCCGCCGACCGCGGCGTTGTGGTTGCGGTTGCCGAAGGTGCCGCTGGTGTCGAGCAGGCCGTCGGGGCCGTTGATCTGCGAGCAGAAGAAGTTGTCCGCAGGGTTGTTCGGGCCGCTCAGCGTCGCGAAGGGCCCGGCGGTGGTCTGCGCGATCCGGAGCTGGTCGCCCTTGAAGAAGGAGTCGCCCTCGACGGCGCTGATGGCGATCGTGCCGTTGACCTCGCCGCTCGGTGGCGCGCAGAAACCCGAGACCGTGTAGTCGACGGTGGAGTTCTCGTCGACGAACTTGCCGCGCGAGAAGATGCTCAGGTTACGGATCGGCTCGCCGTCGTAACGGTAGGCGACGACCAGCGTCCAACCAGCCGCGTTGAGAGAGCAGAGCAGGTGGTTCTGCGTGCCGGGCACACCCTCGACCGAGTAGGTGCCGCCCTTGTTCTGCTGCACGAAGGCCGTCACGTCGGCCGAGCGCATGTAGTAGCCGGCGTTGACGTCGAGCGTGGGGTTCGACTGGTACTTGGTCGCGTTGACGGGCGTGACCGAGATGCTCTGGCTGCCTGCGCGCAGTGTCACGGGGGTGTCGAGCTGCGCGGTCACGTCGTCGCCGCCGGCGGCTACGCGGCTGCCGCCCCAGACGAGCTCGGCGTAGAGGATCTCCGCCTCGGCGCTCGGCAGCACGAGCTCCGCCGCGGAGCCGTTCTCGGTCCAGTCGCTCGTGGTGCCCGCAGGAAAGGCCGGCGTGGCCGAGGGCGAGTTGTCGACGCTCTGGTTGTCGAGCGTCGTGAAGGTGCCGATCGAGTCGCAGGAGCGGGTGGCGACCACGGAGGAGGGGCCGGGACCGTTGAAGGTCTGCCAGTTGCTGAGGCCCAGCGTATTGCCGGTCGCGACGACGTTGCCGGGGCGCGTGTCGCTGAAGCGCAGCACCGGCTCCTGCGCGTTGGCGACGCTCGCCGAGCTCGCACCTGCGAGCAACGCGGCGGCGGCGAGGCAGCGGCCGGCGAGGCGGCGGGAGGACGTGCGACGGGTTTCGACCTGGGAAAGCGGCTTCGACATGGCCCTCGAACCATCCTCCGAGGGCTCTCTCGCGTCAACGCCCTACCAAGCGGTGCGAGCTTGCTTTCCGGCCGCTGCGCGGCCACACGCGAGCTGCGGCCTCCATGGACTACGTCAGCCCCGACCTCCCCAGGACGATCTTCGGTTGGCGCTCGCCGGCCCTCGACCTCGACATGCCGATCGTGCGCTACGGGCGCGAAGGCCACCCGCTGCTCGTCTACCCGACGGCGGCCGCCGACTTCCTCGAGAACGAGCGCTTCTTCCTCATCAAGGCGATCGAGCCCCACATCCTGTCGGGTCGCGTCCAGGTCTACTCGATCGACAGCATCAACCGCCTCTCGTGGATGAACGACGAGGTGCACCCGCTCGAGCGCGGCAGGCGCCAGGCGCTCTACTCGCGCTACGTCGAGGAGGAGGTCGTGCCGCACATCCACCGCGAGGCTGGCGAGCGACGCGTCGCGGTGACGGGCGCGAGCTTCGGCGCCTTCCACGCGGCCAACCAGTTCTTCCGCAGGCCAGACCTCTTCGACGTGCTCATCGCGATGAGCGGCTTCTACGATCTCGAGCCCGGCTACACCGAGGGCCACCACAGCCCGGAGATCTACTTCAACAACCCGGTGTCCTTCCTGCCCGGGCTCGAGGGGCCGATGCTCGAGCGTCTGCAGCGCGATACGCAGATCCACATCGTCACGGGGCGCGGCGCCTACGAGGCCCCGCACCGCTCCGAGCAGCTCGCGCGGGTGCTCGCAGACAAGGGCATCCCGCACGACCTCGACCTCTGGGGACACGACGTGAACCACGACTGGCCGTGGTGGCGGCGCATGCTCGATCACTACGTCGGCCAGCGCGTGAGCTGGTGATGCGTCCCAGGGCGCGATCCGCGGTCATCGCGGTCGCGCTCGCGACGGCGCCCGCGAGCGCGCGCGCCGACGAGCCCGTCGCCGACCGTACGCCGCCGAGCGAGGCCGCGGCAGCGAGAGGAGCGCCCCTCGAGGCCGCGCCGGATCCGGAGCCCTCGCCGCTCGAGGTCAGGGTCGAGGGCGACCGCGCGCCACCCGGCGCGGCGAGCCTCGGGCGCCGCGAGATCCGCGAGATGCCGGGCGTGCTCGGCGACGCCTACCGCGCGATCGAGACGCAGCCAGGCGTGCTGCCCGTCGCGAGCGGCATCCCCTACTACTTCATCCGAGGCGCGCCTCCGGGCAACATCGCCTACGCCTTCGACGGCGTGCCGGTGCCGCTGCTCTTCCACGCCGGCGCGGGGCCAGGGGTCATCCCGGCTGGGCTCGTGGAGCGCGTGGAGCTCTCGCTCGGACCGCTGCCGGCGAGCTACGGGCGCGTCGCGGGCGCGGTGATCGACGCCGAGAGTAAGCGGCCCTCGACGGTGTGGCGCGGGGAGGGCTCGTTCCGTGGCGTGGATCTCGGCGGGCTCGTCGAGGGGCCGATCGGCGAAGGATCGACGCTGCTCGTGGGCGGGCGCTACTCGGTGGGCACCGAGCTGCTCAGCGCGCTCGTGCCTTCGGTCGACCTTCGCTACGCCGACTACCAGGGCAGGTACACCCTCGAGACCGGCCCTCGCGAGCGCCTCAGCGTGCTCGCCTTCGGCTCGATCGACTACCTCGCCACGACCGAGACCACAGGCTTCAGCGACGTCCTGCTCGACTCCGACTTTCACCGACTCGACCTGCGCTACGACGTCGAGCGCGCGAGCGGCACGAAGATCCGAGTGGGCACGACGCTGGGCCTCGATCGTTCGCGCGGCGTCGGCGTCGACGGCATCGCGGCCCACAAGATCGCCACCCGCGCGGTGCTGAGCGAGCCGCTCGGAGGAGCGCTGCTGCGCGTGGGCGTCGATCTCGCGCTCGACGCCTACGCCGTCGACCCGGCGAGCGAGGTCGACTGCCCGACCACGCTCTGTGAAGGGCTGCTCGGCGCCAGCACCGAGGGCCAGCTCTCCGAGGCCTTCCGTTACCTCTTCCCGGATCGCAGCGACCTCGCCCTCGGCGGCTTCGTCGACGCGACGATCGCGCTCGGCGAGCGCGCGACGATCACGCCCGGGCTGCGCATCGACGCACACTTCTCGCCTGTGCCGCGCAGCGAGGTCCCGAGCGAGCTGCGCACCAGCGGCACCGCGCTCGCCGTCGACCCTCGCCTCGTGGGCCGCTTCGAGCTCGCGCCGTGGTTGCGCGTCTCGCCGGGCATAGGCGTCGCCTCGCAGCCCCCCGGCTTCGCGCCGATCCCCGGCATGCAGATCGGCGGGCTTCCGGGCGGCCTGCAGCGCTCGATCCAGACGAGCTTCGGCGCCGAGGCGACGCTCGGCCCGATCGAGCTGCGCTCCACGGTGTTCCGCCAGGCGATCGTGAACCTCACCGATCCCGTCGGCGGCGACCGCGGCGGCGGCTTCGGCACCTCGCGCTTCCTCGGGCGCAGCCTCGGCGACGCCTACGGCCTCGAGCTCGCGCTGCGCGGCGCGCTGAGCCGCGAGGTCTTCGTGCTCGCTGCGTACACGCTCTCGCGCACCGACCGCATCAAGGCCGGCGAGCGCCTGCCCTCGGCCTACGACCGCAGCCACGTCGCGCAGCTCGCGCTGCTCTTCGACCTCGGCAGGCAGTGGAAGCTCGGCACCCGCTCGCTCTTCTACACGGGCTTTCCGGCCGAGGAGCTCAACCCCTACGAGCCTCGCAGCGCGAGCCCCGAGCGCGTGCGGCCCTTCTACCGGCTCGATCTGCGCCTCTCGAAGCGCTGGTTGCTGGGTGGCGGGGCCTACTGGGGCATCGCCGCCGACTTCCAGAACGCGCTGCTCGCGCGCGAGATCATCGATGTCACCTGCGAGCCGGGCGGCTGCAAGCCGCGCGAGCTCGGCCCGATCACGATCCCCACCCTGGCGATCGAGGCCGGCTTCTGAGCCGGGCCCCGTTCGCCCCTCAGGGCAGCTTCTTCGCCTGCAGCTTCGCGAGCGCGGCGCGGACCTCGTCCTCGGTGAAGGGCATCGCCGCGAGCTTCTCGCGCTCGGTGGCGAGCGCCGCGCCGAGCTCGGCCTTGGCCTTCTCCGCGCGCTCGATCCACGCCGAGCGCTCCCCCGTGCGCTCGCCGAGCCTCACCGTGCCCTCCATCATCGCGAGCCCCTTCTCGAGCAGGATGCGGTAGCGCAGCCTCATCGCGGCTTCCCAGAGCTGCTTCTGTCGCTCGGTCGTGGCCTCGCTCGGTGTCGGCACGGCCATCACGTCGGCGTGGAGCTGCGCATAGAGCTGACCGATGCGGTAACCGCTCATCGCCGACCAGTGCGCGTCGAGGCTGCGCATCGCCTCCGTGTAGGCGTTCTGGGCATCGAGCAGCGCGGTGCAGCGCGCCTCGAGCGCCGCGCCGAAGTCGGCCGGTACGGGCACGAAGCGCAGGGACTCGCCCTTCACGCGGCGCACTTCGCCGAGCGCGAAGGCGAGCTGCGCGAGCTCGAGCGGAGGCGTGCCCGCCTCGCCGAGCCGGTGGTCCTCCACCTGGTTGCGCGCGAGGATCACCGTCTTGCTCGCCTCGTCGAGCTGCCCGAGCGACACCTGCGCGAGCGCGAGCGCGCCGCGCGCCTCGATCTGCTGCAGGAGCTTGAGATCGGGGCGCGACAGGGCCTCGCGCGCGGCCTCGTCGAGCCGCTCCCAGCGCTCGCCGTAGGCGTGGAGGCGCGCTGCGCGCAGCCACGCGAGCGTCGTGGTCTGCGCGCTCGGGTCGAGGCGCGCGCTCTCGGCGAAGCGCTCGGCGGCGAGCTCGAGCCGACCGAGCTCCGCGTAGGCGAGGCCCGCGTTGTAGAGGCTCGGCGCCGCGGTGGGGCCCTCGGGGTCGACCGCGACGACGCGATCGAAGTCGCGCGCGGCCCGCTCGGCCTCACCACGCACGAGCGCGTCGCTCGCCTCCTGGAACAGACGCGGCAGCTCCGCAGGATCGGTCGAGGTGATGCGTTGCTCCGCGACGACCTCGACCGGGCTCGACGCGGCCTGCGTGGCGCCCCCCGTCGCGCAGCCGAGCGAGCACGGGGCGAGCGCGATCCAACACCACCGGGAGACCGCCATCGCGGAAAAGCCTAGCACCAGCGGAAGACGGGGCATGGTTTGCCGTTTGCAGGGTCGCTTTGTGTCTCGATGGGCGGGAAGAAAGCGAGGATCATGATGGTCATCCAGCCGCGCTCCCTCGACCCTCCCGGAGGAGCGCCCGTCTCGAAGTACCCCTCTCGAGGAGCTGCAATGATCCGAGGTCACGCCCTGGGCCCCCACGAGCGACTGATGGCTGCGGAGCGCGAGCACAGAGAGCTGCACGCTCGCCTCGAAGAGCTCCACCGCCGGGCCCATCCGACGCCCACCGAGCAGCGTGAGATCGCCGAGATCAAGAAGCTCAAGCTCCGGATGAAAGACGAGATCAGCTCGCTGTCTCGTTTGCACCGCCGCTGACGCGGCGGTGGCCTCGTTTGCACCGCCGCTGACGC
>CALKVW010000254.1 GCA_938004785.1 uncultured Polyangiaceae bacterium
GGCGAGCTCGGTCGGCGGCAAGCTCGCGGAGGGTGGCAGCTCGCGCAGGCCCGTGACGACGGAGGCGTCCTCGTCGTCGTCGGCAGCCGCGGGGGAGGACGCTCTCGGGCGGTCCTTCCACACGTTGGTCGCCACGCGGGAGAAGGTGCTCGGGCCCGGATCGGCGGGCGGCGCGAGCTCCCGCACCCCCGTGGGTGAGTCGGTCTCCGGATCGCTCGGCGTCGCGAGCGGCGGCACGAGCGACGCGGAGGCGGCGGCGCGCACGTGTGGAGGCGGCGCCGCCTCGACCTCCGTGACGCCGGTGGTGTCGTCGTCGTGCTGCGTGGCGAGCGGCAGCCGCGGCGCCTGGGCGCGCGTGGGGGCGTCGATGTCGTCGTCGGGCTCGGAGGCCTCGGTCGGTCGCGCCGCAGGCGGTGGGGGCCGCTGCGAACCCGCGCTCGCGCGCTCGGGGCCGGCGCGCAGCCCGGAGCTCGCTGCGCCTCCGCGGCGAGGTGGCGCAGGCGGAGCAGCGCCGACCTGTGGAGGTGCACCGACCTGCGTGCGCGTGGGCGGAGCGTCGTCGGTCTCCTCGGTGCCGAGCAGCTTGGCGACCGACGCCGCGCGGGTCGGCGAGTCCTCTGCGATCCGCTCTCCGAGCGCGGCGGCGCGCGCGACCACGTTCTTCGCCGAGAGCGTCGGAGGTGCGTCGCCTCCCACCGAGGCGTCTCTGGTCCCCCTCGTCGTGCCTGCCACCGGCGCTGCACCGCCGCCGCGCGACGGGGCCGTCGTGCCGGCGTCGAGGGACAGGCCGTGGGGGCCGAGCGGCGCGAGCTCGGTGACCTTGGTCGGCGCGTCGGCCTCGCTCGCAGGATCCTCGAGCGGCTCCGGGAAGACCGGCTCGCGCTCGGCGGGCCGACCCGGACGACGGGCGGCTGCGCGGCGCGCAGCCGGCCTACCGGCGCTCGTACGCTGACCCGTGCTGGGGCCAGGATCGCTCGGTGGAGCAGACGGCCCCGCGCGTGTGGCGAAGGGCACGGGAGGTGGCGGCGGCGGCCCGAGCACCACGGGCGGCGGCGGCGGCGGCGGCCCGAGCACCACGGGCGGCGGCGGCGGCGGCCCGAGCACCACGGGCGGCGGCGGCGGCGGGATCGACGGCGACACGCGGGGGGCTTCGCCACCCGTGGCCGGTGGCGCGTCGCCTCGAGGTGGCAACAGCGAGGGGGCAGGCGCGAAGGGCGAGCTCGACGCCAGAGCTGCGCGCGCGGCCGTCGCCGTCGTCGACGTGGCGGCCGGAGGGGCCGCGCTCCGCACGGCGGCCGGCGGTGACGAGGGAGCCGGCACCCGGATCGGGATCCTGGCGTCGGGCGCCGGTGGAGGCGGCGCAGCGCCGAAGCCGGGCAGCAACGTGTGGGTTCGGCGCGGGTGCGCGGGCGCCGGCGGCTCGACGGGCCCGCCCTTCGCGGCCGGCAGACCCAGCGTCGTCGGGTGTCGCCCCCGAGGACCCGCGGGCTCGGTGGGCGGATCCAGCGGTGAGGTGGGCGCGTCGAGCGTCTCGAGCTCCGCCGAGCGCGACGCGAGCTCCTGCGTGCGCCGCTCTCGACCGAGGCGCTTGCGCAGCCGGCCGAGGGCCGCGTCGTCGCCCGCCCCTTCGAGGCCGATCGCCACGTCGACCGTCTCGCCCGCGAGCGTCTCCATGCCGCAGACGAGGTAGAGGTCCGCGACCGCGACGAGCACCGGCAAGCTCTGCGGGTGACGCATGCGCGCTTCGCGGCCGAAGCCCACGACGAGCTCCACCGGAAGGATCCGCTGCGGCAGCGCCTTCGTCGCTGCGCGATGGAGCATCGCGCAGAGCTCCACCGTGGCGTCGACCCTCGGGTCGGCTCGCCACGCGTCGAGCAGCTTGTCCAGTCGGACCATCGACGGCAGACGATACCCGTTCGCGGCGCTTCCCGCGACGCCGCGCTCAGACCGCCGGCGCGCCGATCCGATCGTGCACCAGGCGCCCGGCCGCCAGGGTCGCGACGACCGTACCGCCGAGCTCCTTGCCCCAGTAGGGCGTGTTCTTCGACTTGGACGCGAGGTCGCGCACGACGAAGGCCCGCGCAGGGTCGATCAACGTGAAGGCCGCGAGCGCCCCCTCGGCGAGCGACGGAGCATCGAGCCCGACGAGCGACGCGGGCGCCGAGCTCAGCGCATCGGCGAAGCGCGCGAGCGGGACGCGCCCGCTCTGCACCAGCCCGAGCAAGACCGGCACCACGAGCTCGAGCCCGATGAGGCCCGGCTTCGCCTCGGCGAACTCGCAGTCCTTCTCGAGCGAGCTGTGAGGCGCGTGGTCGGTGGCGATGGCGTCGATCGTCCCATCGGCGAGCGCGTCACGGAGGGCTTCGACGTCGCTCGCCTCGCGGAGCGGCGGGTTCACCTTGCAGGCCGTGTCGTAGCCGAGCACGGCCTCGTGCGTGAGCATGAGGTGGTGTGGCGTCACCTCCGCCGTGACGCGGATGCCGCGACTCTTCGCCTCGCGCACGATGCGCACCGCACCGGCCGTCGACAGGTGCGCCACGTGGTACTTCGCGCCGGTCGCCTCGGCGAGCAGCACGTCGCGCGCCACGATGATGTCCTCGGCGACCCTCGGCCAGCCGCGCAGCCCGAGCTTCGTGCTGATCGCGCCCTCGTGCATCTCGGCGCCCGCGGTGAGGTGGTGGTCCTCGGCGTGCTGGATGACGAGCAGGTCGAAGGTACGCGCGTACTCGAGCGCGCGGCGCATCACGGCGGCGTTCATGACGCAGCGGCCGTCGTCCGACACGCCCACGCAGCCAGCCTCGCGGAGATCGGCCATCTCGGTGAGCTCCTCGCCGCGCTGCCCCATCGTGATCGCGCCGATGGGGTGCAAGGCCGGGCCGCCGATCTCGCGAGCGCGCGCCACCATGGCCTCGGTGATGCTGCGCTTGTCGTTGACGGGCTTGGTGTTGGGCATCACGCAGACGTGGGCGAAGCCCCCACGCGCCGCGGCCTCGAGCCCGCTGGCGATGTCCTCCTTGTACTCCTCGCCGGGCTCGCGCAGGTGCGCGTGCAGGTCGACGAAGGCCGGCAGCGCCCAGAGCCCACGCGCGTCGATCACGCGGGCGCGCTCGCTCGCGCGGAGCTCGGCCGTCGCGGCGCCGCGAGCGGCGCGGCTGATGCGGCCTCGTTCGACGACCAGATCCAGCTCCTCGTCGACCCCGCGTCGCGGGTCGACCGCTCGAACGCCCTCGAGGATCAGCAGCTCCACCGGCTCGCGGCTCATCGTCGTGCAGCTACCACGACCGCGGGTGCGGAGGGAGCGGTGCCGGCCTGAGGGCCGGCCGCTCGGGCGCTCCGCCGCTCCGGGGCGCGCCCGGCCTTCACTCGAGCCCGGGCGGCTGTTCGGCGGCGATCGGGCCCGAGCCGAGCCTCGGGAAGCTCCGCGCGAGCGCGAAGCCCATCACACCGGCGAGCACCACACCGGCGAAGACACGCTCGAGCCCTCGCGTGAGCACCGCGCGCAGCGGCGCGAGCGCCTCGAGCTCCAGCTCGCGCGTGCGCTCCGGGTCGAGCAAGGCGCCCATCGGAGGCGCGTTCGGCAGCTCGGCGAGCCCGCTCGACAGGCTCGACGCGAGCACCACCCCCAAGAGCGCGACGACCAACGTTCCCCCGAGCGTGCGCGCGAACTGGAGCACCGCGGTCGCTGCGCCACGTAGCCTGAAGCCGACGCGCTCCTGCACGGCGAGGTTGGTCGCGGTCACGTGCAGGCCGAGCCCTGCGCCCACGAGGCCCGTGCCGGCGATCAGCCATGCCGGCTGGCCCGCGAGCACCGCGCCGAACGCGATCGAGGCGCCGAGCCCGATGAGCGCCGCTCCCCAGACCACGGGCGCGCGGAAGCCGCGGCGACTGATGAGCCTGCCCGAGAGCCAGGCGGCCGAGGTCCAGAGCAGCGACATCGGGATGAGCGCCGCTCCGGCCGCCACGGTCGACCAGCCGATGACGGCGCGCAGGTAGAGCGGGACGAAGGCGACCGCCGAGAACAGTACGCCGCCGATGAGCACCCCCGCAGGCGCCGCGCGCGCGATGGCCGGCTCCTCGAAGAGCGACAGGGGCAGGATCGGAGAGTGCGCGCGGCGCTCGACGCGCACGAAGAGCCACGCGAGCAGCGCGCCCGCGAGGATCTCGATGGAGCCCCACCAGAGCCGCCCCTCCTCCAGCGTCTTGGCGCCGAGCAGGAGCGAGGAGGTCGCCAAGGCGACGAGCGCGGCGCCGGCCACGTCGAGCCGGCTCTCCCGGACCCTCGGCGGATCACGCATCGTCGCGGCGACCACGGCGAAGGCGACGAGCCCGATGGGCAGGTTCACGAGGAAGACCCACGGCCAGCCGAGCACCACCAGCGCGCCACCCAGCGTGGGCCCGAGCACGCTCGAGAGTCCCCACACCAGCGAGAAGACCCCCATGAGCTTCGCGCGCTCGCCCACGGCGTACATGTCGCCGATCGCCACGAGCGTGACCGGCACGAGCGCGCCCGCGCCGAGACCCTGCAACAGGCGCGCTCCGACGAGCATCGGCATCGAGCTGCTGAGCCCGCAGGCGAGCGAGCCCGCGAGGAAGATCGAGAGCCCCACGAGGTACGAGGGCCTGCGTCCCCACAGGTCCGCGAGCCGGCCGTAGATGGGCACCGTCACCGTGCTGGCGAGCAGGTAGGCCGAGAACACCCAGCCGTAGAGCTCGACCCCGCCGAGCCTGCCCGCGATCGTCGGCATCGCCGTGCCTACGACCGTGACGTCGAGGCTCCCGAGGAAGGTGCCGACCATGAGCGCCGCCGTGACCGCGCGACGCCGCGCTGGGCCGAGCTCGAGGGCGATTTCGCGGGTCGGGTTCATCGTGTGCGTGCGGGGTCTTCGGCCGGGCGGTGGGTCTCGGCCCGGGAGATCGCCCCGCAGCCCTACCAGATGCAGCGCCGTCCGCACGCGCGGGGGGCACGCGCCGCTCCTCGAGCTCCCCGCCGAGGCCCCACGCGCTCCTGCTTCGTGGGAAGATCGAGCGCGCGGCGCGCCCTAGGCATCACGATGAGCTCCCAGCTTCCGACCTGCGTCGAGCGGGCCTACCCGGGCCTCTCGGTCGAGCCCTCGCCCTTCGGGACGGGGCTCATCAACCTCACTCTGCGGGGCCGCCTCGGCGCGCTCGAGGTCGTCGTCCAGCGCCTCCACCCAGTGTTCGCCGGCACGGTGCACCACGACATCGAGGCGGTCACGGCCCACCTCGCCGCGCGCTCCCTCACGACGCCTCGCCTCGTGCCGACCGCCGATGGCCGCCTCTGGGTCGACGACGACGAAGGACGCCCCTGGCGCGTGCTGAGCTACGTCGCCGGGGGCGTCGCCTTCGACGCCGTCACCACGCCCGCGCTCGCGCACGAGGCCGGGAAGCTCGTGGGTGGCTTCCACGCCGCGCTGCTCGATCTCGAGCACGACTACGTGCACGTGCGCCCGGGCGTGCACGACACCGCCGCCCACCTCGCCAAGCTCGAGGCGGCGCTCCTCACGCACCACGCTCACCGGCTGCGTCCGGAGGTCGAGCGCGCGAGCGAGGCGCTGCTCGGAGGGCGCGCCGAGCTGTGCGACGCGAGTGCGCTGCCGCTCCGGCACGCGCACGGTGATCTCAAGATCTCGAACCTGCTCTTCGACGCGCGAGGCCGTGGGATCTGCCTCGTGGATCTCGACACGCTCGGCCGCATGCCGCTCGCCTTCGAGCTCGGCGACGCCCTGCGCAGCTGGTGCAACCGCGCCCGAGAAGACGCCGACGCCGCCTTCGATCCCGACATCTTGGCAGCCGCCGTCGATGGCTACGCGAGCGCGGCGCCCGCGCTCGACCCGAGCGAGGTCGGCTCGCTCGTGCTGGGCACACGCACCATCGCGCTCGAGCTCGCGGCGCGCTTTCTCACCGATGCCCTCGAGGAGCGCTACTTCGGCTGGGACGCCTCGCGCTACCCCGGCCGCGGAGAGCACCAGCTCGCGAGGGCGCGCGGCCAGCTCGCGCTCGCCCACGCGCTCGACGCACGGCGGAGCGCGCTCGAAGAGCGCGTGCGCGCGGCCTTCGCGCGGGGTCCGGGCAGCGCGGCGGCGCGCGCGCGAGCGTCGACTTGAGCCGACGCTTCGACCACGACGCGGTGATCGTCGGCGGCGGGCCCGCCGGGCTCGCCACCGCCATCGCGCTCGCGCGCACCGCGCCGGAGCTCGCCCGACGCACGGTGGTGCTCGAGCGGGCGCGCTACCCACGCGACAAGTACTGCGCCGGCGCGCTCGGAGGTCGAGGCGACCGCGTGCTCGCCGAGCTCGACGCGGAGGTCCGCGTCCCGAGCGTGCCGATCGCCGGCATGAGCTTCCGCGCCCCCGCCGGCGAGCGCACCGAGCGGGTCGGAGGCATCGGCCGCGTCGTGCGGCGCCTCGAGTTCGACCACGCGCTCGCCTCGCACGCAGCGCAGGCCGGCGTGCGCATCGAAGAGGGCGCCAGGGTCACGGCGGTCGAGCCGATCGACGGCGGCGCGCGCGTCACGACCTCGAGAGGCGAGCTCCTGGCCCGCGCCGTCGTCGGCGCCGACGGCGTCGGCAGCGTCGTGCGGCGCGCGCTGGGGCTCGGCCGTGGGCGGCTGCGCGCGCAGGTGCTCGAGGTCGACACCGAGGCCGTGCCCGGCGATCCACCGCGCGACGTGCTGCGCTTCGACGCGAGCGACCGCGGGCTGCCCGGCTACACCTGGGACTTCCCGACCTCGGTGGGCGGCGAGCCGCTCGTCTGCCGCGGCATCTACCACCTCAAGTGGGGCGACGCCGAGCCCGACCTCGAGACCGTCTTCGCCGAGCGCCTCGCGCAGCAGGGGCTCTCTCTCGAGCGCTACACGAACAAACGCTTCGCCGAGCGCGGGCTCGAGCCGAGCGAGACCCTGGCCCGCGGCAGCATCTTGCTCGCGGGTGAGGCCGCCGGCATCGATCCGGTCACCGGCGAAGGGATCGCGCAGGCCCTCGAGTACGGCGCCATGGCCGGGCGCTTCCTCGCCGAGGTGCTGGTGCACCGGCGCCCCGTCGAGGGCTGGACGGGCCTCGTCGCTCGCTCGAGGCTCGGCCTCGATCTGCGCGTGCGCGCGCGGCTCGTGGAGGAGTTCTTCGGCCCTCATCGCCCGGAGGTCGAGGCGCTCATCCTCGGAGCGCCGAGCGTGCTGCGCTCGGGCGCGCGGCACTTCGGCGCGCTCGAGCACGAGGGCCGCGATCTCGCCTCGCTCGCCCTCGCCACCGCGAAGCACTACCTGCGCGCGCTGCTCACGCTCTGATCCCGCCGCGAGGCCGGCCCAGCATGCTCAGGTCGCGCCCACGCCGTTCGCCCACGGCGCCCGCTCGAGCAGCGCGCGCGCCCGCGACCGCGTGGCGTCGTCGAGCTCGCCGCGCACGGCGGCGCGCAGCGCCGAGGCGAGCTCCTCGGCCCGCTGGAAGCGCTCGTCTCGGTCTTTCGCGAGCCCGACCGCGAGCACGAGCTCGACGTCCTCGGCGAGCTTCACGGTGGCCGAGGGCGAGGCCGGCTGCGTGTGGAGTACGCGGAAGAGCACCGTCGCGGCGTCGTCCCCGGAGTAGGCCGGCTTGCCCGTGAGGGCGCGGTAGGCGATCGCCGCGAGCGCGTAGACGTCGGCGCGGTGATCCACCTCGCCGAGCTTCGCCTGCTCCGGCGCCATGTAGGCCGGCGTGCCGACCATCTGGTTCTGGGTGAGCGTGCCGCCCTGCCCCTCGAAGCGGCTCACGCCGAAATCGAGCACCTTCCACACGCGCTGCGGCGACTCCACCAGGATGAGGTTCTGCGGCTTCATGTCGCGGTGCACGATGCCGGCCTCGCGGATGGCGACCAGCGCCTTGGCCGCGTGCTCGACGAGCTCGGCGACCGCCGGTGGCCTGAGCCTGCCGAGCTTGCGCAGGTGCCACGCGAGGTCGTGCCCCTCGAGGTACTCCATCGTCACGAAGGGCAGGCCGCTCGGCGTGAGACCCGACTCGAGGATCCGCGCGACGTAGGGCGAGCTGACCTTCGCGGCGATCTCCGCCTCGCGCTCGAAGCGCTTCACCATCGCAGGATCGCTGAGCACGAAGGGATGCAGGAGCTTGAAAGCCGCGAGCTGCCCCGTCTCCTCGTGCTGGGCGCGGTAGACCTCGCCCATGCCGCCTCGCCCCACGACCTCTCCGAGGCGGTAGCCGAGCACCAGCTCACCGGAGTAGCGCCCCTCGCCCGGTTGCAGCGCACGGGCGAGCTCACCGCGCGCCTCGGCGAGCAGCGCCTCACGCTGCACGAGCTGTCGATTGGCCCGCTCCACCCGACCGAGCGCCGCTTCGGTCGCGCGCCGGCTCGAGCGCGCCAGCGCGTAGGTGGTCGCGAAGACGACCTGGATCATCACGACGAAGAACGCCTTCCACGCCCACGGCAGCTGCCCGATCGGCATCGGCCCGAGATCGGGCAAGAGCCCCACCGCGACGCCGAGCGTGAGCACGAAGTACACGCTGGCGCCGACCAGGTAGGTGAGGCGCGCCGCCACCTCGCTCTCGCTGAGCGCGAAGTAGTAGACGCCGATCGGCAGCACCATCACCGCCGCCGTGAAGGGACCGAAGTAGAAGAGCGCGATCTCCGCGACCACGCCGAAGACGACCCCGAAGAAACCGACGAAGCGCGCCGTGTACCGCCGCTCGTCGCGCAGCACTCGCTGCGCCCAGAGGCCGAGCCCGGCGCTGAGGAAGCAGCAGCCCATCGCCAGCGCCCGGAGCCCCGTCGGCCCCGGCACGAGCGGCATGAAGAGCGCAGCGGCGAGCACCATCACCGCGATGAGGCGGAAGAACGCGCGAGCGCGGGCGACCTCCTCGCTCTGCATGACGACGCTGGTCGCCAGCGTGAGCGAGGCGCTGGTCGCTTGCGAAGGCGGTGCGCCGGTGGGTGCGCTGTCGCCTGCGAGGCTACGCCCGCCGTGGCTCGGCTCACTCGGCGCAGGGAACGGCACCTGGCGCACGCGTGGCACCGCCACGATCGTGTCGCTCTCGCTGCGGTCGCCCGGCTCCCCCACGGCCCTCCCACGCTAGCACGGGCGCTCGACGCGCATGGGCTCCTCGCGCCGAGCGCGCCCCCACGGAGCGGCGCTGCGCTCCCGACGCTGCGCTCCGCTGCTGGCGCTCCGCTGCTGGCGCTGCGCTGCACTGCTGGCGCTGCGCTGCACTGCTGGCGCTGCGCTCCGCTGCTGGCGCTGCGCTCCGCTGCTGGCGCTCCGCTGGGCGCGCGCGTCTCTCGAGGAGAACGCGCGCGGAGCGGTGCTCAGCGAGCGGCTCGAGGGGGCCATCGCCCTCCCGCGCCGCTCGCGGAGCGCGGTTCAGCCGGGGAAGGCGGTGCAGCAGCCCGTGATGCAGTACTCACCCGTGGGGCAGGCCGACTGACCGGGCTGGCCGCAGAGCTGCTTGCCGGCCGGGCAGGTCTGCACGGTGCACTGCGGGGGCAGCGTGGGCTTGCCCAGGCAGATCTCGCACTCCTCACACTCGTTGATGCAGCTCGGCACCTGCGTGCAGGGGCGGCAGATCGCAGGGTCGTTCAGATCGGCGAGCGTGCACTGCGGGTTGCCCTCGTTGGAGCCGAGGTAGATCGAGTAGGGCAGGCCCGGGATGTCGCAGCAGCCGAAGCAGTCGCAGCCGTTGGGGGCCAAGGGCTGGCAGTAGTTCAGGCACTGGGCGCTCTGGCTCGCGAGCGCGTCGGCGCAGGTACCGCTGTAGCCGGGGATGTTGGCGGTGGGGCTGTAGGCGCACTGCGAGCCCGACGGGTCGAAGTTGGGCGCGACGGCGAGCGGGTCGCACTTGTGGCTCCAGTTGCAGCCGTCGTTGCCCGAGCCCGAGTCACCGTCGAAGTAGCAGTCCATCTTGCAGGGCGCGCTGTTCTGCCCCGGGATGTTGCCGTAGAAGCCCGTCTCGTTGTTCTGGCAGGGCCCGAGGCACTGCGTATCGGCCGAGTCGATGCCACAGTCGTTGTCGTCGTCGATGCAGTTGCCGCAGGCGTAGACCTTGCCCTGGCAGGTCGCGACCTGGCAGAAGCTGCCGCATCCGTTCACGGCGTCGCAGGTCTGGCCGCAGGGGCAAGCGGCGTTGTTCGGCGCGGCGACGCAGCTGTCGGTCACCTCGTTGCAGGTGTCGACGGTGCACGCGACGCCGTCGTCGCAGACCACCGGCGTGCCTGCGCGGCAGCCCTGGGCGTTGGCGCCCGCCATGCCGGGGGCGCACTGCTCGATGCCGTCGCAGAACTGACCGTTGGAGCAGAAGCTGTTGTCGGGCGCCGAGCTGCAGCCCACGCCCTCGAGGCAGAAGTCGCTCGTGCAGGCGATGCCGTCGTCACAGCTCGGCGGCGCGCCGTTCACGCAGCCCTGGTTCTCGTCGCAGGTCTCCGTGCCGTTGCACTGCAGCCCGTCGTCGCAGACGTCGTCGATCGGCAGGTGCTCGCAGCTGCCGCCCGCCGGGTTGCAGACGTCGGCGGTGCAGCCGACGCCGTCGTTGCAGTCGACGGGGGTTCCGGGCTGGCAGACGCTGCTGCAGGTCTCGATGCCGTTGCAGTCGTCGAGATCGTCGCACTCGTCGTCGGTGGTGCAGGGCTGGGCGTCGACGCAGCCGTCGTCGTCGAGATCGGCGGGGTTGCCCGGGTCGCAGAAGTTGCCGGGGCCGCAGAGCGAATTCATGGGCGTGTAGGTGCAGCTGCCGCCGGGCTCGGCGCAGCCGTCCACCGTGCAGGCGTAGCCGTCGTCGCAATCGACGTCGGGCACGTCGACGCAGCCGGTCGCAGCGTTCGCGCCCGGGGCAGCCGGGCTGCAGGTCTCGACACCATCGCAGCTGAGGCCGTTGCTGCAGGCCGCGTTGTTGGGCGTGTTCACGCAGCCGCCCGGCACGGTGTTGTTGCAGCTGTCGTTCGTGCAGCTCTTGCCGTCGTTGCAGTCGAGCGGTGTACCGGGCACGCAGCCACCCGCAGCGACGCTGCAGACCTCGGCGCCGTCACAAATGAGGTTGTTGTCGCAGAGCGCGTCGTTCGGGGTGTGCGTGCAGGCGTCGAGGGTCGGGTCGCAGACGCTCACCGTGCAAGCGATGCCGTCGCTGCACGTCGGGGGTGTGCCGGCGACGCAGCCGGTGCCGAGCGGACCGGTGGGGCTGCACGTCTCGGCGCCGTTGCAGAAGGTGCCGTCGCTGCAGGCCGTGTCGTTGGGTACGTTCTGGCAGGCGTCGCTGACCGAGTCGCAGAAGTCCTGCGTGCACGAGCGCCCGTCGTCACAGGTCGGGACGTTGGTGAACTGACAGCCGAGCGTCGGGTGGCAGACCGGATCCCCCGAGCAGAACTTGCCGTCGTCGCAGACGGCGGCGTTCGGAGCGTGCGCGCACTGATCGAGCGCCTCGTCGCAGCTGTCCATCGTGCAGCCGACGCCGTCGTCGCAGGGGTCGCCGAGGCTCACGCAACCGGTCGTCGGATCGCCGAGCTGAGGCTCGCAGAGCTCCACACCATTGCAGTAGTTCGCGTCGTTGCAGAGGCTGTCGTCGGCCGTGTTCGAGCAGTAGCCGTTCGAGCAAGTGTCGGTGGTGCACGTGTAGCCGTCGTCGCAGTCGACGTCGTTGACGCAGTCGGTGCCCATCGCGCCGCCGGCGCCGCCCTGCCCGGCGCCGCCCGAGCCCATGCCGCCGCCCTGTCCGGCGCCGCCCGAGCCCATGCCGCCGCCCTGCCCGGCGCCGCCCGAGCCCATGCCGCCACCCTGCCCGGAGCCGCCCTGGCCCGAGCCACCTTGCCCGGAGCCGCCCTGGCCCGAGCCACCCTGCCCGGAGCCGCCCACGTTCTCACCTCCGGCGCCACCTCCCGACGAGCTGCTCGTCGAGCTGCTGGTCGAGCTGCTGGTCGAGGTGGTGCTGCCCCCCCCCGCCGAGCTCGAGGTGGAGCCTCCCCCGGCTCCGTCGACGCCATCGTCGGCGCAAGCCGTCAGCGTGGTGGCCACGAAGAGGCCGAGCAACGCGACGCGGGCTCGGAGCGGACGGGGGTACGAGTGTCCCATGGTGCCCGTAGCATCGCCCGAGCGCGGAGCGCTTGGCAAGCCAGCCCGAGTCCGAGACGCTCCGCGTACCCGGCTCCCACGAGCCCCACGCGCCTGGCGAGATTCTGACATCGTTCGCACGCGAGCGGCGCTACCGTCGACGGCCGAGTCGCATGAAGACGATCGCGTACGGCCTCTACACCTACCTTGAGTTCACCACCTGCCTCGTGGGGATCCTCCCGGCGATGGCGGTGTCCTCGGTGCTGCACCGGGGCGACCCGACGCAGCGTCACCCTGGCCGCTGGATGCGCCGCATCGGCAAGGTCTCGACCTCGCTCACGCCACTCTGGCACTTCACGATCGAGGGCGAGGCGCCTCCGGACATCCTGCACAAACCCTACGTGGTGGTCGCCAACCACGAGTCGACGGCGGATCCCTTCCTGCTGTCGTGGCTCCCTTGGGACATGCGCTGGGTCGCCAAGGAGGAGCTCTTCAAGCCTCCGCTGACGGGCTGGGCGATGAAGCTGAGCGGCGACATCCCGATCAGGCGCGGTGAGCGCGACAGCGTGCAGATCATGCTCGCCGAGTGCGAGCGCTCCCTGCGCGCGGGCATCCCGATCATGATGTTCCCCGAGGGCACGCGCTCCAAGGACGGTACGCTCCTGCCGTTCAAGACGGGCGCCTTCTCGCTGGCGATCCGCGCGGGTGTGCCGGTCTTGCCGGTCGCGATCGCGGGCACGCGGCGCATGCGCCCGAAGGGCTCGTGGTGGTTCGGCGAGGCGCGGGCCTGCGCGAAGATCCTGAAGCCCATCTCGAGCGAGGGCCTCGGCGAAGGCGACGCACAGGCGCTCGCCGACCGCGCGCGCGAGGCCATCGCGGCCGAGCTGCCCGACCTGCGCGCGCGTTACGAAGACCTGCGCGCCTGAAGCACGCCAGAGACGCGCACGCGGCCGACGGCCCTCGGGCAACGTCGACCGCGTGAGAGGCGCGTCGCCATCGTGCGCCTGCGCCGCCGAGAGTCTGCGCTCAGAAGACGGCGGGCATCGAGGGCGTGCCCGTCGGGCTCGTGAAGGGCGCGGGCGCGGCGCCGGGCGCCTGCTGGTTCTGGCCGAAGATGATGACCGGGCTCTCGCGCTTCGGGCCGACGAGGCGCTCGTAGATGGCGTCGACCGAGACGATGAGCGTCGCGGTGAACGAGGCGTCGGGGCTGTAGAAGATGTCGCGGCGCGTGCCGTCTTCGCCGAGCTGCAGCGTGTTGTTGCTGTAGCCGAGATCGACGCCCCACTCGGCCATCGGGAAGACCGAGATGCCCGCCGAGAAGCCCGCCGAGATGCGCGTGCTCGAGGCGTTGGGGTTGCTCGCGACCTCGACGCAGCCGGTGTCGATCTGCACGCAGTCGACGTCGCTGAACTCGGGCAGGAAGTCGACGCTCCAGGAGGGCCCGGCAAAGAGCCAGAAGGTCGCGTCGCCGAACTTCTCCTCGAAGAAGACGAAGCCGCCGACGCGCAGGCGGTTGTCCCACACGCGGCCGCCGCTGATCTGATCCGAGAGGAAGGTGCCGCCGTTCGGCGTGCGCCGCGGTCGGTTCACGTCGCTGTTGGTCGGCACGTTCGCGCGGGAGAAGGTGTGGTCCCAGCGCACGCTGATGCCGCCGAAGAAGCCCTGGAGGTGCTCGGCGTCTGCGCCGAGGATCGGTGCCGTGAAGTAGGTGAGCAAGCGCGGCGAGGTGGTGAGGTACACGCCGCGGTCGTGCGAGTTGGGCGAGGTCGGGAAGATGGTCGTGAAGTTCGGGATGAACCCGAGCGCCCACATCTTGTCCTCGGACTGCGCCACCGTGAGACCACCGGTCGCGATCGTCAGCGGCATGTCGCGGAACCTGGGCTCGTTGCGCGTGGTCGTGCCGCCGTCGGTGAGCTCCACGTCGAAGCCCACGGAGGTCGTCAGACGGAGGCGGAAGTCCTTCTCGTCGATGACGAAGTAGTTGAGCGTGAAGCCGAGCCCCTGGCTGTAGACCTCACCCTCACCGCCGATGTTGTCGCGGCCGATGCCGACGGCGGTGGTCGTGACGTCGTGGCTCCAGTTGAGTGCCGAGCCGCGCCACGGCACCCAGGCCGCGCCCGGCTTGCGCTTCTCGCCGGCGTCTTCGCCCGCCGGCTCTTCTTCCTCGGTCGACTCGGTCCCCGCCTGCGCGGTGCCCTGGGCGGAGAAGCTCCCGGGGGCAGGCGCCGCTCCGGTGCCCGGCTGGGCGGCGTCGGGGGCGGGCGCGGGCGCGGGCACGGGCGCCGTGGGGTCGGTGGCCTGAGCGGAAGCCGTGGAGGGCAGCGCGAGCACGGCGACGCCCGCGACGAGGGCGAGCGAGGAGACGAAGCGTAGCGAGCGGGTCGACATGGCAGGAGGGCTCCGAGGTTCTACGAGCCGGTGGCAAAAACCGTGCCCTGGAATAGCTTCAGGATTTGCGCGGTTTCGGCGGGGCTGGGATCGCTCGCATCACTGCGTCGGCGCCCGGAGCCCCGCTCCCCGTTAGTTTCTTGACCACCGGGAAGCCTGGACCGACCGCGTATACCAGAAGCCCGGGTGCGCACGCAGCGGCAAATCGCGGCGCCTCTACCGAAGCTCCTCTCGGCCCAGCCGAGCGGGCCGAGGGCTCGCGCGAGCGCCCCGCCCCGCGCCGGTGTCACCTCCCTGGAGCCGGCCGATGTAGGCTCGGTCCCGGTGAGCCCCCCGACCCCTTCGTGCGAGAATTGTGCGGCGTTCACGCGGGTGCGCCGCGACGAGCAGCGCGGCCTGGTGGGAGAGTGCGCGCTGGAGGTCTTCCCACCTCCGGTGAGCGCCGGCTCCACCTGCAGTCGGCACCGGCCCAAGGGCGCGGCCGCTCCCCCGCCGCGACCGAGGGCCGCCGGTGAGCCACGCCGCTCGCGCAGCGTGACCGCGCCCACGGCTCCCACAGGCGGTTCGTCCGCGCGTGCCACGACCGCCATCCCGCGCCCCGAGCTGCCCGAGGAGATCGACATCGACATGAGCCCCGACGAATTCCGTGACGTGTTGCGCCAGGTCCTCCACGAAGAGCTCGGCCTCGGACAGGCCGAGCTCGGCGCGCGCTGGCAGGGTGGCCAGCTCGTGCTCGTGCCAGGCAAGGAGGGCACCCAGGAGAAGCGCCTCTCGATCGAGGCCTTCTTCCACAAGATCGTCATGGTGCGCGACAAGCTCCGCGTGCTCGAGGCGAAGCTCAACGCGCACGACCGCCTGAGCGACGAAGAGAAGGTGCAGCTGCAGGCCTACATCACGGGCTGCTACGGCTCGCTCACGACCTTCAACGCGCTGTTTTCCGACAAGTCGGATCACTTCGTCGGCAGTCGCGGCGACGAAGCTTGAGCTGGGCCGCGTGAGCGACGAGATCTCCCTGCGCAGGGCGCGCCCCGCGCTGCTCTGGCTGCTGGCGCTCGGCGTGGTCTACGCGGTGTTCTGCCTGCTGCTCTGGCGCGCCGGTGTGCCCGCTCGCGCCGTGCTCCTCCCGGTCTCCGCCGAGAGTCACTACGCGTGGCAGGCGCTCTTCGTGGGGCCGCTGATGTCCGCCCTCGCCACGCTCTACGCCTGGCTCGCGTGGCGTTTCGCGGGTGGCTCGCCCCCCCGCTCGAGCTTCGCCGAGGCCTGGGCCGCGCTCGTACCTCGCTACGCGGGCTGGGTGCTGCTCGGCTTCGTGGTGCCAGACCTCGTGGTCTTCGTCGCGGCCGGGCCGGGCGCGCTCGCTCCGGCCATGCGCTACTACGGCGCCGTGGCCCCGATCGGGATCGTGGCGAGCTCGGTGGCGCCCCTCGGCGAACTGACGGGAGCGGGGCGGCCCAGGGCCTCGGGCTCGGCGCTCGCTGCTTTGGTGGTGCAAGCGCTCGCGGGCGCTCCACTTCTGCGCTGAAGACGTGACCAGAAATGCCAAACAGCGCTTGGGGCAGGGGTCCCGAGCGCTGCGCGCGGCAGCCGACAACAGAGAACTCTTCGCCGAACTCTCCGCATTTCTCGATTTCTGACGAACATCAACTCGAAAAGCCGAACCCCTGGGTTCGGCTTTTCTGGTCAGCTATTGAGCCCGAGCCCGCGAGGAGCGGAGCCTCGCGAGGGGCCTCGAGGCGACGATCTCGCGCGGCCGCCCCGACCGGGGGTAGCCTGGATCCGTGGAACCGCGCACGCTCTCCCTTCCCTCCACGCTCGGGCCCAGACTCGAGCGTGCCGCCAGGCTGGCCGAGATTGCCTCCGGCGCGCGCTCCACCCTCCGGCGCCTCGCGCCCGTCGCGCTCGAGCTCCACCCCGGGCCCGACGCTCCGACCCTCTCCGCGCTCACACAGCTCTTGCGGCTCATGCTCGCGGAGCCGGACGCGCTCTCGCTCGAGCTCGGTTCGGAGGCGCCGAGCACGCTGCTGGTCGTCCGGCGTGGCTCGGTCGAGCTTCGCTTCCACGCGAGCTCGCTGGAGCGCGGGCTCGGAGAGCTGCTCGAGGAGCTCGCGAGGGAGCTGCTCACGCACGACGAGCTCGCACGAGGCTTCGTGGAGCTCGCGCAGGGCTCGGAGCTCGCGCCGCTCGCAGGTGTCGCCCTGTCGGAGCTCGCACGCGCGAGCTCGACCGAGGCCGTCACTCAGGCTGTGCTCGGCGCTGCTCTCGCCGGGCCCTCGGGCTTCGAGCGCGCGGCGGTCTTCCTCCACGATCGCGCCCAGGGAGCCTACGTGCTCGCGGGCGCGCGCGAGCGCGACGAGGTCCCGGAGGCGCCGCCCTCGACCGTCGGGCCCACGTCGCGGCGCTGGTCGGCCCGCGCCGGGGGCTCGGCATTCCACGAGGGCGCCAAGAGCTTGGTACTCAAACCGAAGCCCGGCGACGCGGACGAGCTGGCCCTCGCGCTCCGAGGAGAACGCTCCGTCTTCGATCGTTCGCTGTCCGGCCCCGATGCCTTGGGCGCGCTCGGCCCGCGTGAGCGCTTCGCGCTGCTCGCTTCGCCACAGCGCACGGTTCCGCTCGCCTTGCTCTTCGGCGACGGCGAGGAGCCGTGTCTCGGCGAGGAGCGCATCGCCCTGCTCACCGAGCTGCTCTCGCAGGCCTCCCTCGCTTGGGAGAACCTGCGGCTGCGGCGCGAGGTGGAGGATCTGGCACGAACCGACCCCGAGACGGGGCTGCACAACCGCAGGGAGCTCGAGCTGCGGTTCTCGCAGGAGCGCTCACGCGCGCAGCGCGCCACGGCGCCTCTCTCCCTGCTCGTGCTGGGCGCCAGCCCGGACGCCGAGGCCCCCGTCGCTGCGACCGAGATGCGCGCGCTCGCTGGCGTGCTCCGCGACGAGCTGCGCGCCGTCGACGTCGCCGCGCGCTTCGACGCTGGCGCGCTCGCGGCGCTCCTGCCGGGCGCGGGCTCGCTCGAGGCCGCGCTCGTCGCGAGGCGCGTCGGGGTCACGGCCCACCGCCGAGGGATCGCGCCCTCGGTCGGCGTCGCCTCATACCCGGAAGACTGCGATCACCCCGACGATCTGGTCGCGCTCGCCCAGCAGAACCTCGCGGCCGCGCGGAGCAGAGGGCCGGGGCACGCTTCGCTCTCGGGCGACGACTCCCCCATCGTCTTCGCCGAGGAGGCGGACGAAGAGGCTTGATCCGGCACGACGGCGCGCGCACCTAGCGAGCGATGCAGCCCGTCACGAAGACCGTCCTCAGCGCCGACGGTACGCCGATCACCTACTACGTGCTCGGCCGGGGCCCCCGCACCTGGCTCGCCGCTCCGGCGATGGGCGCGCCCTACGTGGCGATGAGCCGCGTATACGAGCCGCTCTCGGAGGATCTGCGCATCGTCACCTGGGACATGCGCGGCTTCCACCGCTCGGGCGTGCCCGCCGATCCACGCGCCCTCGACGTCGCTCGCCACGTCGACGACCTCGAGGCCGTCGTCGAGGCCGAGGGGCTCGAGCGCTTCGTGCTCGGCGGCTGGAGCATGGGTGTGCCGATCAGCCTCGAGTACCTCGCGCGCGACGCGCGACGCGTCGAGGGGCTCGTGCTCGTGAACGGGCCGTACACGGCGGCCTTCGATCAGGCGATCCCGGTCCCCGGGCTCGGAGACGCGATGGCGCGCGTGCTCGAGGTCGTGGGCGCGCCGGCGGGTCGGCTGATGAACCCCCTCAGCGCGAGGCTCTTGGGGCAGCGCGGCGTGGGTAGGTTGCTCCAGGCGCTCGGCGTCATCGCGCGCGAGCCCGAGTTCTTCGAGAAGATCCTCGCCGACTTCCGCACCGTGGACTGGGAGCGCTACCTCGTGGTGGCGCGCATGCTGCACGAGCACGACGCGAGCCCGCACCTGCCGAAGGTGCGTGTGCCGACGCTCGTCACCGCGGGCACGCGCGATCTGATGATCCCCGTCCGTACGGCGCGCCAGCTCGTCGAGCGCGTCGAAGGCGCGGAGCTCTTCGTCGTCGAGGGTGGCACGCACTACACCCCGGCAGAGTTCCCCGAGCTGGTCGCCGAGCGCATCCGCCGCTTCCTGGACGAGCGCCTGCCCGAGCTCTGACGCATGGACGCTCGCCCCGCACCCGAGGCCACCGTGCGCCTCAGCGGCGGAACACGATGATCGAGCGGGGCACCCGAGGCCCGCTGAAGGCAGGCGTCGCCGTCAGCTGGACCTTGCCTCCGGGAGAGACCGGCACGAAGCGCGGCTCGGCCTCGACGCTCCAGGCCTCACCGTCCGACAGCGTGTGCAGGTACGGCGGCACCGCCGAGAGCGCGATCGCGACGACCTGCTTCTGATCGGCGCGCCCGGTGATCGTCGCGCCGGTCGGGGTCTCGAGCACGCCGTCCACGGTCGTGAGCTCGAAGCCAGCGAGTCGCAGGCGCCGCGCGAGCGCGAGCGCCTCGAGGGCCTTCGCGAGGGCCGCCGGCTCGGTGCTCGCAGGCAACCAGGCGGGGCGCTCTGCGCGCAGGCCGTCGAGGCCGTCGAAGGCGCCCTCGCCACCGAGGCAGACGGCCGCAGCGGGGCTCGTACCGAGCCCGGGCGTGCAGGCGATCGTGCTCCGGGTCGTGGAGATCTTCGCGGCGTAGCCGCCATCGCTCGCGGCGAAGGAGA
Organism: uncultured Polyangiaceae bacterium; assembly: GCA_938004785.1. Taxonomy (GTDB): domain Bacteria; phylum Myxococcota_A; class Polyangia; order Polyangiales; family Polyangiaceae; genus CALKVW01. The sequence continues at coordinate 19,113 of CALKVW010000254.1, forward strand.
ACAGGTGCGGAGGATCGGGCAAGCCGAGGCGCGAGCGCCCTCCCGACTCGACGAGGTGAGCGCCCAGGATACCGCTGGCTGCGAGCGCCAGCGTCGGCTCCTGCTTCACCACCTCCGGCGTTCGGTGGATCGGCGCGCCCTGCGCGCCCGACCTGGCGAGCGCCTCGGCGAGCCCGACGCTGCCACCGAGCGACTCGAGCGAGGCTGCGTACACGGCGAGCTTGCCGCGACCGCTGCGCCAGACGCTGGCCGACACGGGGCGCTCCTGGCAGAGGGCGACGACCGGAGAGTCGACGAGCGGCTCCTCGCCGCCCTCGAGCCGTAGCGAGAGCGCCTCGTCGGGCTCCGAGCTGTCGACGACGAAGCAGCTCTTCGCCTTGGCGGGCAGCACGACGAAGCGCGCGTCCGCCTCGGCTCCGCCGACGAGCTCGAGCCCCGCGCCGACGAGCGCCGCGTGCCTGAGATCGCTGCGCGACGGCGCGCGGTCGACGGGGGTGGCGGACACGTAGCGATCGAGCAGCGCCTCGACGCAGGCCGCGCCCCCCTGCTCGCCCAGGCGCTCAGCCTCGCGAGGCTCGAGGGCTTCGAGGAAACCTGCACCACCGACCTTCTCGATCGGCGCCGCGTACACGGCGACGGCCGCGCCGTCCGGCGCGATGCGCCTCACCGTCGCGGTCGAAGCGCCGCAGCTGCACCAGCCCACCTGACGCCCCTCGACCTTGCTGCCGTCTCGCTCGACGACGAGCCGGGCGGCGTCGTCGCTAGCGCCGACGACCGCGACGAAGCACTCCCCCGGCTCGCCGGCGACGCTCAGCGTACCCTCGGGCCCGAGCTCTCGTTCGACGAAGCCCCGCGCACCGAGGGCGGCGGCCGCCGCCTCGGTCGCCTCTCGCTGGCGCGCGCGCTCGTCGAGGCCCGCCGAGACGCGCACGTAGGCCACGACCCCCACCGCGGCCACCGCGGCCACGCCGAGGATCACGTAGGGCAGCAGCTTGCGACGCTGCTCCTCGACCTGGTGCTGCGAGGCCTTCGCCGTTCGGACCGCGGTCTTGACCTGGCCCTCGAACTTGTCGCGCTCGCGACGGGCGAGCAGATCGCCCATCGCGCGCGTCGGGTCGCGGCCCTCGAGCGAGGCGATGGCCGCTTCGACCGCCGCCTTCTGCTCGAGCTCCGCGCGCTCCTCGGGCGGGAGGTGCGCGAGATCGAGATCGAACTCCTCCCCCGAGAGGGAGGCGCGCTTCGCCTCGTTCGTGAGCGAGGCGCGCTTCGGGCTGCTCGGGAGCGGCGCTCGGGGCGCGACGGCCGCCTCGAGGTCGAGCTCCTCGGGCTCCAGGGGGCCCGCGGTCGCGCTCTCGAGATCGAACTCTCCGGACTCGGCCGAGGCCTTCGTCGCACCTTCGAGATCGAACTCCTCGGGCTCGGGGCGAGATCGTGAGGGCGGTCGTGCCATGCCAGCGCCGAAGCCTAGCGGACGCGGCGCGACAAACCCAAGAACGGCGCTTCGCGTCGTGATGGCGCGGCGCGCACGAGCCCGCCGAGACGTCGCGAGGCGCGGAGACCGCGCGACTGCGCCGCCAGGAGTCGTACACTCCGGCGAGGCCAGGTGAGACTGCGCATCGCGACCTTCAACGTCGAGAACCTCGACGAGCCACGCAGGCACGGCGTGTCGCTCGACGAGCGCATCGCAGTGCTGAGGCCCCAGCTGCTCGCCCTGCGCGCCGACGTGCTGTGCCTCCAGGAGGTGAACGCACAGGACCGACGCGACCCGCAGCACGCGCTGCGCGCGCTCGACCGGCTCCTCGAGGGCACGCGCTACGCCGGCTACGAGCGCGCGACGACGCTCAACTCCTCGGGTGAGGGCCCCTCCGACAAACACAACCTCGTGGTGCTGAGCGCGCTACCGATACGCGGGGCGCGACAGCACTGGCACGACTCGGTCGAGCCGCCGATCCTGCGTCTGGCGACGACCCCACAGCCGCGCACCGAGGTCGTGCACTGGGATCGGCCGCTGCTCGAGGTCCGCTTGGCGCTGCCCACGGGCCGCGAGCTCGTGGTCTTCGACGTGCACCTCAGGGCGCCGCTCGCCTCCAACATCGAGGGGCAGAAGCTCGCGCCGCTCGTGTGGCGGAGCACGGAGGGCTGGGCCGAGGGCTTCTTCGTCGCGGCGGTGAAGCAGCTCGGGCAAGCGCTCGAGCTCCGTCGCCTCGTCGACCGGCTGCTCGACGACGACGCGGAGGCCCCGATCGCGGTCGCGGGCGATCTGAACGCGGACCTGTGGAGCGCGGCCGTGCGCACGCTCCGGGCCGACAGCGAAGACACGGGCAACCCGGCGCTCGACGCGCGCAGCCTCGTCGAGCTCGCCGAACGCGTGCCACTCGAGCGGCGCTACACGGTCCTGCACCGGGGTCGTCGGCTCCTGCTCGATCACTTGCTCGTGACGCGCGCGCTCGCGCGCGGCTTCGTCGATGCCGAGATCCTGAACGAGGATCTGCCCGACGAGTACGAGGCGCCGCTCGCCGGCCTCACACCGAGGGGCTCGCTCCACGCGCCCTTCGTGGCCGAGCTCGAGCTCGAGGACTGAACGGCGCCAGGGCGATCGTGCGGAGGCGCCGCCTCGCGCCGAGCTCGGACGCCGAGTCCGGGCGCGGACCGCAGGGCTCAGAAGCGGCCGTCGACGACCACGCCACCCGGCACCACGGCCCAGCGGATCGAGGGCGCCTTCGCCTCCCCCGGGGCGGCTTCGGCCCCCGAGGCGTAGTCGACGGTCAGGTAGATCGACACCGCGGCGGCCGCCGCCGAGCTGACGAAGAGGATGTCGGAGGCGAGCGCGAGCCCGAAGGCCGAGCTCTTCGCGCTCGCGAGGGCCTCGGGGTCGCCGGGGTAACGCACGAGCTCCGCCTCCAGATCGCTCGAGGCACCGAGCGCCAGCACGCCAGTGACGATCCCACCCGTGAGCAGCGCGCCCGTCGCGGACCACGCGACCACGGGGGGCACGACGGACGGAGGCGCGGGCGGAGCGGCGCTGGGCGGCTTCTCGATGGGCGCGGGAGGAGGCAAGGGCTCGATCTCGAGCGCGAGGGACTTCTCGTCGCCTCCTGCGAGATCCACCCGCTCGGTCACCGAGGGTCGGCCGGGGAGCTTCGCCGTGACCTTGCGCCGTCCGGAGCTCACCATGAGCGGCTCGAGCGGTGTCGTGCCGACGTAGACGTCGTCGATGGCGATGGTCGCCCCGGGCTCGTTCGTCGTCACCGTGAGCGTCGCGACGCGTTTGGAGAGCGTGACGATCTCCGCCTCGACGTCCTTGCGCCGTTTGAAGGGGATCTTCGTGCCACCTTCTTCGAGGTAGCGCCGGAAGGTGCGCAACGCGTTCGCGTAATCGAGGAGCTGGTAGTGACTCTCGGCGATGTTGTAGAGCACCTGGTACTTCGGATCGATCTCGTAGGCGCGCTCGAACTCGACGAGCGCCGCCGTGTAGTCGGCCTCCTTGAAGAGCTGCACGCCGTGCTTGAAGTGCTGGTCGGCCGAGAGCCACTTGGGCTCGGCCGAGACCGTGCCCGGCGTGGCGAGCGTGGCGATGAGGAGCAGCGCGCCGACGAAGCTGCAAGCGGTCTCGCTCATGGCGTTCCGTAGGGGCTCTCGGAGTCGATGGCGCGCCCGGTGTGGCGCGTGCGCGGTACCCCCGGCTTGAAGGAGCCCGACCCCGGCCCCGCAGGCGCGACCGGCTCGAGCTTCTCGAGGGCGAGGCTCGTCATCAGATCGGAGCTGAGGCTGAGCTTCTCCTCCTTCGTCTGGAAGCCCTCGGCTTCGACGCGTAGCACGCGCTCGGACTCGCTGTGCACCACCCTGCCGTCGAAGGAGCCGGCACCGAGCAAGATGCCGTCGAGGAAGATCTTCGCTTCGGGGGGGGTCACGCGGACCTTGAGCGACACCGACTCCGGCTTCGCCGCTTCCGCGCTCGCCGAGATCGAGGCTTGCGGCGAAGCGCCCGGCCCGAGCGGGGCAGCGGAGGCCTCGGCTCGCTCGGTCGAGGTGCCGGAAGCACGCACGAAGCCGACGGCCACGGCACCTCCGAGCAGCGCCGCGAGCGCGACGCCCACCACGGGCCACAGGATCGAGCGCCGGGGCGCGGCGAGAGGAGCAGTCAGCGGCAGCGCGGCACCACTGTTGGTGGGCAGACCGGGCTGCGAGCCGACCGGCCGGCCGCTCTCGAAGCGGCGGAGGTCGGAGCCCGGCCAGTCTCCGCCCCGCATGGAGCCCGCCGGCGAAGGGATGACGGGCAGGCTCGAGGCGGCAGGGTTCTCGCCCGTCCAGCGCAGGGAGCCGAGCTGCGCCTCGACGATCTCACGCACACGCTGCCTCTCCTCGACGAAGAACTCCGACACCACGCGCCCGACCTCCGGACCGTCGACGCGGGCTCCGCTCGCCATCGCGTAGGCCTCGAGCTCGCGTTGCATCGCGAGCGCCGAGGGGTAGCGCGCCTCGCGATCCGGATGGAGCGCGCAGCCGAGGATGCGCTCGAACTCGGCCGGCACGTTCGGGACGACCTCACGAATCGAGGGCACGTGCCCGAGCAAGAGCTCGCCCACGACCCTCGCGTCGGGCAGGTCCTTCCACATGCGTCGCCCAGCGACGGCCTCCCAGAGCATGACGCCGACGGCGAACACGTCCGAGCGTCGATCCAGGGGCTCGCCGCGCATCTGCTCGGGCGACATGTACGTGACCTTGCCCTTGATCTCGCCCGTCATCGTGCGCGAGGACGAGTCCTGCGCTTTGGCGATGCCGAAATCGACGACCTTGATCGAGCCGTCGTAGGTCACGAAGACGTTCTGCGGCGACACGTCGCGGTGCACGACGTGGAGCGGGCTGCCGTCGAAGTCCTTCAGCTCGTGGGCGTGATGCAGCCCCGCGAGCGTGTCGGCGAGCACCCTGAGGTGGTGCGCGAGCGACATCGCCTCGAGCCCGCCGGGGTGGTTCCTCAGGCGCGTGAGCACCCGGCTGTAGGGCTGCCCGTCGAGGTACTCCATCGCGATGTAGTGACGGCCGCCCTCCTCGCCGAGCTCGTAGGTCTGCACGACGTTCGGGTGGTTCATGCGCGCCGCGAGGCGGGCCTCGTCGACGAACATCGAGAGGATCTCGGGCTGCAGGGCCAGATCCCGGAGCGCCTTCTTGACGACGACGAGTTTGTTGAAGCCCCCAGGGCCCTGCGCGACCGCGAGGTACACCTCCGCCATGCCTCCTCGCCCGATCTCGGCGATCAGGCGGTAGCGGCGATGGGGGCTGGCTTCGCTGGGCGCGAACATCTTCGGGGCGTCGACCGTGGGCAGCCCACGCAGTAGGCTCCCAGCTCGAGTGTATCCGTCCGACGCGGATCTCCCAAACACCAAGAGGAGCGGCCCCGGGCCGAGTGGTGCTAGCCTGCTCGAAGTAGTCTCCGTGCCCTCCCGCTCCACGACCCGCTCTCTCACGCTCGTCGCCTCCTCGGCCGCCGCTCTCGCGTGGCTCGCGGGCTGCTCCTTCGTCGTCGAGTCCCGCGACCGACAGTGCGAGCGAGACGCTGACTGCGCCGATCTCGAGAACGCGGTCTGCGATCTCGCCGGGGGCGTCTGCGTGCCGGACTCGAGCACGACCACGACGACGAGCTCGGGCGGCTGCGAGGGCCCCGACGGCTGCTACGCCTGCCCGCCCCAGACGCAGGTGCAATTCCTCGAGGCCTGCACCGACGCCGAGTGCATCCCCTACGACAACACCCAGCTCGAGGGTCTGCTCGAGCCAGACGGCAGCGTGCCGCCCGTGCCATGAGTCCGCCCCGTCCTCAGCTGCACCTTCGGCGCGCTCGGCTCGGGGCCGCGGCCCTCCCGGGCGCCTTGTGCGCCGCGCTCCTCGCCTGGGCGCAGCCAGTCTCTGCAGCGCCCTGCGATCTCGCGACCGGTCAGGTGCTCTACATCGCCGGGCCGGACTCGATGATCAACATCCTCCGGAACATCGCGGCGGAGCTCTGGAGCGAAGACATCCACGTCTACTACAAGGGCTACCCGTCGTGTCTCGGGGTGCAGAACCTCGTGAACAGCTCCCCGACGACCCCGGACCCCGCGGAGATGGGCACGCCGGCCGCCCACGAGGTCTCGTACTGGCCGGGCGATCCAGAGCTCGAAATGTTCTGCGAGCTGCCCTTCGACGCGGCCGACCCGGCCGAGCCGGAGATCGTGCCCGATCTCGTGCTGTCGGACGTCTTCGCGACCACCTGCGCGAGCTACCCGAACGGCCTGGGCAGCGTGCAGGACTTCCCGGGCCCCGTGCTCGGCTTCGGCTTCATCGTGCACCCCGACTCGCCCGCACAGTCCATCAGCGCCGAGGCGGCCTACCTGGTGTTCGGCTTCGGCGCCGAGTCGCACGTGGTCGAGCCTTGGAACGATCCGGCGACGATCCTCCACCGCGATCCGAACTCGGGCGCCGAGAACGTCTTCGCCAAGACGCTGGCGCTCGACGTGACGAAGTTCGCCGGCACGAGCCTCAACTCGACCGGCTTGATGGTCGACCAGGTCGCACTGGCCACGGGCGCGGCGATCGCCTCGACGATCGCCGGGGCGAACGTCGGCATCATCGAGCGGCGCGCTGGCGAGATCCGCGCGCTCGCCTATCAGCACTACGAGCAGAGCTGCGGCTACTTCCCCGACTCGACGCCCACCTCGCGCGACAAACGCAACGTCCGCGACGGGCACTACCCGATCTGGGGCGCTGTGCACCTCTACACGCGGGTCAACACCTCGGGCATCCCGGTGAACCCCGGCGCCAACCGCTTCATCAACCTCACCTTGGGCACCGATCAGCTCCCTGGCCTCGACCCCATCGCGCTCGGCCTCGAGAGCAGCCTCGTGCCCCAGTGCGCGATGAACGTCTTCCGCACCGAGGACGGCGGCGCGCTCGCGTCCTTCCAGCCGCCACGCCCCTGCGGCTGCTACTTCGAGTCGCTCACCGGCGGCACCGACTGCCAGAGCTGCACGACCTCCTCGCAGTGCCCGACGGAGCGTCCCAACTGCAGCTACGGCTACTGCGAGTTCTGAGCTACGGCTGCTGCGAGTTCTGACAGAGGGCCGACGCGCCCTGCGCGCCGCAGTCCACGCAGGACCGAAGAGCGCTGGCCTGGTCTGGCCCCCCAGACAGTGGCGTCCCCAGCGGGATTCGACCCGGAGTGCACGGAGTCCACGAAGCCGGACGAGCTCCGCGAGTCCGAGCGCAGTGGACGGAGTGTCACGCAGGGCCGAGGCCCGCTGGATGCCTGTTGGGCCTGCCAACACAGTGGCGTCCCCAGCGGGATTCGAACCCGCGTAGCAGCCGTGAAAGGGCTGAGTCCTGGGCCGGGCTAGACGATGGGGACCGGCTGCGCTCGACGAAGCGAACGCACGACAGGGCGCTTTCTAGTGGCAAGCCCGGCGCAGAGCAAGCGCTTCCGCGTGGCCGCCAGCGTGGCTCATGCCGGGCACGCGCGTGGGCGCAGGCACTCAGGCCTCCGCGCCGCGCCCACGCAAGAGCACGAGCTCGAGCGAAGGCGCGCCGATCGACGCGACGCGCGCCCAGCCGACCGAACCGCTCGCGAGCGCCGAGCGCGGCACGATGGCCGCGCCCACGCCACGCTCGGCGAGCAAGAGCGCGGTCTCCTGCGACTGCACGAGCGCCGCCACACGAAGCCCGGGCCGCGCGGCGACGAAGCGCGTGGCCTCGAGCTCGCTCGGCGAGCACTCGCCCGTCACGATCACGACCGGCCCCTCGCTCGGCGCGCCGGCGCGCGATGCCCGTGCAGCGCCTCGATCGCCCACGACCGGAGCTTCGGGATCGCGCGCGCAGACCGCCACCAGCTCGTCAGCCGCCAGGCGCTCTGCGGAGAAGCGTGCGTCGGGCTCCGCGCCCGCGAGCTTGCGCACCACGACGGCGTCGAGCTCCCCCGAGGCGAGGCGCTCCGAGAGCCGCGCGTCGCTCGCGCGTGACAGCTCCAGCCTGCGCGGACCGCCCCCGTGGCCCTCCTGCCCCACGAGACCCGACCCGAGCAGCGCGCGCTCGGCGCCCGCGTCGACCGCGCCGAGCCTCAGCGGCGCGAGGGCGCTCGCCCCTCCCAGCGCCGCCGAGCGCGCGAGCGCGACGCGCTCGAGCAGCTCCCGCGCGTGCCCGAGGAAGGCCGCTCCCGCCGGCGCGAGGCGCACACCACGGCCGCTGCGCTCGAGCAACGCGACGCCCAGCTCCTCCTCGAGCCGCTGGATCGATCGGCTGAGCGCCGGCTGCGAGGCACCGAGACGCCGCGCGGCGCGCCCGAAATGCGCCTCTTCGGCCACGGCGACGAAGCCACGGAGCTGCTCGAGACTCACGCGTCGAGCCTAGCTCCGGAGCGCAGCAGGCGGAAGCCCCGGGGGCACGTGCCCGCTTCCGCTCGATGCACGCCAGGCATCGCTCGATGCGAAATCGATCTTGGACGCGGACCAGGAGCGCAGCCATCACGAAGCGCGATGAGCATCCCCATCCTCACGATGCGCGACGTGGAGGCGATGCGTCTCGCCGGCCGCGCCGCAGCCGAGACGCTCGCGCACGTGGCGCGCGAGCTGCGCCCGGGCCTCTCCACCGCCGACGTCGACGCGCTCGTTCGCCGCCACACGGCCTCGCTCGGCGGTCGCCCTGCGCAGCTCGGCTACCACGGCTTCCCCGCCGCCGTGTGCACGAGCCGGAACGAGGTCGTCTGCCACGGCATCCCGAGGCCCGAGGTGCTCCTCGAGCCCGGCGACATCGTGAACGTCGACGTCACCACCGAGCTCGGCGGCTTCCACGGTGACACCTCGGCGACCTTCTGCATCGCGGAGGTCTCGCCCGAGGCGCGCCACGTGGTCGACACTGCGCGCGCGTGTCTCGAGGCCGGCATCTCGGTGGTGCGCGACGGCGCGCGCCTCGGAGACATCGGCGCCGCGATCGAGGAGGTGGCTCGCCGCGCGGGCTGCTCGGTGGTGCGCGACTTCGGCGGACACGGCATCGGGAGGCGCATGCACCAGCCGCCGCACGTGTCGCACACCGGCGTGCGGGGCGCCGGTCCGCGCCTGCGCGCCGGCATGGCGCTGACGATCGAGCCGATGGTGAACCTCGGCGGCCCGGCGGTGCGCACGCTCTCCGACGGCTGGACGGTGCTCACCGCCGACGGCTCGCTCTCGGCGCAGTTCGAGCACACGCTCGTGGTCACGCGCGCGGGCTGCGAGATCCTCACGCCCACACCGAGCCCTCAGCCGCTCGAGGCAGAGGGCGCGTAGCTGCCCGGGCGGTGGCGAGCCTCCGCGAGCGGCGGCAGCTCACGCCCTCGATCGCCGCTCGGCCCGTAGTCGCTCACGAGGCGCACCAGCTCCTCGCGCGGCGGGCGCCGAGGCAGCGCGCGCTCGGCCCCGGGCTGCGCCGCCTCCACGATGTGCAAGGTGCGCGTCGGGAAGGCGAAGCTCACCCCCAGATCCTTGGCGAGGCGCAGGATCGACAGCATCACCTCGTGTCTGCCCTCGAGCTCCGCCGACCAGGTGCTCACCTCGAAGAAGTAGTAGAGCATCACGTCGAGCGAGTGCGCCCCGAAGCCCGACATGTGGATCTCGAAGGCGTCCTTCCGGGTCGTGGGGTGCGCGAGCACGATGCCTCGCACGCCCTCGACGAAGGCCTGCAGCTGCTCGGGGCTCGTGTCGTAGCCTAGGTTCAGCGTCGTGAAGTGACGCCGGTACCTGCGCGCGCCGAAGTTCACGATCTTCTGCTCGGTGAACTTCATGTTGGGGATCGCGATGAGCGAGTTGTCGAAGGCCCGGAGGCGCGTGGTGCGGAAGCCCACCTCCTCCACGATGCCCTCACAGCCGTCGACGGCGACCCAGTCCCCGATCTGGAAGGGTTTGTCGACGAAGATCATCACGCTGCCGAAGAAGTTCGCGATGGTGTCCTTCGCCGCGAGCGCGAAGGCGAGCCCTCCGATCCCGAGGCCGGCGAGCAGCGAGCCGACGTCGACGTCGAGGTTCTGCAGCACCATGAGCGTGCCGAGGATGACGACGACGACCTTCAGGCTCTTGCGCAGGAGCGGCACGAGCTGATCGTCGAGCTTGGAGTCCGTCTGGTTCGCCTTCGACGCGAGCCACTCCGCGAAGACGTCGACCAGCCGGTAGCCGATCCACACGAAGGTGAGCACCACGATGGTGCGCACCGCGAAGGCCATCGCGAGCGAAGCGCCGATCGGCAGGCCGAGCTCGGGGTAGCTGAGGCGGAGCGCGCCCGCGACCACGAGCGTCGCGCCTGGTGAGGCGATCGTGGTGACGAGGCTACCGACCCAGCGCAGCTTCTCGCCTCGCTCGAGCGCGGCGAGCTTGCGCGTCGCCACGTAGTGCAGGACGCGGCGCGCGAGCAGGCCGATGACGAGGCTCATCGCGATCGCGAGGTACTGCCAGAGCTTCACGCCGAACACCTCGCCGACGAGCAACTTCGGCAGGCGGCCCTCCACTTGCCGCGCGAAGGACTGGGCGTGGAGCTCCTCCACGAGTCGAATCGAGCTCGTCGTCCACTTCCACTGGCCGTCGAGCTGTCGCTCCACCACGACCTCGGGCAGCCCTGGGTGCACGACCACGCGCGCGAGCCCCGTCACTGGGTCGAGGTGCTCAGGCTCGGTCGACATCGAGGGCACGTCGACGTAGAGGGCGCGCCCGTCGTAGACCTCCTTGATGGCCCGGGCCGCCGCGTGGCGCGCCTCGACGCTCCGGCCGGGCAGGTCGAGGCAACGGCTCGCCGCCTCGAGGCTGGTGCGCTCGGGTTGCTGCCAAGCGAAGACGGTGTCGATCGCGTGCCGTGGGTTGGCGCAGCCCGTGGGCGGCGGCTCGACGACGGCCTCGTCCGGAGGCGCGGGTTGCGCCTCGGGCGCCTGCGCGCTCGCGCCCCGAGCCCAGAGCGCGAAGCACGCCGAGAGCAGCGCGACGCACACGACGCGCAGCCCCCGCCCCCGTACCGCGCGCCGCTCGAATTCGATGGAGGTCATACGACCGCCTACCACGGCCAGTGGGGGAGGCCAACGGCGCACCCACACCGACCCACCTATCCGGCTGCGGGGGCGGGCAAACATGGATCCATCGCGCCTCCACACGCTCGACCACAGAGGACACCAAGGTCCTTCCCGATCTACGCTCGCAGTAGGACGAGTTGCTTCCGGAGCTAGATCGACGAACGGACCGTTTCGTCCTCCAGGGCCGCGCTGGCGGTGGAGGCATGGGGGACGTCTATCGCGCGATCGACCAGCAGGACGGGCGCGAGGTCGCCGTGAAGGTGCTTCGCTCCTCGGCCGACGAGGTCGAGCGCGCGCGCTTCCAGCGCGAGATCGCCGTCATCGCGGACCTCAGGCACCCGGCGATCGTCGAGTACATCGACCACGGCTCTCTGCCCGACGGGCGCCCGTTCTACGCGATGGAATGGCTCGAAGGCGAAGACCTGAGCCAGCGGCAACGCCACGACCCGCTCGGCATGCGCGACGCCGTGGAGGTCATCCGTCGCTCCTCGCAGGGCATGGCCGCGGTCCACGCGCGCGGCATCGTGCATCGCGATCTGAAGCTCGGGAACATCTTCCTCGTCCGCGGTCGAGGGACCGCCGTGAAGCTCATCGACTTCGGCGTCGTGCGCATGCCGGGCGCCGGCCACGAAGAAGACCGCGGCTCGATCCTCGGCACGCCTCACTTCATGGCGCCCGAGCAGGCCCGCGGAGAAGACGTCGACGCCCGCGCCGACGTCTATTCGCTCGGGGCGGCGCTCTTCAAGCTCGTCACGGGGCGCAACGTCTTCGAGACCGATCACATGATCGCGCTGCTCGGCCGGCTCGTCATCGAAGACCCGCCGAGCCCGATGAGCATCCGCTTCGACGTGCCCGACGCGCTCGATCGCGTGATACTGCAAGCGATCGCCCGCGACAAACGCGAGCGCTTCGAGAGCGCGGGCGAGCTCGCGCGCGCGCTCGCCCGCGTCGGCGAGCTCAACGACGATCCGCCCGCCACCGATCGTTCGGCCTCCGCGGTGCGCCGCTCCCTGCCCGAGCTCGCGCGTCACGTCGTGAAGCGCTCGTCGAGCGCCGTGCCCGCGCAAGCCTCGCCCCCCCTGCCCGCCTCGGCACCGCGCCCGAGCGAGCCGGGCGGGCCGAAGTCCGTCGGCAGCTCCGAGCGCCGCGTCGTCGCGGCCCTGCTGCTCGACCTCGGCGCGAGCGAGCTGCCCGCCGCGCTCCAGGAAGAGCTCCGCAAGGTGCTGGGCGAAGACGTGCGCCTCGAGCAGGTGCTCGGCGGCCGCCTCATCGCGGTGCTCGGCGTCACGAAGTCCACCGGCGACGAGGCGATCCGAGCCGGTCGCGCGGCGCTCCTGGTGACCAACGCCTCCAAGGACGTGCGCGCCGTCGTCGCCGTCGGCTACGCCGTGACGCAGCACGGCGGCGCACCCGGCCTCAGCGGCGACACCCTGCCCGGCCAGAAGCCGCGCCGGCGCTCGAACCTCGCGGGTGAGGCGCTCGAGCGCGCCGCAGCGCAGATCGAGCTGGGGGAGCGTGGCACGGCGCGCGTCGACGCGAGCGTGGTCTCGGCGCTCGCGGGGCGCTTCGTGCTGCAAGAAGACGAGCACGGCGCCGTGCTCGTCCGGGAGGACCCGCAGGGCTTCGGCGCGCGTCTCTTGCTCGGGCGACCGACGCGCACCGTGGGGCGCGACAAGGAGCTCGCCCTGCTCAAGAGCGTGTACGACGAGCTGCTCGAGGAGGGCACGCCGCGCGCGGCCGTCATCACGGGCGCCGCAGGCATCGGCAAGTCACGGCTGCGCTCGGAGCTCGTGGCGAGGCTCGAGACGAGCGGCTTCCCGCCCGAGATCCTCATGGTCCGGGGCGACCCGATGAGCCGCGGCTCGAGCCTGTCGAGCTTCGGCCGCGCGATGCGCGCGGTCGTCGGCGTGCACGACGGCGTGCCGCTCGAGCAGCAGATCGCGCGGGTGCGCGCGCACCTCGACTTCCGTCTGCCCAAGTCGCTGCGTTTTCTCGGCAGCTTCCTCTCGGAGCTGCTCGGCGTGCCCTTCCCCGACGTGAACGACGAGCCCTTGCGCGCGGCCAGGCAGTCGCCCCAGCTCATGCAGTCGCGCACGCGCATGGCCCTCGAGGCCTTCGTGCGCGCGCAGGCCGACCTCATGCCGCAGGTCCTCGTGCTCGAGGATGCCCAGTGGGCCGACGAGACCACGCTCGACCTCATCGACTGGCTGCTGAGCTGCCCCGACCTGAAGTTCGCCGTCTACGTCTTCGCGCGCCCCGAGCTCGACGCGCGCTCGCTCTGGCAGCAGAAGAACGTGACGCGCCTCTCGCTCCCGCCGCTCTCGCCGATCGCCGCCGAGAAGCTCGTACGCACGGCGCTGCCCGAGGCCGATGCGAGGTTGCGCGGCAGCATCGTGGACCGCGCCGGGGGCAACGCGCTCTTCCTCGAGGAGCTCGTGCGCGCCGCCGCCCTCGGTCGCGACGAGCTCCCGCTCACCGTGCAGGCGACCGTGCAATTGCGCCTCGACGGCATGCCGAAGTCGACGCGCGAGGTCGTGCGGGCCGCGAGCGTGCTGGGGCCCACGTTCTGGACGGGCGCGGTCGACGCGCTCGTCGGGCGCGACACACGCGCGGAGCTCGCCGAGCTCGAGGAGGCCGAGATCATCTCGCGCCAGCCGCTCTCGCGCATCGCGGGTGAAGCCGAGTGGACCTTCCGGCAGTCGCTCGTGCGCGACACGGCCTACGCCTCGCTGCTCGACGAAGACCGCTCGACGCTGCACCGGGCGACGGCGCGCTGGCTCGAGAACAAGGGCGACGACGACGTCGGGCTCATCGCCAAACACGCCGACGCAGGTGAGGACTTCGAGCGCGCGGCGCAGCTCTACGCGCGGGCGACCCGCCAGGCCTATTCGGGTGGCGCCCACCTCGAGACGGCCCTCGATCTGGCCGAACGAGGGCTCAATTGCGGCGCCCAGGGCGCGGTGAAGGCGGAGCTGCTCGTCGCCGCGACGCAGGCGCGCATCCCGCTCGGCAGGCTCGAGGACGCCGTGCGCGCGGCCGAGCAGGCGGCCGAGCTCAGCACGCCGGGCAGCGAGATCTGGGCCGAAGCGCTGTGCATGGCTGCGGTCGCGCTCACCGAGATCGGCCGCGCCGCCGAGGGCGAAGATCGCGCGGCGCGCGCGCTCGCCCCCGGGCTCGTCGAACGGCTCGAGGCGCCGACGCGCCTCAAGCTCATGGCTGCGCGGGTGCGAGGGCTCGTCGATCTCGGCAAACCCCGCGAGGCCCTCCAGCTCGCCGACCAGGCCTTGGTCGAGGCGCGCGCGCTGCAGTCGACCGAGGTGCTCCTGCGTGTGCTCGACGCGCGCCTCTTCGCGTCGATGCAGATCGCCGAGCCCGCGGAGGTCGTGGCGAACGGCCCGAGCCTCATCGACATCGCCGACAGCGCGGGCGACGTGGTGCTCGCCACGAAGTCGCGCATCAACACCGCGTCGTCGATGAACCTGCTCGGCATGTGGGAGGAAGCTCGCATCCTGCTCGACCGCGCGCTCGGCGACGCGCGCGACAGGCGCATGCGCATCCTCGAGGCCTTCGCGCTGCACAACCTCGGCATGTGCGAGGCGCGCCTGGGCCTCGTGGAGCGTGGCCTCGAGATGCAGCGCCAGGCGGGCAAGATCGCCGACGAGACGGGCGCGGCGCGCCTCCGGGTGCACGCGCGTGTCTACGAGGCCGTCCTGCTCCTCTGGCGGGAGCAGCAGCTGCGCGACGAGGGGCGCACCAACGACGGCGCCGAGCTCGAGGCCGCCACGGCGCTCGCCTCCTACGTCGAGGCCGAGGTCCGCGGCCTCGAGGCCCTCCGGCCCACGGGCTGCTTCCTGCTCGCGCGTGTCGCGCTCGCGCGACACGACCACGCCCGAGCCGCGGCGCACGCGCGGCGCGCGATCGAGCTCGTGGAGCGAACGCCCGTCGAGGAGTGGGAGGAGCTCACCCACCTCACGCTCGTCGAGGCGGAGCTCGCGCTCGGGAACGTCGACGCCGCGCACGCGGCGCTCGACGCGGCGTTCATGGTCGTCTGCGAGCACGCGCGGCGCGTCCCGCGCCTCGAGCAGCGCAACAGCTACCTGGGCCGGGTGCCCGAGGTGCGGGAGATCGTCACGCTCGCGCGCGAGCGGCTCGGTCGCTCCCTCCCCTTCTTCGCCGCGCTGCCGCCCCTGCGCCCGCCGGGCACCCGCACCCAGCCCCCCACCGGCGCGGCCGACACGACGCGGCCCGGCCCGCGGGTTCCGAACGGCGGCGGGCCGACCGGTCAGGGCGGCGGCTGAACGACCCGAGGGCCTCCCTTCGAGCGCCCTCCGGTTGACGACCCGCCTGCTCACCGGTAATCCGAACGGCGATGTCCACGCGTCTCCGCCCCCTCTCGCTTCGTTTCCTCGTCGGCTCCTGCCTGCTCGCCGGCGCCACGCTCGGCGTCCAGATCGCCAGCGCAGGCTCCGCCGCTGCGCAGCCCGCTGCGGCGCAGGCGCCCGCGGCCCAGGCGGCGCCCGCCGCTCCGACGCAGGCCCCGGCGACCCGCATCGCGGTGATCGATACGCGACGCGTGATCCTCGAGACCGAGGAGGGGCTGCGCGTGCAGGCCAACCTGCGCAAGCTCTTCGATGCGCGCCAGCAGGAGCTCGGAGGCAAGGAGAAGCAGCTGCTCGGCGAGCAGGAGGAGATCCAGCGCGAGGAGAAGGCCAAGGGCCGGAGCGACGCGCTCGAGCGCCGCAAGGCCGAGTGGCGGCAGAAGTACGGCATGCTCCAGCAGACCCTGATGGACTACCAGCGTGAGATGCAGCGCAAGGAGGGCGAGCTCACCGCGCCGATGCTGCAGCGGATCGGCGCCATCGTGAAGCGGCTCGCGGCCAGCGAGGGCTACGACGTCATCATCGAGCGCCAGGCCGCGACGTACTTCCGCACCGACCTCGAGGTCACCGACAAGGTCATCCAGCAGTACAACGCCGGCGACAGCGGCGCCGCGAAGCCGGGTGCGCCGGCGAAGCCCGCCCCGAAGGCGCCTGCGGCTCCGCCCGCGAAGAAGCCCTGAAGAGAGCGCTTCGCGCGCCGCGACGCGCCGCCCGAGCCTGCGCCGCCCGAGCCTGCGCCGCCCGAGCCTGGGCCGCCCGAGTCTGGGCCGCCCGAGTCTGGGCCGCCCGAGCCTGGGCCGCCCGAGTCTGGGCCGCCAGGCGTGGGCCGCTCGGCATGGGCCGCTCGGCATGGGCCGCTCGGCATGGGCCGACGACCCGCGCTCTCAGAAGCTCCAGACGAGCGACGCTGCGGGGCCGTCGGCTCCGGGCGCGGCGAAGCGCAGCGCGGGCCTCGACGACGCGGTGTCGACCTCGGCGGAGCCGGCCTCGTCGCCGCCTCCGGTCGCGAGCAGCACGATGCCCACCGCGACGGCGACGACGCCGACGGGAATGGCGACCTGCGCGACGCCGGTGAAGCTGCGACCGCGGTCGGCGGTCGGCTCCGCGGAGGGCGGGCAGGTCTCGTCGCCGCCGCACAGCTCGTCGAGCTCGGCGATCGCCGACTGCCTGAGGCCGATGAAGACCGCACCCACGGCGAGGCTCAGGCCGCCGCCGACGAGCAGCGCGATGCCGGGCACGTTCGCGCCCGAGCCGCCGGAGGCCCGCGCGCCGTCGTCGCCGAGCACCGGCTCCGGGATCGCGACCTCGACGCTCTTCGTCTCGCCTTCGGCGATCACCACCCGCTCGGTGCGCTCCACGCGGGCGCCCACGAGCACACGCAGCACACGCTCGCCCGGGTCGACCAGGAGCGGCTTGTCGACCCGCGTACGTGCGACCTCCACGCCGTCGAGCTCGATGCGCGCCGCCGGGTTCGAGACGGGCTCGACGAGCCGCAGCGAGAGCTTGCCGATGCGGGGCTCGATCGCCGCGAGGCGCTTCGGCGCGAGCTCGGCGATCTGGGGAGCGCTGCCGTCCTGCGCCTTGCCCAGCGCGAGCCGGTAGTTGCCGAGCGCGCGCACGAGCATGCCGAGCCGCTCTTCGCACTCGGCGATGTTGAAGACGACCTGGGCGGTCTGCTTGTACTCCGCGACCGACTTGAACTTCGCGAGCGCACCCGCGTGATCCTCGGCCGCCATGAGCGCGAGCCCCTCGCGGAACTCCTCACGCGCCTTCGCGGCGGCCGGATCAGGCTGGGCCGCCTCGGGCGCCTGCGCCATCGCTTCCGTGAGCGGCAGCGCGGGCAGGAGCAGCGCGCAGACGAGCGGCAGGGTTTCGAGGCGACGCACGATCACGGAGGATAACAGAGGCCAGCCTGCGATAGGCTCCTCGCGTCGTACGAACACCGAGGAGAGCAGCGTGAAGGTCCTCTACGGGGTGGTGGGCGAAGGCATGGGGCACGCGATGCGCTCGAGGGTCGTGCTCGAGCACCTCGTCGCGCAGGGGCACGAGGTCGAGATCATGGCCTCGGGCCGGGCGGTCGACTTTCTCGCGAAGCGCTTCGCGGGGGTGAACCGTATCCACGGTCTGCACATGATCTACGACGAGAACCGCGTGCGGCGTGGCAAGACGCTGTGGTCGAACGTGCTGAGCGGAACCGTCGGCGTGCCGAAGAACATCGGCGCCTACTTCGAGCTGCTCGCAGGCTTCCGACCCGAGGTGGTGATCAGCGACTTCGAGTCGTGGACCTACCTCTACGCGAAGGCGCACGGGCTACCGATCGTGTCGATCGACAACATGCAGGTGCTCAACCGCTGCACGCTGCCGGAGGCGGTGCTCGAGGGGCACGAGGCCGAGTTTCGCATCGCCAAGGCCTTCGTGAAGAGCAAGCTGCCCTTCTGCGACGAGTACTTCATCACGAGCTTCTTCCAGCCGCCGGTGCGCAAGCCGCGCACCCGACTCTTCCCGCCGATCCTGAGGCCCGAGATCCTCTCCGCGACGCGCTCGCGCGGTGAGCACCTGCTCGTCTACCAGACCGCCGAGGGCAACGAGGGCCTCGCGGACACGCTCGCGAAGACGGGGCTCGAGTGCCGGATCTACGGCATGCGGCGCCAGATCGCCGAAGACGAGGTCGAAGGGAACCTGCGCTACCGACCCTTCTCCGAGCAGGGCTTCATCGACGATCTCGCGAGCGCGCGCGGCGTCATCGCCGGAGGCGGCTTCACGCTCATGGGCGAGGCCGTCTACCTGCACAAACCCATGCTCGCGGTGCCGGTCGGCGGGCAGTTCGAGCAGGTGCTCAACAGCCGCTACCTCGCTCTCGAGGGCTTCGGAACCTGGGCGCCCAGCCTCGACGACCCCTCCACGGTGCTCGGCTTCGTCGCAGAGCTGCCTCGCTTCGAAGAGGCCCTGTCGCGCTACGCGCAGCGCGACAACGGCGAGCTCTTGTCGGCCGTGGACGAGTTCCTCGATCGAGCGGCGGCGAGCTTGGTCTGAGGAAGCGACGCGAGCCGTCGCGAGCGTCGCGGCGGCGCCATGGGCGTGACCGCCCCCGTGGCTCTGGTCGGCCTCACTTGGGCGGGCCGGAGGGGCGCGAGCTGCGCACGCTCCACGGCTCGGCCTCCGGCTCGATGCGCACGAGCACCGCGGTGATGTTGTCGCGCCCGCCGTTGCGGTTCGCGGCCTCGATCAAGCGGCTGCAGGCCTCGGTCAGGCTGGGCGTACCGCGCACGATCTCGCCGATCGAGGCGTCTTCGACGAGCCCCGTGAGACCGTCGGAGCAGAGCAGGAACACGTCGCCGACCTCGGCCGGACAGGCGCAGACGTCGAGATCGACCACCGGCGCGATGCCGAGCGCGCGCGTGATCACGTTCTTGGGCAGGTAGGCGAGATCGCTCTCGGTGAGCTCGGGCCGCTCGAGCAGCGCGTCGCTGAGCAAGGAGTGATCGCGCGTGAGCTGCTTCACGCTCTCCCCACGGAAGAGGTAGGCGCGGCTGTCGCCCGCGTGCACGACGTGCATCGTGGCGTCCTTCGGAGAGAAGGCAGCGGCGACGACGGTCGTGCCCATGCCGCGGTGCGAGCGCGAGTCGTCGCCGCGCGAGAAGATGCGCGTATTCGCCTCGCGCACGGCGTCGCGCAGCTTGTCGCTCAGCGCCGCCTCTCCCGCGTCGTCGGCGTGGGTGCGGAAGTAGGTGGCGACGGTGCTCGCGGCCATGCGGCTCGCGACCTCGCCCGACTGATGGCCGCCCATGCCATCGGCGACGACGAACACGTTGAACTCCGGCAAGAGCACGAAGCGGTCTTCGTTGAGGCTTCGCTCTCGCCCGATGTCGGTCAGCCCTGCCGCTATCGCACGCATGTGGCGCGATGCTAACCCCAAGCCCCTCGGCGGGTCACGCGCGGCGGAGCCCCCGCCGGCGCTTCGCCTCTCGTTCTCAGCCGGGCCCCGAGGAGGCAGCCCCCCAGCTCGGTCGTTCGAGCTGGTAGCGCGCCCGCTCCTCACCCTCGACCTCGACCAGCAGCCGGCGCGGGCCGACCCGCAGCACGGCGTGGGCCGCGGCCGGGCGCCCGGGTGCGTCATCGTCGAGGTTCTCGATCAAGCTCTGGAGCGTGAGATAGGGTACGCCGCCGTGCAGCGCGAAGTGGTTCCAGTGGAGGTGACCGTTGACCACCGCGAGCACGCGCCCGCTCCGCTCGATGAGCTCGCGCAGCGCGCGCCGCTCCTGCACGAGGCAGATGTGCGCTGCGCGCTCGAACCAGCGGTTGCCGACGAGGACCATGTCCGCGGCTGCGTGGTGCATGAATACGAGCGTCGGCTTCGAGCTCAGCGTGAGGTCGCGGGCGAGCCAAGCGAGCTGCTCGTCGTCGATGCGCACGTCGAGGTCCTTGCGCTCGTGGGTGTGGAGCACGACGACGTGCAGACCTCGGTGGTCGAAGGAGCCGTAGAGCCTGGGCTCGCCGTCGGCGCCGGGTGAGGCCCCACGCTGCGCCGGGTCCGAGCCGCCCCAAGCGGCGAGCAGATCGCGTGGGCCGAGGTGCACGGTGTCGTGGTTGCCGGCGACGTGCAGCACCGGCGCGTCGAGGCGCGCGAGGATCTGCATCGCCTCGCCGTAGCGAGCTCGATCGGCCTCGAGCGACTCGTCCTCGATGTCGTCACCGAGGTTCACCACGAGCGAGGGTCGCACCTCGCGGTTCATGCGCTCGACGAAGGCCTCGAGCAGCGAGCCGGCCCGGTGGCTGAGCTTACGCAGCTTGCCCTCGAAGCGAGCCTCCGGGCCGAAGTGCAGGTCGGTGACGACCCCGATGACGGTCTCCACGCTCGGCTCCTATGCGCTCAGTGTCTGTCCGGAAAAGCCGAACCCAGGGGTTCGGCTCTTCGACTCGTCGTTCGTCAGGAATCGAGGAACGCGGAGAATTCGGCGAAGAATTCTCTGTTGTCGGCTGCCGCGCGCCGCGCTCGGGGCCCCGGCCCCAAGCGCTGTTTGGCATTTCTGGTCACGTCTTCACGTCGTCGCGCGGGCTGAGCGTCGCCGACTCCCGCCGGCCACCCCCCAGACAAGGCGGCGAGGCGTGCACGGCGGCCTCGGCGGCCCACTCCTCGGGTGTGAAGGCCTGCAAGCTGAGCGCGTGCAGGCCGGAGGCGAGCTCCTCGGCGGCGAGCGCATGCACACGCCGGTGCCTCGCCACGCGCGAGAGCCCAGCGAAACCCTCGCTGACCACGACGACCCGGAAGTGGCTCTCCGCCCCGGGTGGCACGGCGTGCATGTGGCTCTCGTCGTACAGCTCGAGCACCGTGGGCGCGAGCGAGCTGCGGATCCGGTCGTCGAGGCGCTGTCGTCGGCTCACGTGGACCTCGAATCTAGCACGCGGACGCCTCGACGGAGGCCCTGGCGACGGCCAGGCCGAGGCGCGGAACCTCTCGGCACCGGACGCCGTCATCTCCCGACGAACGCCGTCTTCAGCGGACCGCGAGCTGCTTCGTCGCGCCAGCGCGAGGGCTCGCGGCGCGGGCGGGCTTGGCGCGCCCTCGCGAGGCCGGCGCCTCCGGCTGCGCGGCCGCTCGCTTCGCCCGCACCGTGCTCACCACCTTGGCGATTCGGTCGGTGCCGACCAGCTCGTGCGATCGGGAGAGCTTCGACACCCTGCGCGCGCTCGGGCCTGCCGAGCCCTCGGCCGTCGAGGCGGTGCTCGGCTCGGCGCGGAGCGAACCGAGCTGCAGCGCCTCCGGGATCACGTCGTCGTGCGCGAAGGGCTGCCCGAGCCCCACGGCGGACAGGGCCTCGGCGTGCTGCGCCGAGCCGGGCAGCAACCCGCCCTGCGGGGTGCGCATCTCCGTCCACAGCATGAATACGCCGAGCTTCATGCAGGGGGTGACTGCACGTAGCGTTCCAACACCCTCGCGCTCGGGCGCTCGGGTGCTCGGGGGGCACAAGGGCTGGAAATCACTCCGGGCCGGGCGAAGCCCAGCCGCCCGAAACTGGATGACGCGCGATCCATCCTGGGCAGCGCTCCGCCCGAGGGCTTGCACTCCTGCAAGGGCCCACGCTTGCGGGGCTGCAAGGCCGAACGGCGCGTTTGCCGGACCGGCGCGAGGCTGCGAGCATGCGAGCGCCGATGAGCGAGCCCGTCCGTCTCAGCTATCGTCTCACCACCCGGGCCAGCCTCGAGCGCAGCTGGGAGGTGATCGCCGACACCGACCGCTTCAACCTCGCGGTCGGCGCGGGCTTCCGCTTCGAGAGCAGCGTCGACGAAGCGGGGCGCAGCTCCGTCCGCGGGACGATGTCGCGCATGGGCCTCGAGCTGCGCTGGCAGGAGGAGCCCTTCCGCTTCCGCAAGCCCCACGGGTTCCGCGTGGTGCGGCGCTTCGACAACGGTCCGGTGCGCACGCTGACGGCGAGCGCCGCGCTCGCGCCTGCTCCCGACGGAGGCACGGTGATCGACTACGTGCTCGAGGCCGAGCCGCGGATGGGCCTCTTGCGCCCCGTGGTCGCGCTCGAGATGCGCGCCTCGACCGCGGGGCCGCTCGAGGCCTCGCTCCGTGCGCTCGTCGCGATGCTCGACGAGGGCGGAGGCGGGCCCGAAGAGAGCTACCTCGGGCCGCCGCCAGCGCTCTCGAAGGAGGTCGATCGCTGGCTGGTGGAGCAGTCGAGCAAGCTCGGCGACGCGCGTCTCGCGAAGCGTCTCGTGAGCTTCCTGCGCGCGGCGCCCGAGCGTGAGCAGGCGCGCATGAACCCCTTCGTGCTCGCGAGCGCCTGGGGCGTGCCCGTCGAAGAGGCCACGCTGCACCTCATCGACGCGGCGGCCCACGGCATGCTCGGCATACGCCTCGATCTGACCTGCCCGGCCTGCTTGGTGCCTCGCCGCGAGCTCCGGCCGGACCAGCAGGCCCCCACCGAGCACTGCGAGGGCTGCGGCGTCGCGCTCGATCCGAGCTTCCCGGAGAGCCTCGCCCTGCACTTCTGCCCGTCGCCGCGGGTGCGCGTCCCCTCGCTGCAGATCGAGTGCCTCGGCAGCCCCGCGCAGCGGCCGCAGGTGCATGCCCAGGATCTGCTGGCGCCCGGCGAGAGCGCCGACCTGGCGGTGCCGCTCGGCCCGGGTACCTACCGCCTGCGCAGCCAGCCAGCCATGGACGGCGGCGCGCTGCTCGAGCTGCGCCCTGGAGAGGCGCAGTCCGAGGCGAGCTTCGTCATCGGCGCGGGGCTCAGGCCCGCGCAGCTCAGGTTGCGCTCGGCGCCCACCTCCTTGGTCGTGCGCAACGCGACCGAGGCGCCGGTCGCGGTGCTGCTCGAGCGGCTCGTCCAGCCGACGCCGCTCATGAGCCTCGGCCGAGCGCGCGCGACCTTCCCCGCCCTCGCGGAGCTGGTCCCTCGAGCCGGCTTCTTCGCCGCGATGGAGTGCGTCGTGGGTGTGGCGCTCGCCGCGCGCTTCGCGGAGCCCGACACGGCCGCGCGGCTCGCGCGTGCGCGTGTGGTGCACACGTCGGGAGACGCCTTGCTCGCCACCTACGCCGAGCCGGCCGAGGCGCTCGCGGATGTCGAGGCGCTGCTGCGCTCGGGCCAAGCTCGCTTGTTGCTCGGCCTCGCGGAGGGGCAGCTCTACCTGCACGAGCTCGGCGCGCGCCGGATCCCGATGGGCCCGGCGGTCGACGACGCGTGGCGGCTCGCGAGCACCTGGGCGCGCCCGGGTGAAGCGGCGCTGAGCCACCGAGCAGCCGGCTGGCCCGCGCAGCTCGCGCTCACGCAGAGGGCGCTCGACGAGCAGCCGGCGAGCCCGCTCGGCGCCTCGCTGTACGCCTGAGCGCGGGCGCCGAAGCCCTCAGCGGCGGCGTCGGCGCAGGGCGAGCCCGAAGCCGAGCGCGAGCAGCGCGACGCCGCCGTGCGAGCGGTGCTCGGCGCCGACGACGCTGCAGCCACAGCCCTCCTCGAGATCGCCGTCGTCGCTCGCGCCGCCGCCGGCGCCCGAGCCGAGGTCGAGCTCGGCGCCCTCGCCCGAGAGCTGCACCGTGCGCACCGGCTCGTCGGGATCGTTGGAGGCGATCTGGAGCACGGCGTCGAAGGGGCCGTCGGTGGGAGGCGTGAAGCTCACCTCGATCTTCGTCTCGCCGCTGGGCAAGACCTCGAAGTCGAGCGCGTCGGCCACGAAGGCCGCGTCGCTCGTGAGCAGCGAGGTCACCAGGCTGGCTTCGCCGAGGTTCTTCATCGTGAGCGAGAGCTTGCGCGTCGCGCCGACCTCGACCGCGCCGAAGGACAGGTCGGTGCTCGGCTCGACGGGGAACTCTCCGCCGCTCGAGCCTCCGTCTTCGCCCTCGAGCTCGATGTCCGGCAGCGGGATGTGCACACGCACGGCCTCGAAGTCGTAGTCGTCGTCGGTGTACGTGAAGGGCACGGGCACGTCGACGATGGGGATCGAGAAGTCGGGCCCGATCGTCTCGATCGAGAAGGTGGGCACGAGGTGGAGCACGCCGTTGTAGCGGACCTGTCCGTCGATCGTGACGTCGAGGTCGACGCTCGGGCCGCCGAGGTACTGGGCGAGGCTGGTCTGGCCGAAGCCCTCGATGGGGCCGCCCTCCACCGGCTCACCGTCGACGTGCGTGATGAGGATGCGCTGGGTGCGGTAGCGCGCGTCGAGATCCATCGCGACGTCGAGATCGAGCGAGCCCGAGAGGCCTGGGATGTTGATGCCGATGAAATCGAGCACGTCGACCTGGAAGAGGGTCTCGGTCTGGGTCGAGCCGTTCACCGCGAAGCCGGTGAAGGCCCAAGGATCGAAGGCCTCGGAGGCCTCGACCTGCCAGTCGAACTGCGGCACGAAGGGCACCGGCCCCGTCCACGAGTAGTTCTGCCCGAGCACGCTCACCTGCACCTTGGCCTCCGCGCCCACCTCGACCCCGTAGTGGATGCCGAGCGAGCCGCCCTGGGGTGTGCCGGGCGTCTCGAGCTTGAGCACCTCGGGCCAGCTCGTGCGCAGCGCACCGTTGAGCTCGACCGCGGTCGAGGCGAAGAGCTGCGCGAAGAGCCTCACCTGCAGTGGCGAGCCCTGCGGGATGAAGCCCGTGTCGAAGCCGCCGTCGATGGGCAGCGCCTTCTCGCGAGAGAAGCTCAGCGGCGCCGACTGACAGGTCAACGGCTCGTCGGTGCAGGGCGTGGCGTCGACGGCCAGCGCGGTGGAACCCGAGGCGATCACGCCGAGCGCGGCGGCGGAGCTGAGGAGGCGGCGAAGCATGCCTCAGAATCGCACGAGCGGCCGGCGGGCGGGAAGTGGCAGACGGCGGAGCCGACCTGCCTGCGACCCGAGGCGACCGGCCGCGAGCCTCTCGCCCCCGAGCGACCGCGGCGACGCTCGGCTCAGCGCTTCGGGCCCGAGGAGGAGTAGCCCTCGTCTCCGGGCCACAGCGGATTGAGCGGGAGCTTCCAGCTGTTCTCGGCGATCTGGCGCACGCGCTCGAAGCTCCAGCCTCGCGCGATCTGCTTGGGGCTCCGAGGGTCGGTGGCTTTGCCGTCGGCCTCGGCGCAGCAGCGCCACGAGAGGTAGTAGTAGGCGAAGCTCTCGTCGTGCGAGTAGATCTTCGGCCGACACATGTTGCGCACGCCGAAGTACCAGGGCCCGCCGGTCGTGACGTTGTCGTAGTTCGACTTGGGTTTGTGGGGGAAGTAGGTCTCGCTCGCGGCGAGCTCGTCCGCGTTACCCGGTAGATCGTGCACGCCGTAGTCGCTCACGCAGCCCGGCTGCGAGCCCGAGACGCGGCCTTGCCAGAGGCGCTCGAGCTCGGCGGCGTCGCGGTTCAAGACCTTGTCACGCGACGGGAACTTGTAGGGTTTGTCACCGTTGCAGATCGAAGGGTCGCGCACGTACCCGTAGGGGAAGGGTTTGTTGTCCGGCCCCTCGCAGGCCTTCGTCCACTCGGTCTCCGTGCACACGCGTTTGCCGACTTTGTCGCAGTGGACCTGCGCCTGGTAGAAGTTCTGCATGACCATCGGGCGCTGCCCCTCGCGGTTGGGGAACTCGTAACGGTCGATGCAGTAACGCAGCTTGCGTGTCTCCCCCACGCAGCGCGTGGGCTCGGCCACACGCTTGCAGACCCAGAGGTGGTTCTGCGGCGCGTAGAACTTCTCGAGGCACTCGACCTCGAGCTCGGTGCAGTAGTCGCCGTCGACGAGCACCATGTCGGCCGGGCAGGCCGCCGGGGCGCCCGGGCTCGCGGGCGACGCGGGGCTCGGGCTGGGCGCGGGCCCGCTCGTGGAGCTCAGCGGTGCGCTCGGCGCGCCTGGCTCCGGTAGCGCGGACGCGGTGCGCTCGGTCGGCGCGGATCCCACCTCGGGCGCACGCCCGCCGCAGGCGACCACGCCAGTCAGCGCGAGGAACGCAGCGAGTCCGCGGGGTCGACTCCACATGCGACGCATGGTGCCAGCTCCGAGACTCGGACGCAGCCACCGGCGGCGCGGCCCCCTCCGCCGCGATCAGCCCGGCACGAGCGGTCGCCCGTAGAAGACCTTGTCGTCACCCGCGCGATAGAACTCCGGGATCCGCCCGAGCTCTCGGTAGCCGGCCCGGCGATAGAACGCGCGCGTCGCCGCATAGCCCTCGGTGCCGCTCGTCTCGGCGACGAGCCAGCGCCCACCTTCTTCGCGCGCGAGGCGCTCGGCCTCGCCGAGCAGCGTGCGGCCGATGCCGCCGCCGTGCAGGCTCGGATCGACGACGATCCAGTAGAGGTCGAACACTCCGTCGCTCAGAGAGGCGAGGCCGAAGCACGCGTAGCCGACGGCTCGCCCGTCGAGCTCGGCGACCACGAAGCGGTAGTCCGGACCGGTGTCGCGTCCGAGAGGATCGGCACGGAGGGCGGCGAGGCCTTCGTCGAGGAGCTCCGCCGCGACGGCGAGCTCGTCATCGCGGAAGGCCTTCGTCGCCCGCACGAGCTCGAGCAACGGGTCTCGATGCTCGACGCGGAGCGGCACGAGCGCCACCGGCGCCCCGAGCGACCGCGTGGGCTCTTCGCTCCCGGACGGGGCCCAGCGCGACCGGGCCTCTTCGAGGATGTGCTCGAGCGCTTCGCCCTGAGAGATGCCGGCGCGCGCGAGCGCGAGCGCGAAGCCTGCGTCGGGAGCGAGCGAGGGGTTCGGGTTCACGTCGATCACGAAGGGCTGCCCCTCGGCGTCGAGCCGGAGGTCGACGCGCCCGTAGCCGCGCAGCCCCAGCGCCTCGAAGGCGCTGCGTGCGACGGCCTCCACGCACTCCCGCGTGGCCGCGTCGAGCAAGGCGGGCACCGATCTCGAGCCGAGCATCTCGGGGCTCGTTTCGTCCCACTTGGCGGCGTAGCTGAGGATGTGGGGGCGCCCGCCGGGGAAGCCGGTGAAGTCGATCTCCGCCACCGGCAGCACCCGCAGCGCGCCGTCCACGTGGAGGAGGGAGACGTTGAGCTCCCGGCCTTCCACGTAGCGCTCCGCGACCACCTTGCCACCGAAGCGCGCGAAGAGCTCGCAGGCGCGGACCCGCGCGGCGGACTCGGTCGTCACGACGCTGCCGGCGTCGATGCCGTGGCTCGCGTCCTCGGCAGCTGGTTTGAGGAGCAATGGAAACGTCAGCCCCCCGAGATCGTCGTCGGGCGAGCGCAGGGTCCGCCCCTCGGGCACGGGGACCGAGGCCTCGCGCAAGAGGGCGCGAGCGAGGTCCTTGTGGAGGCAGCGCTCGAGCGCGGAGGCCGGCGCGCCGGTGTAGGCCCACCCGGCGAGCTCGCAGAGCCAAGCGAAGCCGGGCTCGAGCCGGCTGCGCCCTCGGACGGACTCGACCAGGTTGAAGACGAGCTCGGCGGTGCACGCGCCCAGCTCCGTGGTGGGAGAGTCGCCGAGCGGCCTGAGCACCACGTGGTGTCCGCGCTCACGCAGCAGCTCGGCGACGTGACGCGCCGTGGCGACGACCTCGCGTACCGCCTCCGCCTCGGCGCCCCGCGCAGAGCGCGCCGCGGCATCGAACACGACGTCGACGCGCATGTTCAGATCCCCAGGCGAGCGCGGGCCTCGGCGACGATCATGCGCACGAGCTCGGCGTGGGAGACGCCATGTGACCTCGCCAGGATCACGAGGTCTCCACTCTTGGAGCTCAAACCAGGGAGTGGGTTGAGCTCGAGGAAGTTGGGTCGCCCGTCTCTACCCAGGCGCAGGTCGACCCGGCTCACGTCGCGGCAACCCAGCGCGCGGTGAGACTCCACGGCGAGCTTGCCCAGCTCACGGATCAGCCTGGGCGAGCGCTTCGGTGGGGCGTGGTATTCGACGCGCTGCTGCCACGAACGCTTCGCGTCGAGAGAGTAGAGGAAGCGCTCGAGGCTCAGGTTCTTCGGCACGATCTCCATCACGCCGAGCACGCGGGCGGCGCTGCCCGTGCCGAGGACCCCCACGGTGAACTCGGGCCCCGGGCAGAACTCCTCGAGCAGGATCGCCTGCCGGTAGCCTCTCTTCAGAGCGGGTAGCGCCGCTCGCAGCGCCGCGACGGAGTCGAAGATCGCCCCGTCGCGGATGCCCATGCTCGAGCCTTCGGCCACTGGCTTGGCCACCACCGGCCACCCGAGCTCGAGCCGCTCGAGCTGCGCCGGTGAGCTCACCACCGCGAAGCGGGGCGTCGCGAGTCCGTGACTCGCCACCACGCGCTTGGCGAGGGCCTTGTCGAGGCTCAAGGCGAGCGTGAGCGGATCGGAGTGCGTGAAGGGCACGTGGAGCATCTCGAGCAAGCTCGGCACGTGGGCCTCCCGCGAGCGCGTGCCCCAGCCCTCGGCGATGTTGAAGACGAGATCGGGGGGGCTCTCGAGCATCTGCTGCACGAGCGCTCGCCCCCCGCCGACGATCCGCGGCCGGTGGCCGAGCTCGGCGAGCGCAGCGGCGATCTCGTGGACGGTCTCGAGCGAGTCGTACTCTTCGAGCGCGTCGTCCGGGGCGCCGGGCGCGAGGTTTGCGCGCACATCGTCCTTCAGATCGAAGGCGATCGCGATCTCGAGCGAGCTCCTGGGGGAGGGTCTGGGGCGCCTCGACCTTCGGCCGGGCGCGCGCTGCCAGGACTCGGAGACGAGCCTCTCGAGCACATGCGAGCCCTGGGGCTCGGCGAGCGCTCCGCTCGTGAGAGGTGGTGGCGTCGCTGGTGGCTCCGGCGACGCGTCGGGAGATGGAGGGTGGTCTTCGGCGGTCACGAGGGTCGGCGTGGCGACCTGGCTGTCGAGGTTCATGGGGTGGCGTTCTGTGCGCGAGGGGGCTCGGATCGGCAGCAGTGTGACTGTCCGGGCCTGAGGCGACCGAGCCCGGGAGAGCTTCGCGAGCGAGATCGTGCACCGCCCGCGTGCGCCGGCAAGTGGGATCCGCAGGCCTTCACCGGCCCGGCCGGCGAAACGCGAGAGCAACGTGAGGAGCGGAGAATCCTTCGCTCGGTTTCAGGACTCTCCCCTTCGTCGGAACGGACCGACGGCACACCGGAGACTGACCATGCTTTCCAAGCTCCTTCCCCACAACGAGCACGTGATCGAGCGCGCGCTGCGCATCGCGCTCGGCCTCGGGCTGCTCGCCATCGCCTTCGTCGGCCCGAAGACCCCGTGGGGCTTCGTCGGCGTCGTGCCGCTGCTCACCGGCCTCCTGGGGAGCTGCCCGCTCTACACCCTCTTCGGCATCAGCACCTGCCCGGCGAAGAAGAGCGCCGCCTGAACGCCGGGGCGAGCCCCGGAGCCCGGTTCGAGAGGCGCGGCGAGGCTCGCGGCCTCCGATGCCCGAGCAGGGCGCATCGCGGCTCGGGATCGCGCCGGCGATCTGATAAGTCACCCACCAGGATGTCCGAGGTCGCCTACGCAGCCGACTCCGACGATGCCGCGCTCTTGGCGAGCGTGGCAGCGGGTGATCGCAGAGCGCTCGGAGCGCTCGTCGATCGCTACCAGGACTCGGTGTTGCGCTTCGCGCGTTCGCTCGTGCGCACGGACGCCGAGGCCGAAGACGTGCTGCAGGAGACATTCCTCGCTGCGCTGCGTGGCGCGGCCGGCTACCGAGGCGAGGGCAGCGTGCGAGGCTGGCTGCTCACGATCGCGCGGCACGCGGCCTACCGGCGGCGCCGGAAGGAGGCCGCCTACGAGAGCGAAGACGGCCACGATCTCGAGCGTCTCGGAGAGGAGGCGGGCTTCGGTGATCTCCACCCCAGCCCTCTCGAGGCGCTCGCGCAGGAGGAGGCGCGCCACCGCGTGCGCGCCGCCTTGATGCGGCTCGATCCGATCGATCGAGAGATCCTGCTCCTGCGCGACATCGAGGGGCTCGACGGCGCCGAGACGGCCGCCGCCCTGGGCCTCGGACTCGCGGCGATGAAGAGCCGCCTGCACCGGGCGCGCCTGCGCGTGGCCGCGCTCCTGAGGAACGAGGAAGGAGAGCCCCATGTCGGCTGAGAACGAAGTCGCCGAGCTCGACTGCGTCGAGGTGCTCGCGGAGCTCAGCGCCTACCTCGACGGAGAGCTCGAGCCCGCGCGCCTCGAGGCGGTGCGCCTGCACGTCGCCTGCTGTGAGCGCTGCGCGAGCTTCGGGGGCCGCTTCGCTCGGGCGGTGGCGGAGCTCAGGGCGCTCGGCCCCTGCCCCACCTGCCCACCCGACGTGAAGGCGCGCCTGCGTCAGCGGCTCGGGCTGGACCCCGAACCCGAGCCGCTCGGCTGAGCCGAAGCGCTCGCGCGGCCCGCGTTCGCGGCCTCGACGTAGAGCTGCTGATCACCCTCGCGGAAGGCCTTCGCGCGCTCTTCGAGGCCCTTGGTGAGCGCCTCGTCCGCCGCGAGCCCCTGCTCGGCGGCGTAGTCGCGCACGTCTTGGGTGATCTTCATCGAGCAGAAATGCGGCCCGCACATCGAGCAGAAGTGCGCGCCCTTCGCGGCCGGCGCGGGCAGGGTCTCGTCGTGGAAGTCGCGCGCCTTCTCCGGATCGAGCGAGAGCGCGAACTGATCCTCCCAGCGGAACTCGAAGCGCGCCTTCGAGAGGGCGTCGTCGCGCGCCTGCGCGCCCGGGTGGCCCTTGGCGAGATCGGCCGCGTGCGCGGCGATCTTGTAGGCGACGACGCCGTCGCGCACGTCGTCGCGGTTCGGCAGGCCGAGGTGCTCCTTGGGCGTGACGTAGCAGAGCATCGCCGTGCCGAAGGAGCCGATGAGCGCCGCGCCGATGGCGCTCGTGATGTGGTCGTAGCCGGGCGCGATGTCGGTGACGAGCGGACCGAGCGTGTAGAAGGGCGCGTCGTGGCAGATCGCCCGCTGCTTCGTGACGTTCTCCTGGATCTTGTGCAGCGGTACGTGCCCCGGGCCCTCGATCATCACCTGTACGTCGTGCGCCCAGGCCACCTTGGTGAGCTCACCGAGCGTCTCGAGCTCGGCGAACTGCGCCTCGTCGTTCGCGTCGGCGATGCAGCCCGGGCGCAGGCCGTCGCCCAGGCTGATCGACACGTCGTACTCGCGCATGAGCGCGACGATGCGGTCGAAGTGCTCGTAGAGGAAGCTCTCCTTGTGGTGGTGCAAACACCACTTGGCCATGATCGAGCCGCCTCGCGAGACGATGCCCGTCGTGCGCCGCGCGGTGAGCGGCACGTAGCGGAGCAAGACGCCCGCGTGGATCGTGAAGTAGTCGACGCCCTGCTCCGCCTGCTCGCGCATCGTCTCGAGGAAGATGTCGATGTCGAGATCCTCGGCGCGGCCCTTCACCTTCTCGAGCGCCTGGTAGATCGGCACCGTACCGATCGGCACGGGGCTGTTGCGCAGGATCCACTCTCGCGTCGTGTGGATCTCCTTGCCGGTCGACAGATCCATCACCGTGTCGGCGCCCCATTTGACCGACCAGCGCAGCTTGTCGACCTCCTCGCCGATCGACGAGCCCACGGCGGAGTTACCGATGTTGGCGTTCACCTTCACGAGGAAGTTGCGTCCGATGATCATCGGCTCGCTCTCGGGGTGATTCACGTTGACGGGGAGGATCGCTCTGCCCGAGGCGATCTCGCTGCGCACGAACTCGGGCTCGACGCCCTCGCGGATCGCGACGAAGCGCATCTCCTCGGTGATCTCGCCGCGGCGCGCGCAGGCGAGCTGCGTGGGGTGGTGGCCCGCTGCGGCGCGGCGGCGCTCGATCCACGGCGCACGCAGCTTCGGCAGGCCGCGGTGCAGCTCCTCGAGCCCACGCCCCGCGTCGAGCAAGGGGCCGGCGGTGTCGTAGACACGGAAGCGAGGCTCGCCGCCCGTGAGCGCGATCTCGCGGAACGGCACCGCGAGCTCCCCCTGCTCGACGTACACCCGCTTCGACGAGGCGAAGGGGGCGAGTGGCTCGAGCCCCTCCACGGGATCGAGCACGACATCGAGACCACGACGCCCATCGCTCTGGGCGCTCTTCGAGCTTTGCATGACGCTTTCCTCCGCCGGCATGACCCGGAGCAGGTTCGAAGGGTCGCGCTCACCCAGCGTGGGTAGAGCGCCTCTCAGCCCGCAGGTGGGCTCCCCTAGCGATTGCGCCGGACGCTACTCGGTGGCCGTCGAGCCGTCGAGCGCGCGCCGCAGGCCGGGCGGTTCGGGTCTAAGATCGAGCCTCGATGCATCGTCGTGGAGCGCAAGCGCTCGGCTGGCTCGGAGCGCTCCTGCTCGGCTGCGCGGCCTGTGGTGCCGAGCGGGTGGAGGCCACGGCGCGGCGCCCCTCGCCGAGCGCGTCGAGCGGCGCGCACGAGCGTGTGCAAGCTCCGCCGCCGGAGGCGGCGAGCACCGCGAGCGGTGGGACCGCGGAGGCACCCGAGGCCCCTCCGCCTGCGCCCTACGCACGCGCCGAGCGCGTCGACCTCGTGCTGCGCGGCGGCCTGGTCGTCGACGGCTCGGGCGGCGCTGCCCGCAGCGCCGACGTGGTCGTTCACGGCGGCCGCGTCGAGCACGTAGGCGAAGTGGCGGCCGGGCAAACGGCCGCCGCGACGCTCGAGCTGAACGGTCAGGTCGTCGCGCCGGGCTTCGTCGACCTGCACGCGCACGCGGACCCGCTCGGACCGAGCGAGTTCCTCTTCGCGCAGGGCGTGACGACGATCCTCGTCGGCCAGGACGGCGCGAGCCCTGCGCCGCGCATCGGGCCGTTTCTCGATCGTGTCGAGGCTGCCCGCCCGAGGCTCAACGTCGCGACCCTCGTGGGACACGCCACGGCGGCGGCCGAGGCACGCATCGCGCGCCACCGCCCGGCAGGCGAGCCGGAGCTCGATCGGCTGCGCGTCGTCGTGGCCCGCGGACTCGACGAGGGCGCCTTCGGGCTGAGCCTCGGGCTCGAGTACGAGCCGGGCTCGCTCGCGAGCCTCGAGGAGCTCACCGTGGCCGCGGAGCCGGTGGGCGCCCGCCAAGGAGTCGTGATGGCGCACCTGCGCAGCGAGGACGACGAGGCGATCGACGCCTCGATCGCGGAGCTCTGCGAGGTCGCGCGGCGCAGCGGAGCGAAGGCGCACGTCGCGCACCTGAAGATCGTGCTCGGTCGCGGCGAGGCGCGCGCGCAGGCCCTGCTCGAGGCGCTGGAGCGAGAACGCGCGCGCGGCGTGGCGCTGAGCGCCGACCTCTACCCTTACGACGCGAGCTACACGACCTACGCGATCCTCTTCCCACCCTTCGCGAGGCCCCCGCACGCCTACGCGGAGGCGACACGCAAGCGAGGCGACGAGCTCCGCGCCTGGCTGCGGCGGCGCATCGAGCAGCGAGGTGGGCCCGAGGCGATGCTGCTCGGCACCGGCCCACACGCCGGCAAGACCCTCGCGGAGCTCGCGAAGGGCCGCGGCCAGCCCTTCGAGGAGGTGCTCGTCGAGCTCGGGCCGAACGGAGGGAGCGCGGCCTATTTCGTGATGGATGAGGCCGTCGTCGAGGCGCTCGCGCGCGCGCCCTTCGTGGCCTTCGGCACCGACGGAGGCGCGAGCAGCTCGCACCCACGTGGCTACGGCAGCTTCGCGCGCGTCTTCGCGAAGCTGGTGCGCGAGCGCGGCGCGCTGAGCCTCGAGGAGGCGGTGCGCAAGGCCGCGCGCCTGCCTTGGCAGACGCTGGGGCTCGACGCCGAGCGTGGGCTCGTCGCGCCCGGCTACGTCGCCGACCTGGTGGTGTTCGACCCGGCTCGCTTCATCGATCGCGCGAGCTTCGTCGCGCCGCGCCGGAGAGCGGAGGGGGTGCGTGCGGTCTACGTCGCAGGCAAGCTCGCCTACACCGACGGCCAGCTCACGAAGGAGCGCGCGGGCGTCGTGCTGCGCGCTCCGAAACGCGCCACGGTCGGGGCGCGCCGGACTCCGTGAGGCGAGCCGCGAGCGTGGCTCTCGCTCGGCCGAGCGCGCAGGCTCAGAAGCCGACGAAGCGCGCGTAGACGACGACCCCGCCCACGAGGCAGCCGAGGACGAAGCTCGTGAGCGCGATCGCCGTGGCCGTGGCGACGGGCATCTCGGTCGACGCGGCCTGCGCAGGCCTCGGCGCGACCGAAGCCAAGGCCTGGTTCTCGATCGTGACGTCGAGCCCGCAGGCCGCGAGCAAGTCGCGGGCGATGTCGAAGAACTGCTGGTAGGTCGACGGGTCGACCTCGAAGGGACGGTCGGGGAAGCGCTGGTGATGCATCGCGCGCAGGCATGCGTGTGTGCGCAGCAGCGCGCGCCGACCGGGCACGTCGGCCCAACCGGCGGTGATGACCGGGTAGCCCGGCACGTCGGAGCGCAGCGTCACCGCCTGCCTCGCCTGCTTGCCGCCTCCCGTGCTCATGCCCTCGGGCGCGAGCAGCTCGACCCGACGTGGCGGGTTGCCCTGCACCACGACGTCGGCCATCGCCGAGGTGAAGTACTGGCTGAAATTGAACGCGCTCTGCGCGACCTGGGTGCGTTTGGCTTCGAAGCCCACGGGTAGACCGGACCGAACTATGCACGAGCGGGCGAGGCCCGTCACCTTCCACGGGCGCCGGCGCGCGGGCGTTGGAGCGCCGGGGCCTCCGGCGCACGCGAGCAGGGCGGCGCGCGACCTCGCGCCTCAAGGCGCGACGACGACGCGGACCGCGCCGCCGTCGGTGCGGCGCTCCTCGGCGTCGTAGAGGCGCGCCTCGGCGGGCGCCGCGAGGAAGCTGCCCGGGTGCGCGAAGCGCAGCGGCACGAGCACGGGCAAGGCTTCGCCTCGCGCGTCGAGCTCGACCCGGACGAGCAGCGCGTCGCCCAGGGCCGTCACGCCTTCGACCTCGTCGGCGATCGTCGCGCCTGGCACGAGCGGCACGCGGACGTAGGCCTGCGCCGGCTCACGCAGATCGGCCCGCACCCGGAGGCGCAGGAGCGAGGTGTGGCCCGCGCGCAGCTCGGCGGGGTAGCGCAGCTCGACGCTGAAGGGTCGGCCGATGGTGGATCGAGGCGCCGCGTAAGGCACGAGCGCGCGCTGCTCGAGCCGGACGAGCGCGCCGGTGGCGTTCGAGACCTCGATACGCTGCGTGCGGGGATCGAGCTCGAGGCTGCTCCCGAGCTTCACGAGCTGCTCGCCGCCGATGAGCTCGGCTCCGGCGTCGAAGGCGCGGACGCGTACGGAGTGGTCGCGCTGCTGCTTGGTCGGCGCCACACCCAACAGCGCAGCGGTGGCCGCGCGTGTGGCCGTGAGCGAGCCGAAGCCACCGTCGGGGCCGCGCAACACCGAGAGCCACGCGGCGAGGCGCTCGAGCGGCGGCGCTCCGGGGCCGAGCAGGCCGGCGGCCCGAGC
>CALKVW010000255.1 GCA_938004785.1 uncultured Polyangiaceae bacterium
GCCGGCACCACCTGCGCCGCCCGAGCCGCCGCTGCCACCTGCGCCGCCCGAGCCGCCGCCGCCGCCTGCGCCGCCCGCGCCGCCGTCGCCGCCCGCGCCACCGCCACCGCCGCTGCCGCCGTGGCCGCTGCCGCCGCCCTCGCCACCGCTGCCGCCCGAGCCGCCCGCGCCGCTCGTCGTCGTGACGGTGCTGCTCGATGTGCTCGTGCTGCTCGAGGTGCTCGAGCCGCCCGCGCCGCCACCGCCGTCGCCGGGATCGACCGGGTCTTCACAGCTCGAGCTCGAGGCGACCAGCGCGAACAGTCCGAGGAGAGGCCACGCGGCCCGACGCAAGCTCACCGATCGACGCTAGCACGCCCTCGCTTCGCGCGAGCGGT
This sequence comes from uncultured Polyangiaceae bacterium, assembly GCA_938004785.1. Classification (GTDB taxonomy): domain Bacteria; phylum Myxococcota_A; class Polyangia; order Polyangiales; family Polyangiaceae; genus CALKVW01. The sequence continues at coordinate 378 of CALKVW010000255.1, forward strand.
CGAGCAGTCGCTGCTCGAACGGAGCGAAGGCTGCGCTTCGTTTGCTCGAAGCGAGCGCGATCGTGCTCCGCGTCCACGCGAATCCCGCGTCGAGCGCGCGCCCGGGCGCCTTGGCATCGCGCTTGCGAAGCGTTGCTTCACCAAGCCTCTCCGGGGGGAAGCACCATGAAGACCTGCACCACCTTTACACTGCTCGCCATGCTCGGCACGCTCGCCGGCTGCTCCGCGCCTGCGGCAAGCTTCCGCGCCAGCGCATCCTGCCTCAGCGCACCGCGCTCGCCCGACGAGATCGTCGTACTGCTCGAGCAAGAGCCCACGCAGCCCTTTCGCGTCGTCGGCGAGCTCGCCGCCAAGAGCCTCGATCCGGTGGTGAGCGTGAAGCTCATGCGCGCCGAAGCCGCGCGCTACGGGCTCGACGGCCTCTACTGGGTCGACTGCTCCACGCACGTGCCCGGCCACTGCACCGCGAAGGGCTTCGTCTACACGCCCACCATGGCTCGCGCCGTCGCGACGACGGCGACGCGCTGAGCATCGCGCTCCGGGCGCTCAGGACGGATCGAAGGCGCGCAGACGGACCTCGAAGGTCGTGCCTTCGCCTTCGGTCGAGCGGACCTCGACGTCGCCGCCGTGCGCGACCGCCGCGCGTTTGACGACCGCGAGGCCGAGCCCGGTGCCCGGGATCACCCCCACGTTGGACCCACGATGGAAGCTCTCGAACAGCCGCTCGCGATCGCACTCCGCGATGCCGATTCCATGATCGGACACCGTGAGAACCAGATCCGCGCCCTCGCGACGCGCCGAGAGCTCCACCGGTCCGCCCGCCGGCGAGTACTTCACGGCGTTCGACAGCAGGTTCGAGAGCACGTGCGTCGCGAGCTTCTCGTCGACGCGGGCCTCGGGCAAGGGTTCGTCGATCGCGAGCTCGACGGGGTGCGCGTCGTCGAAGGTCGAGGCCATCGAGTCGACCACCTCGTGCACGAAGCGGGAGACGTCCATCGGCGCGGGTCGGAACTCGAGCTTGCCGGCGTCGCTCTTGCCGAGCACGAGCACGGCGTCGAGCAGCTCCTTCATCGTGTCCACGGCGCCCTTCACCCGCGCGAAGTGGTCGCTGCGTTTGGCCGGCGTCCAGCGGTCGCCGTAGGCCTCGAGCAGCTCGGCCGACGACAAGATCACGCTGAGCGGCGTGCGGAACTCGTGCGAGGTCATCGACACGAAGCGCGTCTTGAGGTCCGACAGCTCCTTCTCTCGGGCCTGCTCGCGCAAGAGGGCGTCGTTCGCGGACGCCAGCCTGCGCGCCACGAGCGCCTCGTGCTGGGCCTGGCTCCTGTAGCGCTGCACGAGGTCCGCGAGCATGAGCGCCGCCACCGCGGCGAGGCTCAGGAAGATCGCGACGCGGCGCCGCTCGGCCTCGAGCGCCTCGGCCGCGACGGCCTCGCTCGTGCGCGTCGAGAGCGTGGCGATCGCCTCACGACTGCGGGCCACGAGCAGCTCACGCACCAGCTCGGCCACGCGGGGCACGCGCTCGTTGATCGCCTCGGAGTGCATGAGCACCGTCTCCACGTCGTGCACCGAGGCGGCGCCGAACCAGGCCTCCTCGACGGCGCGATGCGCCTCGAGCGCGAGCTCTCGGTGCGCAGCGGTGGGCGAGGCCTCGTGCTGGAGCACCGCGACGAGCAGATCGTTCACGAGGCGCCCGGCGTCGGCGCCCTGCGAGCGGCGCAGCTCGTCGCGCAGCTGTCGCGCTGCCATGGGAAAGATGCGCGCCGAGCTGCGCAAGACGGCGTTCTCCGTCTTGAAGCCCTCGACGAGCGCGGCCTCCTCCCGGTGCGCGAGCGCCGCCGAGCGAGCCGCCTCGCGCAGCGCGACGCGGTGCGCCTCCGTGAGGCCGGGCGGCGGCTCCTGCAGCGCAGCGAGCACCTCGTCGAGCGCGACCACGGAGCGCACGATGTCGTCGTAATGGGTGACGAGCCCCTGGCGCGATTGGAGCACCTGCTCGTGCAGGCGCGTGTCGAGCGCCTGCGCGACCGCGATCTCGGCCCCGTAGCGCGTGAGTTGCGCGGCCTCGGAGCGCGCGCGCTCGGCGAAGACCCACTGCGCCCCGAGCGCGCCGAGGCCGGCGAGCCAGGCGATGCGGAGCACGGAGAGCTTGCGCTTCATCGGGGCGCTCCGGGCTGCTCACCGGTGAGCGCGTGCAGGAAGGCCACGATCGCCGAGACCTCTTCGGTGGAGAGGAACCTGCCGAGCTGGTACTCGGCCATGATCTCGACGGCGTCTTCGAGCGTCGCCGCGGAGCCGTCGTGCAGGTAGGGCGCCGTCAGCGCCACGTTGCGCAGGCTCGGCACGCGGAAGACGAAGCGGTCCTCCTCGCGCTGGGTGATCGCCGCGAGCCCGAGGTCGCCGGGCCCTACCTCGCCGCGATCGGCGAAGTAGTCGCGCAGCACGCCGAGCTTCTGCACCATGTTGCCGCCGACGTTCCTGCCCTGGTGACAGCTCGCGCAGCCGTAGGTCTTGAAGAGGCGATATCCCTGGAAGGCTTGGTCCCCGAGCGCGGCGCGCTCGCCTCGCAGGTAGCGATCGAAGGGGGCGTTGGGCGTGACGAGGCTGCGTTCGTAGGTCGCGATGGCGTCGCGCAGGTTCGCCTCGGTGAGCCCGTCGGAGTAGGCGGCCTCGAAATCTCGCGTGTAGCGCCCGTCGGCCTCGAGCGCGGCCCTCGCCTCGCGCAAGCTCTGGCCCATCACGCGCGGGTTGACCATCGGGGCGTCGAGCTGCGCCTCGAGCGTTCGGTAGTAGCCGTTCCAGTTGAAGCGGTCGGCGAAGGCGAGGTTGAAGACGCTGAGCGAGTTCAAGGCCGTCGGCTCGCGGCCCGGGAGCTGGGAGAGCGGGCCGCGATCGGCCCCGCCGTGATCGAAGTGGTGACAGTCGAGGCAGGCCGCGTCGCCACGCTTCGAGAGCAGGCGCTCTCCGAAGAGGCGCTCTCCGAGCGCGACGCGACGCGGGTCGAGGGCGACGCGCTCCGGGAGAGGCTCGAAGGGGTCCTCGGGCGACGCCGTCGACAGGGCGGGCAGCTCACGCTCCGCGTCCCAGGCCGAGGCTTCCGGCGCGCAGCCGTACACGAGACCCGACACCGAGAGGAGCGCTAGATGCACCAAGCGATTCATCAGGGAGCCTCCCCCTCAACGCTTCCGCGGGCGCGGAAGATCGTATTCGGCGAGGCGGCTCACGAGCGTGCGACGCGACATGCCGAGCAGATCGGCGGCCGCGGTCTGGTTGCCGTGACATCGCTCGAGCGCCTCGACGATGCGCTGGCGCTCGAGCGCGGCGAGCTCGCTGCGCAGCGCGCGATCGTGGCTGTCGGGGCCGCTGCCCCCGTTGGGCGGAGCGACGCGCGAGGAAGGCGGCGGCGTCGAGGCGCGCACGCGGCTCACGAGGTTCGGGGGCAGCGCGTCGACGCCGATCTCGTCGCCCGAGAGCACCACGGCGCGCCCGATGACGTTCTTGAGCTCGCGGACATTGCCTGGCCAGCCATGACGGAGCAGGTGCTCGGCGGCTTCTTGGCTCAAGGTGGGCGTCGCACGGCCCAGCTGTCGGGCGGCGGCCTCCGCGAAGCGGAGCGACAGCGGGAGGATCTCGCTCACGCGCTCGCGCAGCGGTGGGATCGTGATCGTGATGCCGTTGAGCCGGAAGAAGAGGTCGGTGCGGAACTCTCCCCGCGAGGCCTCGCCCTCGAGGTCGCGGTTCGTCGCGGCGACGAAGCGCACGTCGATGGGCACGGGCGTACGACCGCCGACGCGCAATACGCGGCGCTCCTCGAGCACGCGCAGGAGCTTCACCTGCACCGCGAGCGGCAGATCGCCCACCTCGTCGAGGAACACGGTGCCTCCGTTCGCCGACTCGAGCAGGCCCGCGCGCGCCTGGCTCGCCCCGGTGTAGGCGCCGCGTTCGTTGCCGAAGAGCTCGCCCTCGAGGAGCGACTCGCTGATGGCGGCGCAGTTCAAGGCGACGAAGGGGCCCTCGCGTCGAGGGGAGAGCTTGTGGATCGCCTGGGCGAGGACCTCCTTGCCGACGCCGGTCTCGCCGAGCAGGAGCACGCTGAGCAGCGCCTGCGCGGCCTTGCGCGCGAGCTCGTAGACGTCGCGCATGCCGGGGTCGGAGACGACGAAGCTCGAGTCCTGCGCGCTCGCCGGGATCGCGGGCGTGGCGCTCAGCGAGGCCTGGCGCACGATGCGCGCGCGCACCGCCTCGAGCAGCTCGGCGCGCGTGAAGGGCTTGGTGACGTAGTCGTCGGCGCCCATGTTCATGCCGGCGCGCACGTCGGCACGGTCGGCCTTCGCGCTCAGGAAGATGAACGGCACGCTGCGGGTGCTCGGGTTCTGCCTGAGCGCCTCGAGCACCTGGAAGCCGTCGAGCTCCGGCATGCGGATGTCGCAGATGACGAGCGCGGGAGGATCGCGCAGCGCGGCGTCGAGCCCGACGCGCCCGTTGTGGGCGGCGACCGCGTCGAAGCCCTCTGCGCAGAGCAGCTCGACGACGTTGTCGCGGATGAACTGGTCGTCCTCGATCACGAGCGCGCGCTTCACGTCGGTACCCTTCCCCTCGTCCCGTCCAGGCACTACCTGCTCGCGAGCTGAGCTCGCGCTTCGAGGCCCATGGTCGAGTGGAGCACGAAGCGTGCCCACGTTGGAGGGGCGCCGCGCTCGAAGAAAAGCGCACTCGGATCGAGCGCTTGCGTGATGCGAGGCGCAGCCGAGGGCCTTCGTTGCGCAGATTGAGCAAGCTTTGCTCGACCTGTGGGCGCCTCGGTGGCTCGCCTACTTCACGAGGCGCAGGTGCGACGGCCGCTTCTTGGCCTTGCCACCACCCGGCTCCTCGGGCGGCGTCTCGCCGGTGCTGGGCTCGCTCGCGGCTTCGGCGGGCTGCTCGCTCGGCTTCACCTGATCGGCCTTCGTCTCCTCGGCCTTCGCCTCCTCGGCCTTCGCCTCATCGGCCTTCGCCGCGTCGGCAGAGCCGGCCTCGGTGGGCGGCGGCACCACCGAGAAGCTGGGGCGCTTCCTCGGTCGAGACGGGCCCGCGGCGGGCGCGACCGCGAGCTCTGCGGCGTCGGATGCGTCTTCGCCCTCGGCCGCCGAGCCAGCCTCGGCGTCGTCGCCCTCGGCGCGGAAGGCCTCCTTGCGCGGGGCCCCACAAACGGCGCAGTGCGAGCCGCCTCCGAGCCAGGGCGTGTTGCACTGTGCGCAGGTGCCGTCGCGCTCGTCCTCGTCGTCGGCCTCCGCCTCGGGCTCGGGCGCAGGATCGTCGGGGCCCACGGCGCGCAGCCTCGGCCTCGGCTTCTCGGCCGCGCGCGGCGCACCCTGCGAGAGCTTGCTCTCGCGAGGGGCGTCTTCGGGCCACACCATGCCGCGCTGGTCTTCGTCGCTCACGAGCGCGTAGACCGCGGCCCACGGCACCTTCACCCAGAAGGGCCTGCGCGCGAAGCTCAGCGTGCCCGACACGGCTTCGTCGTCGACCTCGAGGTCCTTGATCGGTACGGCCATGTTCAGGCCGAACTGCAGCACGAGCTCGGGCTGACGCCGGAAGCCGTCGGGTACGACGACGCCCTGGATGCGTGGGTCGAGATGCACGAACACGCCGCTCCGTTCGAGCAGAGCGAGCATCACGTCCTTCTTGTTGGGGCGCGGCGACATGGTCGCTCCCGGTTCTATCCTCGTTGCCTCCGCGCGGGGAGGCTTTCCGGGTGCGCCGACCGGGGCGGAACCGCGACGTCGAGGTGTCGGCACGGCGAACTCGTGCCGGAGCCCTCGTCGGGCCTGCACTCGGCGCGTGTACCGACTACGCTCGGGCCTCGATGCAGCTCCGTGCCTCTCTCGTCTCGTCCGTCGTGGTCTCGATCGCGCTCGTGGGCTGCGCCACGGGGCTCGGCGGCCCGACCGACGGCGAAGGCGGCGCAGGCGGCGCACCCTCGTCGAGCCCCGCGACGGGTACCACCACGAGCTCCTCGGGCAGCACCACCTCGAGCGCTTCGGGCGGCGGCTCCACGGGCGAAGGCGGCGCGGGCGCGACCAGCACCTCGAGCTCGAGCACGACGAGCGCCACGAGCACCAGCTCGAGCACGACCAGCAGCTCCACCGGGAGCGGTGGCGGCACCGGCGACGTCTTCTTCAGCGAATACGTCGAGGGCACGAGCAACAACAAGGCGCTCGAGATCGTGAACCTGCGCGCGACGAACCTCTCGCTCTCGAGCTGCGTCATCGAGCGCTACAGCAACGGAGGCGCGACCCCGACGGACATCGCCCTCTCGGGCGGCTCTCTCCCTCCGGGTGGGGTCTTCGTGATCTGCAACAGCTCCTTCGCGCAGCCTGGCCTGTGCGACCAGACGAACAGCGGCATCAACCACAACGGAGACGACGCGCTCGTGCTCGTGTGCGGAGGCACCACGCTCGACGTCTTCGGTCGGGTCGGCGAGCAGCTCAACTGGGGCAACCCGCCCACGAGCGCCATCGACGCCACGCTGCGCCGCAAGTGCACCGTCACGGCCGGTGACACCAACAAGTTCGATGCTTTCGACCCGGCCGTGCAATGGAACGGCCACCCGGTCGACACCTTCTCGAACCTCGGCCTCTACGACTGCCCCTGAGTTCGTCGCGCGCTCACTTCGCGCGAAGCACCACGCCGCTCGACGACCCCTCGGGCGGGCCCGAGCAGGGAGGGGGCATCTGCGGGCGGAGCGCGACACGACGAGCGCGATCTGCGTCGAGCATCCCGCCGACCCGTCGCCTCATGGCTCGCGATCCTACACGCGCCGATCGCGCGCCGCCGCCGGGTCGTTCCGGTAGTAGCTCTTCAACACGTCGTAGAGCTCGGGGTGTCGCTTCCGCATCTGCACGGGTTTCTCGAAGAAGGCCTCGGTCGCCACGGCGAAGAACTCCGCTTCGTTCGTCGCGCCGTAGGCGCGCAGCACAGGGCGGTTCTCGAAGCGGTGCTTCCGGCGCAGCTTCTCGTAGGCCTCGGACATCACCTCGGTCCACGGCGCGTAGGCCGCGTGGGTCGCGAGGTCGGGGGTGCCGTCGAAGTCACCGTCGGCTGCGTCGAGCGCGTGCGCGAGCTCGTGCGTCGCCGTGTCGAGGCCGTCGGCGCCGTCGGCCAGGCCGTGGAGCACGGCCTCCCAGGAGAGCACCACCGTGCCCGGGCCAATCGCCCTTCCGAGCACGGCCACGTGCGGGTCGTGCTCGTGCTTCATGTGCGACCGGTACACGATGATCTCGACGAGCCGCGCGTAGTGCTCGTCGGGCAGGTTCATGACGAGGCGCGCCGCGGCCGCGGCGATCACGACACGCACCTCGTCGTCGATCTGCATGCCACGCGCACCCTCGAAGTACTTCGTGCGCACGAACACGAGCAGCTTGCGCTCGAAGCGCTCGCGCTCCTCGCCGTCGAGGCGCGCCACGAAAGGCACACGGCGCCGCAGGATCTCGCGCCAAGCCTCCGGGAAGGGCTCGCGGAGGGCCTGCCGGCGCCGCCACCAGTCGACGAGGAAGTACACGATCAGGGCACGGCGACGCGCTCGCTCGCGCGCAGCTCGCGCACGAGCCTCGCGAGCTCCGCGACGCGCTCGCGCACGAGCTTCTTGCGGCGGAATGGATTGAGCCGCGACAGCTCGCTCGCGCGGTAGGTCGACTGAGGCACGTGGAGCTTCAGGCCGAGCGCCGCCACGAGCCCCTGCGGCTTCGCGACGCCGAGCTCGTCGAGGATCTCCGCAGCCACGAGGCCGCCGCTCTCGGCCGCGCCTTCCATCCAGCCCTGGAAGTCGAGCGAGGTGTGCTCTCCGCAGAAGTGCACGTTCCCGTCGCGCTCGCCCTCGAGCCCGTAGAACGCCCACTGGCCGGGCTCGTAGCAGGTGTAGCTGCCGAGCGCCGTCGGCACCGTGGGCCAGTGCATGCGCACCGCGGTGCCCGTGAAGGCCGTCGCCATGCCGGGCCAGATCGTCTCGAGGTTCGGCAGCACGCCAGCCGCCCAGTCCGCCGCCGTGCCGTTGCCGCTCGCCACGCCCTGGTCGCCACCGAGGAAGTTCGTGAGGATGCCGTGCGCGCCCTCCTGTCCGATCGTGGTCTCCCAGGTCTGCTGCACGCCGAGGTCGGTCGTCATGCTGCCGCTGGTCTGGTGCGTGTCTCGCCAGACCTTGCTCGTGAAGCCGAGCATCACCTTGGCGTTGGTGCCGTAGCTCAGGCCGGCGATCACCTCGCGTTTGTCGGCGCCGAGCTCGAGGCCGCCGAGGTCGACCCCTCGCAGCACGCTGAACGGCAGCGCGAGCACGATGCGCGTCGCCTGCACGGTGACGTTGCCGCTCGGCGTCGCGAACTCCAGCTCGTAGCTGCCGGCCGAGCCGCTCGCGCGCACGAGGCGGTGCTCGAGCGCGATCTGGCCCTCGTCGAGCGCGCCCGCGAGCGCCGTCGTGAAGGTGTCGTTGCCGAGGTGCGTGTGCCAGCGCTCGTCGCTGTCACCGAAGATGCGGAACTCGTCGGGGGTGTCGGAGCCGATGAGGTAGATGAGGTTCAACACCGACTGCCGGTCGTTCTCGAGGCCGTATTCGCCGCGGTAGGCCGTCTGCAGGATCGCGTGCAGCTCCGGGTAGGTCGCGACGGGCACGTTCTCGACGAGCCAGGCGTCGAGCGAGGTGTTGTCGAGCTCCTCGAAGGCGGCGTCGTCGGTCTCCGCGGCCTCGTAGGCGGCGGCCATCAGCCCCGCGACCTCGCCGAACTGCTCGACGATCGTGGCCTCCGGCACGACGGCGCCGTTCACGAAGTAGATCTCGCGCGTGATGCCGGCGGGCTCGAGCTCCGCCGAGAAACGATCGTCGAGCGCGATGTCGAACTCGTCGGCCAGCGCGAAGATCGTCGCGTGGTTGGTGTCGATCAGCTCTCCACCGAGCTCGCAGTATTGCGCAGGATCCTCGGGGAAGGTGCCTCGCCCGGTGTACATGCGCCCACCGACCCGATCGAGCGCCTCGTACACCGTCGCGACGATGCCGGCCTGCTTGAGGCGGTGCGCGCAGTGGAGGCCCGCGATGCCCGCGCCGACGATGGCGATCTTCTCTTCGCCCGGCGTGCCCGTCGTGTCGTCGCCACAAGCGGCGAGCGAGCCCGGCAAGGCCGCGGTCGCGAGCGCTGCGCCCGAGAGGCGCAGGAAGGCGCGGCGGTTCTCGAGCGCCTCGGTGCGCGAGACCTGCACGGTGTGGACCCCCGAAGCGGACCTGTGCTTCTGGAGCTCGAGGCGGAGCCTTCGGGTGAGCGCGGCGAAAAGAGGTGTCTTCCCCATGGCGCGGCATTGTCGTTGCCCTGACGAGGAAAGTCGAGAGAGCTGCCGGGCACTCCTCGCGCTCCCGGGCACTCCTCGCGCTCCCGAGCACTCCTCGCGCTCCCGAGCGCTCCTCGCGCTCCCGAGCGTTCAGCCTGCCGGTGCTTCGCCGGCCTCGCGCAGCGCGAGCGCCTGCAGCGAGGGCAGGTCGATCTTGTTCGTCGCCGTGCGTGGCATCGCGTCGATCACGAGCACGTGGCGCGGGAGCATGTAGCGCGGCAAGCGCTGCTTCAGCGCCAGCTCGAGCGCGCGCACGAGCTGCTCACGTTCGCTCGCGTCGTCGAGCGCGAGGCTCACGGCGAGCTCCACGGCCTGGCCGAGGTTCGCGTCGTGGACGCCGAAGGCCACGGCCTCGTGCACGCCGGGCACGCTGCGCGCCGCGGCCTCGATCTCCCCCGGGCCGAAGCGGAAGCCCGACGACTTGATCATGCGCTCCGAGCGCGCGACGTACCAGAGGCAGCCGTCGGCGTCGCGGCGCACGATGTCGCCGGTGTGCAGCACGGGCTCAGGCCTGCCGAGCGCCTCGGAGGGGCGGAACTTGCGCGCCGTGGCTTCGGGCGCGTGGAAGTAGCCAGGCGAGAGCAGCGCGCCGCCGTGCACGAGCTCGCCCGGCTCACCCGGCTCCGCGAGTGTGCCGTCTTCGCGCAGCACGTGGACCTCGACCTCGGGGATGGCGTAGCCCATCGCGCCGCGTTTGTCGGCGTAGCGATCGCTCGGCAGGTAGGTCGTGCGGAAGCACTCCGTCTGGCCGTACATGAGGATGATCGGCGTGCCCGCGAGCCTCGCCTCGAGCCGGTCGAGCAGATCGAGCGTCGGACCGTCGCCGGCGTTGGTCACGTAGCGCAGGCCCTCGAGGTGCCTGCCCGTGCGCTCGAGGAAGCCCAGGAGCTGATCCCAGCCGTAGGGCACCTGCGCGAGCCCCGTCGCACGGTGCAGCTCGTGCGCCTTCACCACGTCGGCCGCGAGCATCGATTCGGGCAGGATGAGCCGCCCACCGACCTGACACATCGTGAGCAGCTGCGACATGCCGTAGCCGAAGCTCCAGCCGAGCACCCAGAGCAGCCGGTCGTCGGCGGTGTTGCCGAGGTAGCTCGACACGATGCGCGCGAAATCGACGAGGTTCTTGTGCGGGTGCACGACGCCCTTCGGCAGCCCGGTCGTGCCGGAGGTGTAGATGAGCACAGCCGGGTCCTCCGCTGCGGGCGGCGCCAGCTCGGGCAGCGTGCTCGGCGCTCCTGCGCCTTCGACGGCGGACCAGGGCGTCGCGCCCTCCGAGACGCCACCCACGGTGAGCACTTCGGCAGGGCGCGCGTCGCGCAGCTGCCTCGCGCGTACGTCGCTCGTGATGAGCACCTCGGCGCCGGCGTCGGCGATGAGGTGCGAGAGCTGCGCGATCGACCACTGCGGCGTGGCGCACACGGTGACGCCCCCGACGCGCGCCACGGCGAAGAGCGAGACCACCGCCTCGACGCCGTTCTTCAGATCGACCACGACGCGATCCCCTGGCTTCACGCCCACGTGGAGGAGCCACGCCGCGAGGCGCGCGCTCGCTTCGTCGACGTCGCGCGACGAGTAGCTGCGCTCCGTCGTGACGAGCAGGGGGCGATCGCCGCCTTCGTGCGCGAGGTGCACGCGGAGCAGGTCGAACAGCGTCTCGGGTGCGAGGCGCGGGCTCGCGGCGCTCTCCGTCATGTCCTTGCGAGCATGTCCCGGCCGGGCGGCGCGGTCGAGGTCGACACGAGAGAGGCGGCTCGGGCGACGACGGAGTAGAGTGTGGCCGTGAGCGATACCCTCGTGCGGCAGGAGATCCGGAAGTTCATCGTCGACAACTTCCTCTTCGGCGACGAGGGCGCCGCGCCCGCTCGGGATCAGCCGCTCGTGAAGTCGGGCGTCGTCGATTCCACCGGGATCCTCGAGATCGTCGATCTGATCGAGACTCGTTGGGGCGTGAAGACGAGCGACGACGAGCTCTCGGCCGAGAACTTCGGCACGATCGACGCGATCGCCGCCTTCGTCCTGCGCAAGACGACGATCGCCGCTTGAGCGAGGCGCTCGCTCAATCGCCGTGGCCCGGCGTGCCCGCGAGCGGGTCCTCGACGAGCAGCGGGCGGGCGTGCAAGTAGCGTGTGGTGCTGCGCTTCTTGTCGATATCGGCGTAGACCCAGGCCACCTGCTCCTCGCGCAGGCCCGTCGCGCGTGCGACCTCGCCAGGGTCGACGCCGTGGTTCTTGCCGTAGAGGCAGAGGTCCATCTCTCGGTAGGGCAGCGCGAAGTAGAACTCGTCCTGGCCCTGCGTGAGCGAGTAGGTGTCGGTCGTCGGCGCCCGCCCGCGCACCTCGGCGGGCACGCCGAGCTCGGCCGCGAGCGCGTAGACCTGCGACTTGTAGAGGTGCGCGATGGGCTTGATGTCGCCCGCGCCGTCGCCGTTCTTCACGAAGAAGCCCTGGTCGTACTCGAGCCTGTTCGGCGTGCCGGTGCAGGCGTAGTGCAGGCGATCGGCCCAGTAGTATTCGAGCGTCTTGCGGATGCGCTGCTTGAAGTTCGTGGCGGCGACGATCTGCAGGTAGGGCGCGAGCGGCAGGCGGTGCCGCTCGATGGCGCCGTTCGGGCGCTCCACGACGAGCGAGTAGAGGTTGTAGTCGGCGCCGGCCTCCGCGCCGGGCAGGACGATCTTCGACTTGTGGTCGGGGCCGTAGCCCGGCACGACCGAGGCGATGGCCTCGTCGCGCCTGCGATAGCAGCCGATGGCCTCGAGCGTGGGCGTGATGTCCTCGACCGCGTAGGGCATGTCGAAGGCCTCCGCGACCGAGCGCGAGAGCGCGAGCGTCGACGCCGAGGAGTCGCGCTCCGGCATGAGCAGCCCGTGGCAGCGCTGCGGCCCGAAGGCGCGCGCCGAGAGCCCGGCCACGACGCTCGAGTCGATGCCTCCAGAGAGGGCGATCACCGCGCCTCGGCGGCGCAAGACCTGCCCGACCTGACGGCGCAGCACCTCGACGATGCGCTCGACCTCCGCCCGGGCGTCGATGTCGAGAACGGAGGCGGAGAACGTCATCGGAGGCTCCTCGGCGAGAGGTGGCGGTTCACACGACCTGCACGAGCGCCGGGTCGAGCGCGCCCCGGCCGTGCACCTCTCTGTAGTACCGCAGGAACTTCGTGACCATCGCGTCGGGCTCGTCGAGGTCGAGCATGCGCAGACGCCCCGCGCTCGGGAGCTCGGCCATCAGATGGCGCACGATCCACGCGTCGATCGCGACCGGATCCCGGCCGCCCACGACACAGCGCTTCTGCGCGCAGCTCGCCGCCGCGTGCCTGCGATCCTCGCGCTCGTCGTCCCAGCCCTCGGGCGCGAAGGCCACCCACTCGGCGACGGCGAGGATCAGGTCGGGCGCGCGCACCTCCCTGGCGAAGTGCGCGAGTGGTCCCGCCATGCGCCAGCTCGCCGAGGGGCTGCCTCGCCCGAAGTAGTGCACCGAGGCCCAGCCTCGCGCGAGCGGGTGCGTGCCGAGCGCGCCCGCGCTCATGTCGACGACGCCCATCGTCGATTTGCAGGCGCCCGTGAGGCCCGTCGCGGCGTGCTCGTTCGCCGTCGTGAGGTTGATCCAGCTGAGCTTGCGACCCGCGGGCTCGAGCTTGCCGCCCTCGCGACACCGCACGCCGTCGCGAAGGTCGACCACGAGCCCCGTCGCGGGGGAGGTGAAGCGCGGCCAGGACAGGGGTGTTCGGGCCTCGTCGACCCAGCTGCGCGCGAGGTGGAAACCGCGCTCGAAGTCCCAGTGGTAGCCGTCGCGCGGGTCACCCGCGGGGATCGGGCCGCGCTCGTCGCCGCCGTAGACGCCGTAGCGCCGCTCCGGGTCGTGCCAGGCGTCGCCCGACAGCGCGCTCGGCCCGGCGTCGACGAGGCCGACGAAGGAGACGGGCGCGCGCTGCCTGCCGGCGAAGTAAGGCATGAGGTCGCCGAGCTTGGTCCAACCCGCGACGTCGACGTTGCGCTCCGACTCGGCCACCCAGGCGCGCGAGAGGCCGGAGCCGTCGGGCAGACGGAAGTGGGTGTTCTCGAAGACGATGACCTCTCCCTCGAAGCCCGGGCGCTCGAGTACCTGCTCGATGAGCCGACGGGCAGCGGCGACGTTCGTCATGCCCTGGTTCCACCACTGGGCGCTCAGCTTGACGATCACGACGTCGTCCTTGCCGACGAAGGCCTCGATGCCGCCGAGCTTGGCGAGCACGTGGTCGACGTTCGCTGCCGGGCCGAGCTCGCGCGAGACCGCGATCGTCGTGCGGTCGAGCTCGGGGTCGTGCTTCGGCTCGGAGGGCGCCTCGGTGAAGGAGCCGAGCTGCGTGACCGCCGCGACGCGCTGGATGAGCCTGTGGCGCAGCCCGAACCCGAGGGCGCCGAGCCCGGCCAGGGAGCCGGCCGCCGCGAGCACACGCCGGCGCGTCCACGGCGCTCGAGGCTCGACGCTTGCGCTGTCGTCGGCGGGCATGCGCGCATTCTGCCAGCTCGACTGGCCCCGTGGTATCTCCCGAGCCTGGCCATGAGCTTGCAGTACGAGGTCTACGCCGAGGCGCCGGAGCAGAACCGCGAGGCGCTCTGCCGGATCTGGCGCGACAACCTCGCGCTCGAGCTCGCGCCAGAGGCGAAGTTCGACTGGCTCTACCGCGCGTCGCCCCTGTCGAGCGACCAGGTCTTCATGCTGCGCGCGATCGACGAGCGAGGCTCGGCGAGCGAGGTCGGCACCTGCGGCGTGCTCCCACGCCGCTACTGGGCGGCGGGCCGGAGCGCGCGGTTCGCCGTGATCGGCGACCTCGCGGTCGACGTCGAGCACCGCCGGCTCCTGCCCGCCCTGCAGCTCACGCGCGCCGTGCACGCGGCGGCCTCGCGCGACTACGACGTCGCCTACGGCTTCCCCAACCCGAAGGCCGACCGCACCATGCTGCGCGCGGGCTTCCGACTGCTCGGGCGCATGCGCCGCTATGCGCACGTGCTCCACCACGAAGGCTACGTGCACCGCGTCGCCGAGCGTCTGCCTCGACTGCCACCGCTCGCCGTTCGCGCGCTCCAGCGGCCGCGCGTCGCTCGGCTCGCGGGTGCGCTGCTCGACGTGGTGGGGCTCTCGTCGAAGGCCCGAGGCCTGCTGCTCAGCGCGGCGAGCCACCGCCTCGACTGGTCCGACCATTTCGACGAGGGCTTCGATCGACTCTGGGAGGAGGCGCGCTCCGAGTATGCGATCGTAGGCGAGCGCACGAGCGCCTTCCTGAGATGGCGCTACCCACGCGCCACGATCGCGAAGCTCTCGAGGCGCGCGCCGGCGCCCTCCCGCGAAGGCGCGATGCTCGCCTACGCGGTCGTCGAGCTCGACCGCACGACCAAGACGGCGCATCTGCGCGATCTCTTCGGACACCAGGGCGCCTATGGCCCGCTGCTCGACCTCTTGCTGCCTTCGCTCTATGCGCGCGGCGCGGCGAGCGTCTCGGTGCGCCTGCTCGGCGCGCCGGAGGTCGTGCAGGCGCTCGAGGCTCGAGGCTTCGAGCTGCGCGAGGAAGACCGCATCGTCATCGTCGCCGTCGGGGCGAGGCAGTCGGAGCATCGCGCGGTGTTCGAGGAGCCGCGCCACTGGCACCTCTTCGACGAAGACGAAGACGTGGGCTGAACGCCGCTCGGCAGAGCGAGGTGGCGCGCGTCGACGCGCGCCGCGAGGCGTCGAGTCCAGATGCGCGAACCTGGTTCGATCGTCGCGCCGTGTTTCGGGCTGGACATGCGAGATCTCCGTGGCTTATCCGTCGGGGCATGCGCCCCTGGATCCCGCAACTGCTATGTGTCGCATCGATTCTCTCCGCCGGCTGCGACCTCGCCAAGAAGGCCGAGGGCAAGAGCGAGGAGAAGGAGAGCGACTCCAAGTCCGCTCGGACGGAGGGCTCGAAGAGGTCGGAGGGGCCGATCGCGCCGCGCGCCGCGAAGTGCAAGCCGGTGGCTTGGAGTGGGCTCCAGCTCGTGGGTGAAGCGAAGCTCGAAGGGGAGGCGCTCAGCTTGCTCCGGCAGCAGTCCCAGGTGAGCGGCGCCTGGCTGCCCGGGCGCGTCGACACGAGCGAGCTCGAGCTCAGCGCGGTGCTCCTCCAGGGCGCCAAGCTCGAACAGTTCGCCGACGGTGTCGCCATCACCTTCGTCGACGGTGATGCTCCGACCGAGCCGGGTGGCGGTGGGCCGGCGCTCGGCGTGCCGCAGAAGCCGATCGTCGCGGCTGGCATCCACTTCCCCATGGAGCAGCCCTTCTTCTACGCCGAGCTCTGGAAGGGCCAGGAGGGTGTGCCCTTCATGGACGAGCCCCCTGCGCGCGAGAAGCTGAAGCGTGCGCCCGGCGAGCGCCTCGTCGAGCTCAGCGTGAAGGGTGGGCTCGTGACCCTCGCGGTGCACGAGGGGCCCGATCCGAGCTCGCCGGCCGCGACCGTGAGCGCCAAGCTCGGGCTCAGCGGGAGCCGCAGCCTCGGGCTGACCGGCTCGTCGGGGGTCTACATGGCGGAGCTCGGCTGGAAGGAGCTCAGGGTCGCGGTCGGAGATCGCTGCCTGCCCTAGCTTCTGCGCAGGCGCCTCGTCGCCACGACGCCGCGCCACCAGGCGTGTGCTTCTCGGCACACCAGATCGATCGCGCGACGCTCGCGCCGGCTTCCACGGTGCGGAGCTCGATCTCCAGCTGGTGCTCGTCGAGGCGCACCGCGAAGAAGCCGGGGCGCTCCAGGGCGGCGCCTCCGACACGCTCGACCTCGGCGGGGTCGCGCGCGAGCGCGCTCGTCTTGCCGCCCGCGCCCGAGACGACCGTCGCAGGCTCGACGCAGCCCTCGCGCTTGGGCCTGAGCTCGAGGTGATGATCGTGACCATTGAAGATCACGTCGACCTCGGGGCCGAGCCGCTCGTAGAGCGTGCGGATGCGCCGGCCCTCGTCGTAGCCCTCGATCCACGCGTAGGCGCCGGCCTCGCCGTGTTTGCCGATCGAGCGCAGGGGGTGGTGGGTGTAGAGGAAGCGCCAGGGCCGCTGGGCGAGCTGGTGCAGGTAGCGCCTCCCGGTCACGGTCTTCGCGGCGAGCCTCCAGCCTGGCCGGTCCCAGAGCAGCGGCGTCGTGTCCAAGGCGATGAAGCCCGCGAGGCGCGTATCCACCGCGTAGTCGAGCGCGGGCATGCACCAGGCAGCGGCGCTGCGACCACGCGCGCCGAGCGCGCAGCGGGCGAGCTCGTCTTCGCCCGGACGGCCCATGCCCACCTGGAGCAGCGCCGTCTCGAAGGCGTCACTCGCGCCGAGCGCGTGTCCGAGTGAGAGCCCGAGCAGCCCGTGATCGTGGTTGCCGACGACGACGTAGAAGGGCAAGTCGAGCCCCGCATAGGGCGCGTAGAAGCGTGCTTCGAGCTGTGCCGCTCGCTCCTCCGGATCACCCGAGAGGCCGCTCCAGTAGATGTTGTCGCCCAGGTAGAGCGCGAGCTCGCAGTCGCCGACGGCCTCGCAGTAGTCGCGCAGCGCGGCGCCCACCTCGGCCTGCGCCGGGTAGCCGGTGCCGGCGTCGCCGAGCACGACGAAGCGCATCGAAGGCTCGCCCCAGGGCCCGCCGATGGGCGCTTCGGCGGGCATCGAGTCGCGCAGGTCGAGCGCACAGGCTGGGGGCATCGCGCCCCCCGTGCACGCGGCCGTGCACGGGGCGAGCGAGCCGGCGAAGAGCAGGCCGGCCCGCGCCATTGGACGCGAGAGCGTCAATTGAAGAGGTCGGTGTTCACGAAGTCGCTGCGCACGAGGGTCCACCAATCGACGGCGAGCCCCTCTTCGACGTAGCGGTAGGGCAGCCAGGCATAACCCTTGTCACCCCAGTCGGGGCCCCAGGAGTTGCGCACGAGCAGCGCGCCCTGATCGGGTCCGATCATGCGCTCGTCGTCGTAGCCCACGGCCATCAGGGCCTGACCGCCGAGCATGCGCTCGCCGGGCTCGGGCATGGTGATCTCGTGGCCCTCGCCAGCGAGCGGGAAGGAGCTGTAGATCGACAGCCCGAAGACGGCCGGCATGCGCGCGGCGAGGCAGCGGCGCAGGTTGAGCAGGGTGGCCTTCGGGTCGGCGAGCGAGGCGTCGAGGCGGAAGTAGCGCATCGTACGGA
The DNA here is from genome assembly GCA_938004785.1 of uncultured Polyangiaceae bacterium. Lineage (GTDB taxonomy): Bacteria > Myxococcota_A > Polyangia > Polyangiales > Polyangiaceae > CALKVW01. The sequence continues at coordinate 17,856 of CALKVW010000255.1, forward strand.
ACTGCTCGTCGAAGGAGTAGCAATGGGCGGGCGGCGCGTCGGCCTGCTTCTCCGGTAGGTAGGGGTAGAGCTGCGAGGAGGGCACACCGAAGGTCTGCAGGGCCTTCAGCGTGCTGCGCAGCTCGGCGCCGTCGTCGCCCGAGATGCCGAGCAGGTCGCGCGTCGCGCGGTAGAGGAAGAGCGCGGAGTAGTCGCTGTGCTTCGCGAAGGCGCGGCGATCGAAGTACTCGATGAGGCCCGTCACGGCGAAGGCGGTCGAGGCGTGCAGCGCGCCCTGGTGGCGGACCCGGGTGCACCACTTGCGCAGGTCGATGCTCGCGGGCAGCACCGCGCCCGGCGAAGTGGCGGCTTTGTACGGCGTGGAGATGCGGAAGATGCCCTGGATCTCGTGATCCTCGAAGCTCAGATCCCGGAAGTCCGGGCAGTCGCGACGAAACCCCAGCCCATGTCCGATGGCGCTCAGCATGGGCGCGGATGGTAGCCTCTCGAGGGCGCCGCGGAAGAGGCAAAGGCGGCGCGGGTCGAGGGCCGGGTAGATGCGCTACGACGACGACGACGACCGGGACATCCCACCACCGATGTCGGAGCTCGAGGCGCCGGAGGAGCGCGCGGCGCTGCCCGTGCTCGAGCCGGTGCGCGTGACGCGGCCGGTGGGCTCGCTCGGCACGCACCTGCTCGCCGCTGCCGCGGGGGCGCTGCTCGGCGCGCTCGCGCTGGTGGCGGCGGCGACGCTCTACGGTGCCTGGGAGCAGCGTCGGTACGAGGAGCTGGTCCAACAGGTGGAGGTGAGGCCCGCGCCCGCGCCCGCTCCACCGACTTCGCCCGCGCCACGCGGTCTACGCGCGATCGACGGCAAGGCGGTGGCCTTCGTACCCACGGGGCGCGTGCAGCTCGTCAACGTGTGGCTCGAGGGCTGCGCCGACTGCATGCCCTCCTTCGAGGCCTGGAAGCGACACGTCGCCGAGGAGCGAATCCCGTCGGGCGTGCCCATCAGCAACGTGGCCTACGTACGCGCGAGCGAGGACTACGCCCGGCGCTACAGGGTCGACGAGGGGCTCGTGGTCGACGACGGCAGCAACGTGGTGCGCCCGCTCGGCATCAGCCGCTTCACGACGCTCGTGGTCGCCGCCGACGGCACGATCTGCCACCGCGACGATCCGGCCGTGGAGGGCTACGTGGAGCGCCTGCGCGCCGCGATCGAGCGCTGCGCCCCGCGTCCTTGACCGAGCGCGCGGCGCGTGAGTCGCGAGGCGCCTTGCGCTAGCGTCTCGGACCTTCATGCCCGACACCCTCATCGAGCCGCCCACGCACCGCGGGCAGTCGGTACCACCGCACCCCTTCTTCGCCTCGCTCGCCGAGGAAGAGCGCGCGCTCATCCGAGCCTACTTCGAGCTCGTGGCGGTCCCTGCCGGGCAGGTCGTCGTGCGCGAGGGCGACGACGATCGCGCCATGTATCTGGTGGTCGAGGGGCACGCGAAGATCGTGCGGCAGGGCCTCGCGGTGGGGGAGCTCGGCCCGGGCGGGCAGCTCGGGGAGCTCGGGCTCATCACGCAGCGCTCGCGCGCCGCGACGGTGTCGGCGACGAGCGATCTCCAGCTCCTGCGTCTCACGCCTGAGCGCTACCTCGCGATGACGAACGAAGAGCCCAGGCTCGCGCTCTGGCTCGTGCACGCGCTCGTCGGAGATCTCGCCGACCGCCTCGTGGAGATGACCGACAACGTCGGTACGCTGCTGCGTGAGCGCTCGCTGCCGCGTCGCGCCCAGATCGAGGTGCGCCTCGGCGCGAGCACGCTGCGTGTGCCCACGGGCACGATCGCCGGCGCGCTCCTGCCCGACTCGGTCGACGGCCACGCGGTCGTCGCGGCGCTCGTCGATCGGCGCGCCATGTCGCTCGCGACGCCGCTCTCGAGCGACGTGGTGCTCGAGCCGCTCAGCTCTGCCCACTGGGAGGGTGAGCGCATCCGACGCCACTCCCTGGCGCTCGCGCTCGTCGAGGCAGCCCACCGCCACGATCCCACGCTGCAGCTGCAGATGGACCACTCGGTCGGCTTCGCGCAGCGCGTGCGCGTCGACGGCGTGCCGCGTGAAGCGCTGCCCGAGCTCGCCCTCGTGCTCGATCGCAAGCTGCGCGAGCTCGTGAACGAGAACGTGCCGCTGCGCGACGAGCTGTGGACGCTCGAGGAGGCGCGCGCCTACTTCACCGCCCAGGGCTGGACGCGCGCCTGCGCGTTGCTCAAGACCTGGCGAGACCCGGCCGTGCCGCTCTCGAGCTACGGCCACGCTTACGCCGTCGCCCTGTGGCCCTTCGTCGAGCGCACCGGCCGGCTCGAGGGCTTCGACGTCGTGCCCGACGAAGACGGCCTCTTGCTCGTGCACGGGCGCGACGGCGGCTCGCGTGGCTCCGACCCACCACCCCCGCTCGAGGGCATGTTTCCGCGCTCCTTCTCGACGGGCATCGCGGCGCGCGCGCGCATCGTCTCCAAGCAGGCCGCGGCCATGACCGAGGCGCAGGCGCGCTGGCTCTCGGCGCTCGGCGTCCACTGCGTGGGCTCCTTCAACGAGGCCTGCGTGCGAGGCGACGTCTCGCAGATCATCCGCGTGAGCGAGGGCTTCCAGGAGAAGCGCATCAGCCAGATCGCCGATCGCATCGCCTCGCACGCCGACGCGCTGCGCGTCGTGTCGATCGCTGGCCCCTCGTCGACGGGCAAGACGACCTTCATCCGCAGGCTGCGCGTGCAGCTGCAGGTCGACGGGCTCATCCCCGTGGGGCTCTCGCTCGACGACTACTACGTCGACCGCGAGAAGACCCCGCGCGACGAGGCCGGCGAGTACGACTTCGAGTCGCTCCGGGCCCTGAACCTCGAGCTCTTGAGCGAGCACGTCGATCGTCTGCTGCGTGGTGAGCGCGTGAAGACGGCGCACTACGACTTCTCCACCGGCAAGAGCGACCCCTCGGGCGGCCCGGAGATCCACCTCGGGCCGCGCGAGGTGCTCATGCTCGAGGGCATCCACGGCCTGAACCCCGAGCTCTTGGCCTCGGTGCCCACCTCGAGCCTCTTCCGCGTCTTCGTCTGTCCGCTCGCGCAGCTGCCCTTCGATCGCGTCTCGCGCGTGAGCGCCTCCGACGTGCGTCTCTTGCGGAGGATCGTGCGCGATCGCCACACGCGAGGCGCGACGGCCGCCATGAACATCAAGCGCTGGCCCGCGGTGCGCGCCGGCGAGCGACGCAACATCTTCCCCTTCCAGAGCCACGCCGACGAGGTCTTCGACACCTCGCTCGTCTACGAGCTCAGCGTGCTCAAGGTCTACGCCGAGCGCTACCTGCTCGAGGTGCCGTCGAGCGATCCCGCCTACGCGACCGCCTTCCGTCTGCTCTCGCTGCTCGATCGTTTCGTCACCATCTACCCGGATCACGTGCCACCGACCTCGATCCTGCGCGAGTTCATCGGTGGGCTCGGCTTCGATCGCGGCGCCTGAGCGCGCGGGCGGACCGCGCACTCGGCGGGCTTCCGCCCCTTGACCTCGGCGAAGCACGGCCTACCTCTACGCACACCCCGATGCGCTCCACGCCGTCCCCCGCCGCCGCGCTCGCTCTCACCCTCACTTCCGTCTTCCTCTCGGCCTGCTCCTCGACGACCGACGCCGCGCCCGGCGCTTCGAGCGCGAAGCAGAGCGATTCCGCACCCCAAGCCCAAGGAGTCTCCGCGATGACCTCGATCCACGACCTGGAGCTGCGCCGCCTCGACGGCAGCAGCGAGAAGCTCTCCGCCTACGCCGGCAAGGTGCTGCTCGTCGTCAACGTCGCCTCCGAGTGTGGCTACACGCCCCAGTACAAGGGCTTGCAGGCGCTGCACGAGGAGCTCGGGCCGAAGGGCTTCAGTGTGCTCGGCTTCCCGTCGAACGACTTCGGCGCCCAGGAGCCGGGCTCGAGCACCGAGATCGCCGCCTTCTGCGAGAAGAACTACGGCGTCGAGTTCCCGATGTTCGAGAAGCTCGTCACCAAGGGCGAAGCCGCCTCCGAGCTCTACAAGCGCCTCGGTACCGCCGCGGGCGCACCCGAGTGGAACTTCCACAAGTACCTCGTCGGCAAGGACGGCAAGGTGATCCAGGCCTTCCCGAGCTCGGTCGCGCCCGAGAGCCCCGAGCTGCGCAAGGCGATCGACGCCGCGCTCGCGCAGGGCTGAACGGTCGATCTCGACTGGCGGCGCGCGCCGAGCTTCGCTACCACGGGAGCAACATGGCCGCGCACGCCCCCGAGAGCACCGAGTCGCAAGGTTTCGTCTTCGATCACCCCGGCATCACGTCGATCCTCGCGACGATCGTGCTCGCCGTCGGCTTCGTCTACGCGGTGTACGCGGGCGGCACGAGCGGTGATCACAAGCCAGGCGCGCACGGTGTTGCTTCGGGCGCGCACGGCGTCGCCTCCGGCGCGCCCGGTGCCTCTTCGGGCGCGCACGGCGTCGCCTCCGGCGCGCCCGGTGCCGCTTCGGGCGCGCCCGCTGCGAGCGCCTCCGCCGCCGCTCCGGCCGCGCACTGAACTGGTCGGCGCCGAAGCTCAGCCGGGCTCGACCACCAGCTCGTGGTCGAGCATGGCGTCGGCGTCGAAGACGAAGCGACCGACGAAGCGCCTGCCCTCGAGCAGGAGCGGCAGCCAAAGGCGATCGTCGGCCCACATCTCGTCGTAGGGCAGCGCCTCGAGCGGTGTCCACAGGGGCACCGCTTCGTCGGTCTCGGTCGCGACGCCCGTGCAGCCCTCGGCGCGGAACACGTCGGCGTAGAGCGTGTAGCCGTCGACGAAGTGGAAGCTCAGCTCGCCGTGGTGCGTGACGCCGAAGGGCTCGACGCAGAGCTCCTCCTGCGCCTCGCGCAGCGCACAGGCGAGCGGCGACTCGCCCGGCTCGAGGCGGCCGCCCGGCGCGTTCACCTTGCCTGCGCCCAGGCCGCGCTTCTTGCGGATGAGCAGCACCTCGCCGCCCCGCACCACGAAGATGAGCGTCGCCCTGTCCTTGGGCTGCCAGCTCGCCCAGTCGATGTCCGAGAGGCGCATGCGCGGCGTATAGCGCAGCGCGGCGGCGCTCGCTCGCGGTTGCTCGGAGCGCCGCGGGAGGCTACGCCCGCGCGATGGATCACGTCTGGGCGCTCGCGGAGTTCGCCGGCAAGGCGCTCTTGGTCTTCCTCACCTTCGTCGCTTGCGTCGGCGTCTTCATGTCGCAGCTCCGGATGCGGCGCTCGAGCGAGCCGGTGGTGCGGCTCGTCGAGGTGAGCGAGCGCTGGCGGCGCAACGTCGAGGCGCTCGGCGCGGCGCTCGACTTCGCGCACAAACCCAAGCGCCTGTTCCGGCGCGCCCCGAAGCCGAAGGTCTTCGCCGAGCGCCCCGAAGCACGCGTGTTCGTGCTCGATTTCAAGGGCGACGTGCTCGCGAGCGAGACCGAGGGTCTACGCGAGGAGATCACCGTGCTGAGCGGCATCGCCCGCCCGGGCGACGAGGTCGTGCTCCGTCTCGAGAGCGGCGGAGGCGCGGTGCACGGCTACGGCCTCGCCGCTTCGCAGCTCGCGCGCCTCAAGCAGAAGAGCATCCCGCTCACGGTGTGCGTCGACAAGATCGCCGCGAGCGGCGGCTACATGATGGCCTGCGTCGGGCAGAAGATCCTCGCCGCGCCCTTCGCTGTCGTCGGCTCGATCGGCGTCGTCGCGCCCGTGCCGAACGCGCACCGCCTCATCGAGAAGCTCGGCATCGACTACCAAGACGTGACGGCCGGCGAGCACAAACGCCCCGTGAGCCTCTTCGGCACGATCACCGACGAAGGTCGCGCCAAGCTCCAGGAGCAGATCGACGAGACGCACGAGCTCTTCAAGCGCTTCGTCGTCGACATGCGCCCCGGCCTCGAGATCGAGTCCGTCGCGACGGGGGAGCACTGGTATGGCAGCCGCGCCGTGGAGCTCGGGCTCGTCGACGAGCTGCGCACGAGCGACGACTACCTGCTCTCACGCGCGCAGGACGCGCGCATCTTCGAGCTCGTCTGCGACCGGCCTCGCCGCCTGCGCGAGCGCGCCGCCTCGCTCGCCCAGAGCCTGCTCGCGCTCTTGCGCTGAGGCTCCTGCGGGCGCAGCGTCGCGCCCTTCGCGACCGAGACGCTTGCCGCACGGCGCCCGGTGCGGCACCTCTCGCCGCATGCTCGTCAAAGACGGTGGGCCTGCGCTCTCTCCCGGTGCGCTCGCGCGGCGGCTCGAACGCGTCCGCGCGCAGAACCCCGCCGTCAGCGCGCTCGGCGCGCGGCGCGTCTACCTCGTCGAGCTCGCGTCGCCGCTCGATGCAGCGGGCGAGGCGATCCTCGGTGAGCTGCTCGCCTTCGTGGGGCCCGAGCAGGCCCCGCCCGCCGCGGGGTTCTCGCTCTGGGTGGTGCCGCGCGTCGGTACGCGCTCGCCGTGGTCGTCCAAAGCGACGGATATCGCGCGTGTGGCCGGGCTCGCTTCGGTGGAGCGCCTCGAGCACGGCACGCGCTACGTCGTCGAGGGGCGCGTCGACGATCGCCGAGCGCTCGAGGCCGCGCTCCACGATCGCATGACCGAGTCCGTGCTCGAGAGCGAGGCGGAGCTCGCGAGGCTGCTCCACCACGATGCGCCTCGTCCGCTCGGGGCCGTGCCGCTCGCCGAACGCGGGCGCGAGGCGCTCGTCGAGGCCGATCGCGAGCTCGGGCTCGCGCTCGCGGCCGACGAGATCGACTACCTGGTCGAGGCCTTCACCGCGATGGGTCGCGACCCCACCGACGTGGAGCTCATGATGTTCGCGCAGGCGAACAGCGAGCATTGCCGGCACAAGATCTTCAACGCCGAGCTCTACCTCGACGGCGAGCGCATGCCGCGCTCGCTGTTCTCGATGATCCGCCACACCACCGAGGCGAGCCCCGAGGGTGTGCTGAGCGCCTACAAGGACAACGCCGCCGTCTTCGCGGGGCCACGCGCCACGCGCCTCGTCGCCGACCCCGAGTCGCGCCGGTACCAGCGCCTCGACGAAGAGGCCTGCCTCCTGCTCAAGGTGGAGACGCACAACCACCCCACGGCCATCAGCCCCTTCCCGGGCGCGGCCACCGGTTCGGGCGGCGAGATCCGCGACGAAGGCGCGACCGGTCGAGGCTCCAAACCCAAGGCCGGCCTCGTGGGCTTCACCACGAGCGAGCTCTTCGTGCCCGAGCTGCCGCGGCCCTGGGAGCGCGATCACGGCCGACCCTCGCGCATGGCGAGCGCGCTCGAGATCATGCTCGACGGCCCGCTCGGTGGCGCCGCGTTCAACAACGAGTTCGGCAGGCCCGCGATCGTCGGCAACTTCCGCAGCTTCGAGCTCGAAGTCAGGGGGCCCGAGGGCAGCGAGGTGCGCGGCTTCCACAAGCCGATCATGCTCGCCGGCGGCATCGGCACCGTGCGCCCGGGGCACGTGCAGAAGGGCGAGATCGAGGTCGGCGCGCCGATCGTCGTGCTCGGCGGCCCGGCGATGCTCATCGGGCTCGGCGGCGGCGCGGCGTCGAGCGTCGCCTCGGGCAGCTCGAGCGAGGCGCTCGATTTCGCGAGCGTGCAGCGTGACAACCCGGAGATCCAGCGCAGGTGCCAGGAGGTCATCGATCGATTGACCGCGCTCGGCGACGACAACCCCATCGGCTCGATCCACGACGTCGGCGCGGGTGGGCTCTCGAATGCGTTGCCGGAGCTCGTGCACGAGAGCAGGCGAGGTGCCCATTTCGAGCTGCGCGCCATCCCGACCGACGAGCCCGGCCTGTCGCCGCTCGAGCTCTGGTGCAACGAGGCCCAGGAGCGCTACGTGCTCGCGCTGCGCCCGGGCACGCTCGAGCGCTTCGAGGCGATCGCGAAGCGCGAGCGCTGCCCCTATGCCGTGGTCGGCCACGCGACGGACGACGGACGGCTCGTGCTCGCCGACGCGCACTTCGACCGCCGCGCGGTCGACATGCCGCTCGAGGTCCTGCTCGGCAAACCGCCGCGCATGGTCCGCCGCGGAGCACGCCTCGCTCCGCCCGCCCAGGCTTTCGAGCCCGCGAGCGTGGATCTCGCCGAGGCCGTGCGGCGCGTGCTCGCGCACCCCACGGTGGCCGACAAGAGCTTCCTCGTCACGATCGGCGATCGCAGCGTGGGTGGGCTCGTGGCGCGCGATCAGCTCGTGGGCCCGTGGCAGGTGCCGGTCGCCGATTGCGGCGTGACGACGACGGGCTTCGACGCGACGACGGGAGAGGTCATCGCGATGGGCGAGCGGCCGCCCGTGGCGCTGCTCGACGCGGCGGCCTCTGCGCGTCTCGCGGTCGCCGAGGCGATCACGAACCTGTGCGCCGCGCCGGTCGCGAAGCTGGGCGACGTGAAGCTCTCGGCGAACTGGATGAGCGCGGCGAGTCACCCGGGCGAAGACGCGCGCCTGTACGACGCGGTGCGCGCGATCGGCATGGATCTCTGCCCGGCGCTCGGCGTCGCGATCCCGGTCGGCAAGGACTCGATGTCGATGCGCACGACCTGGCGCGACGCCGGCGAGGATCGCGCCGTGGTCTCGCCGCTCTCGGTGGTGATCACCGCAGCGGCGCAGGTGAGCGACGTGCGGCGCGTGCTCACGCCCCAGCTCCTGCTCGACCACGGGCCGACGAGCCTCGTCGCGATCGACCTGGGCTGCGGCAAGCACCGGCTCGGCGCGTCGATCTTCGCCTACGTGTTCGGCGCGCTCGGCGTCGAGCCGCCCGATCTCGACGACCCTGCGCTCTTGCGCGCCTTCTTCGAGCTCGTGCAGCAGGCGAACGCGCGAGGGCTCTTGCTCGCCTACCACGACCGCTCCGACGGAGGCCTGCTCGCGACGCTCGCCGAGATGGCCTTCGCCGGCGGGGCCGCGCTCGAAGTCGACCTCGCGCCGCTCGGCGGCGACCCGGTCGCGGCGCTCTACGCCGAGGAGCTCGGCGCGGTCGTGCAGCTCTGCGACGCCGACGTCGCCGCCTTCCTCGCGCTCGCGGCGGAGCTCGGGCTCGGCGACTGCGCGAAGCGCATCGGCAGCGTCACCGACGGGCGGCGCTTCGTGGTGCGCGCAGGCTCGCGCACGCTGGTCGACGCCGACCGCTTCGTGCTCCGGCGCACCTGGTCGGAGCTCACGCACGCGATGCAGCGCCTGCGCGACGACCCTGCTTGCGCTGACGAAGCCATGGAGGCCCGGCTCGACGAGCTCGACCCCGGGCTCACGCTCGCAGCGAGCTTCGACCTCGACGAGAGCCCGGCGGCGCCCTTCATCGGTCGCGGCGCGAAGCCACGCATCGCGATCCTGCGCGAGCAAGGCGTCAACGGTCAGCTCGAGATGGCGGCGGCCTTCGAGCGCGCCGGCTTCGAGGCGGTCGACGTGCACATGAGCGACGTGCTCGATGGCAGCGACGATCTGTCGAGCTACCGTGGGCTCGCGGCCTGTGGTGGTTTCTCCTATGGCGACGTGCTCGGCGCAGGCGCCGGCTGGGCGAAATCGATCCTGCTGCACCCGGAGGCGCGGGCTGCCTTCGAGCGCTTCTTCCTCCGAGACGACAGCTTCGCGCTCGGCGTGTGCAATGGCTGCCAGATGCTCTCGGCGCTCGCGTCGATCGTGCCTGGCGCCTCGGCCTGGCCGAGGTTCGTGAAGAACCGCTCCGAGCGCTTCGAGGCGCGCCTCTCGATGCTCGAGGTGCTCGAGTCGCCGTCGATCTTCTTCCGCGGCATGGCGGGCTCACGCCTGCCCGTCGTCGTCTCGCACGGCGAGGGGCGCGCCTGGGCGCCGCGCCCCGCGCAACTCGACGAGCTCGCGGCGCGGAGGCTCGTCGCCGCGCGGCACGTCGACGGGCGCGGCCTTCCCGCCGAGCGCTACCCGCACAACCCCAACGGCTCGCCGGGCGGCGTCACGGCCTTCACCACACCCGACGGGCGCGTGACGATCCTCATGCCACACCCGGAGCGCGTCTTCCGCGCCGAGCAGCTCAGCTACAGACCCGCTGGCGTCGGCGCGCGCAGCCCGTGGATGCGCTTCTTCGAGAACGCGCGCGGCTGGGTGGGCTGAGCCGCCTTCATCGCAACCAGCCGATCTCGCGGGCGGTGACGGCGCCGACGGCGAGCTCGTCGAGGCGGGTGGGAGGCTTCGACTGCGTGGGCGAGAGCGCGCGGTGCCTCGCCATGACCTCGGCGCGGCGCTGAGGGTAGAGCGGCTCCTGGCGCGGATCGCCGAGCCCGTCGGGGATGAGCACGCTGCCGTCCGGTGCGTAGCGCTCGGTGGCGCCGAGCGTGTGGAAGAGCTCGTGGGTCGCGACGAAGAGCGCGAGATCCGCCATGGTCGCGTCGAGCTCGACCGAGACCACGCCGACGCGGCCACCAGCTTCGCTCGTGCCCTCGACCTGCTTGCGTCGGGCGTCGGTGGGCGGGCGCGCCACCAGGTAGACACGCGAGTCGAAGCCACGCGTCGGCAGCTTGCCCGCTTCGTCGATGCCGTTCACCCATTGGCGCAGCGCCCATTGATACTTGGCGACCTCCACCAGCTCGCCTCCCTCGGGTGGCGCGGGTGCTACGTCGTTCGACACGATGGGCCCGAGCAGCGCGATCTCGAAGGGCTTCGGGCCAGCAGGCAGGTAGCGGCGCATCTCCACCTCGAGCTGGGCCTCGAGTGGATCGATCCGCGCGGCGAGCGCCGAGCTCGTGCCGGGCTCGAGCGGCGCCTGCTCGACGAGGATCACCGCCACGCGCAGCGTGCGCTCCCAGCTCCGCCTCGACTCGCGCTGCCTCCGGTCGACGTAGGCGTAGGCGAGCACGCCGCCGAGCACGATCAAGAGCAGCGTGACGCGGAAGCGAAAGAACCAGTTCGGGCGAGGCTCCTCTTCGTGCTGCTCGAAGGCGTGATCTCGGAGCGGCATGGGGGCATGGTCCGGCGGGGGAGGGGCGGTGCGCGTGCGCCTCAGCCTGCGGCGCTCGGCCGCGTGCGGAGCGGAGCCGACGAGGGCAGCACGAGCCTGGATGGAGCAGAGGGCCCCATGTGGATCGACAGCTCGGTGGCTCGTCCGGGTGGGGGCGCGAAATGGTCGGCGTCGGCGCAGCCCACTGCGATGCGGATACGGTGCCCGAGGCGAAAGAGGTGCGAGCAGGGCAAGAGGCAGACGGCGAGCTCGACGATCTCGTCGCCCTCGAGCTCGCGCGCGTCGCGCGCTTCGTAGCTGCGTGGCACGCCCGGGGTGAGGTAGGCGGCGGAGCTCGAGCGCGCGCGGTGGCGAGCGCGCAGCTGGCCCTCGGTCACGTAGTTGATCGAACCATCGGGTGCCACGTCCTCCAGGTAGGCGAAGACCTGCCCGTCGGGTCCACGGTCGAAGGAAGCGTGGAGCACGAGCTCGGCGTGCCCGCTGACCTCGACGGGGCGCGCGAGCTCGGCGCTCTCCCAGACGAGCAGGCGCGCCTCGCGTGCTCGGCGATCGGGGTAGTCGCCCGGCACCATCGAGAGGAGCGAGCGCCAGCGCGAGCGCTCGCCGGTGCCGATCGAAGGGTCGATGCGGTGCACCACGCGGTGCTCGGTCGTGGGTGCTGGGCTGCGCAGCGCACCTCCTGCGGCGAGGTGCAGCGCTTCAGGCTCGAAGCCCGGAGGGGGCCAGCTCGACGAGGCCTTCCAGCGCTCTTCGCCGGTCGTGAAGTAATGCACGGGCCGGCCGTCGCCCACGCTCGGCCGTTCGCGCAGGTGTTCGTCGAAGAAGGCGATGAGCTCCCCGGCGTGGTCGAACTCGCTCGCTCGGCCGGTCTCGAAGGCGTGGATGGCGAGCCTGCCCGTGTGTGCCCAGGGCCCGAGCGTGAGGCGTGAGCCGGCCGTGGCCACGGCCAGGTGGCGTTTGATCGCGGAATGCGGGTACGCGCCATCGCGCCAGCCGCTGTACGAGTAGATCGCGGCGCCTGAAGCGCGGAGCTCGCTCGCGTGGTGGTGGGGGCTGAAGGAGTCGATCGTGAGCTCCGGGTGGCTCTCGACGAGGCCGAGGTCGTCGCGGTGGGTGACCTTGCGTGCGCCGGCGTGCACGTCGAGGTTGTGCGCTCGATCGGCGAGCGCGCGTGCGTCGGGGGTCCCGTCGCCGGGGCGCTCGACGTCTCGCACGCCTCGGATCGCCGCGCCGAGCACGCGCTCGGTGAGCTGCGTGAAGAGCTGCTTGTCGCGGCGGCCGAGCCAGGCGCTCAGCCGCTCGGCGCCTCGCGGCGAAGGGTCGTTCGCCGCGACGCGCGCGACGAGGTGGATCGGCGTCGCGAAGGCCTCGTGGAAGGCGTTGCGATCGAGCGCTGCGTTGTAGCGGCCCCAGGCCTCGGTGAACCACGCGAGGTGGATGCCGCCGGGAAAAGCGACGTCGGCGTAGACGTCGTAGAGCGAGAAGAGCGGCGCGACGGCGCGTACGGCGGGGTGCTTCGCGACGAGCAGCATCTCGGCCGCGGTGCCGTCGTAGGAGATGCCGAGCGAGCCGACCCTCCCGGTGGACCACGGCTGCTTCACGATCCAATCGACGACCTCGCCCGAGTCGCGCACCTGCTCGGCGTGCCACGGCGAGGTCCAGGTGCCGCTCGACGCGCCGGTGCCACGCACGTCGACGTCGACCCAGGCGTAGCCGGTGGCGAGGAAGCGCGCGCGCATCTGGGCGTAGAGGTCGAAGGTCCTCGCGACGTCGAGCCAGTCTGCGATGCGGTTCCGGTGCGCGAGCGCGCGCAGGTAGCGCGTCATGCGCAGGATGGTGGGCAGGCGTCTGCCGGCCTGCGCGTGCTTGGGCAGGTGCACGTCGATCGCGATCCGTGCGCCGTCGCGCATCGGCAGGTAGAGCGAGCGCGTCTCGATCTCGACGGGGTGTGCGGTGCCGGCGAGCGCCACCGGCCCGAGCCAATGCGCGTCGAGCGCGGAGCCCAGCGCGGGAGCCTGGAGGCGTCTCTTCGCGGAGCTCACTGATCCGAGACCCTGCCCGCCTGGGTCCCGCCCTTGCGGATGTCGGGCCAGCTGTAGGCCACACCCACCGTGGTCTCGACGAGCTCCGGGTCCTTCGTGCCGTCGGGGAAGCCGCCGTGGATCCCGAAGCGGTCGTCGAACCAAGCCACGATGGGAGCGGGCACCTCGCTCGTACCCTCGCCGCTCTTCATCGAGAGGAGCGCCGCGAGCACGTGGAAGTGGTCGGCCGCGCCCAGGCCTCCTCCGGCCTGCTCCTTCTTCGCGCGCGCCATGTGATCCTCGACGCGCACGCCGAGCTGCGGCTCGATCCACGCCGGCATCGGGGCCGCGATCTGCTTGGCGAGCTCGCGCTCGATCTTCGCCGGCGCCCACGCGCCGTCGACCGAGCAGCGGTCGCTCTCGAGCCGGAACGAGCTCTGTGTGATCGTGGCCACGATGGGCGGGCTCTTGGCGTCGTCGCTGCCCGAAGGCGCCGAGGGCAGCGCGAGGTGCGCCACGACCTCGAACGACCTCGTCTTGTCGGTGCGCTTCGCCTTCTCGACGGCCACCTGCTCGGTCGGCACCTCCTCCGCGACCGCGCGCCCCAGCTTCTCGCCCTTCTTGGTGCCGGGCGGGTAGTAACACTGCCCGTCGACGGGCTCCTTCGCGGTCTTCTCGTCGACCGGGCCACACGACTCCAGCACCAGCTCGAAGGCGAGCGAGCGCGCCGCGCCGAGCTTCTTCGCGCCAGGCAGCTCGACGGCTTTGGCGATCTCCTCGCAGCCGGGCGCCGTCTTCGCGACGCTGACCGTGTACTCGGCCTTCGAGAGGATCGTCCACTTGTCGCCCGCCGCGGCGAGCTCCTTCGGGCAGTCGGCCGAGGCCGCCACGCAGGCGTGCAGCGCGGCTGCGGCCGGCCACTGTGCGCGGAGCTCGTTGGCCTTGGACTGGTGGAAGCGCCGCGCGCCACCGACGTAGCGCGCCACCTCGCCGTCGACCGGGCAGATGCGCCCGGCGCGGTACCAGGGTGCGCAGGCGAAGGCGGCCTTGCGTGCGGCGAGATCCCAGCGGTCGTTGGCGGCGAGCTCGTCCAGATCGTCGAGCGCGGGCATCGCGAGGCGCGAGGCGATCCTGAAGAGCTCGTCGCGCTCGGCGCTCGCCGCGTCGAGCGTCGGGTCGAGCAGCGCGATGGCGGCGCGGTCGAAGGCGGCGACGGGTTTGCGGCTCTTCTCCAGCGAGAGCACGGAGCCCTGGACGCAGCCGAGGTAGTTGCCCGCGGCTTCTGCGCTGCAGCTCTTGCCAGCCGGGCAGCTCGCGCGCTCCTGGGCGCAGCTCCCCGGGTCGAGCGCCGAGCTCGGCAGCTCGCTCGCCGAGGGGCTCGCCGCGGAGCAGCCCACGCCGAAGCCGAGCAGGGTGAGGGCTGCGGAGCCGAGGAAGCGGAAGGAGTACGACGAAGCTCTCATGCGCGGGACGTTAGCATCGCATGCACGCAGACCGCTTCATGCCGCCTCGGCCTGTGCTATCCAGCGCCGCCGCGGCCTGCTCGGTGAGAGCTGCTCCACACGCGCGCACGGCCTCCGCCCCTCCATGACCCAAGCGCGCGATACGAGCCCCTCCGCGAGCCCTCGCCTCGAGTCGCTCGGGCTCGACCCGCGCATCGTGTCTCTGGTCGCGGAGCTCGGCGGCTCGCTCGAGGACCTGGGCCGCGTGGTCTCGGAGCGGCGCGGGCGCTACCTGGTCGCGACCGAAGCGGGCGACGTCTTCGTGCCGGCGCCGCGCGAGGCCGAGCGCGCGCTCGTCGTCGGCGACTGGCTCCTGCTCGGTGAGCCCGGGGCGGAGCCCGGGTCGCGGCGGCTCGGCGAGCGCCTCGAGCGCCGAGGCGCGATCGTGCGCCGCGCGCCCGGCAACGACCCCAGGCCGCAGACCGTGGTGGCCAACGTCGACGTGGTGTTCGTCGTCTCCGGCCTCGGGCGCGACGTGAACGAGCGGCGCCTCGAGCGCTTCCTCACCGTGGTTCACGACGGCGGCGCCGAGCCCGTGATCGTGCTCAACAAGGTCGATCTCGTCGAAGACGCCGCGCCCTACGTCGAGCGCGTGAGGCGCGTCGCGCCCGGCCTCGAGATCCGCCTCGTGAGCGCGCTCTCCGGCGCGGGCCTCGAAGGCCTCGAGCCCTGGCTGCGCCCGAAGACGACCGTGGCCCTGCTCGGCACCTCCGGCGCGGGCAAGTCGACGCTCGTGAACCGCTTGCTCGGCAACGAGGCGCGCACCACCGGCGGTCTCGACGCCGAGGGCAAGGGCCGGCACACGACCTCGACGCGCGACATCGTCGCGCTACCGAGCGGCGCGCTCGTCATCGACACGCCGGGCCTGCGCGAGATCGGCCTCTGGTCGGCCTCCGAGGGGCTCTCGCTCGCGTTCCCGGAGCTCGCCGAGCTCGCAAGTCGTTGCCGATTCGACGACTGCAAACACGCGGCCGAACCCGGCTGCGCCGTGCGCGAAGCGCTCGAGAGCGGGGCGATCGAACGGGTGCGCTTCGAGTCGTGGCAGCGCCTCTCGCGCGAACGCGACGACGCGCTCTCGCGAGAGACCGGCGCCGGCTCACAGGAGCGCCGCGGCCGTGAGAAGCTCGCGACGCGCGCACAGCGCCGCCGCGCCCGCGACAAGCCGCGCAGGTGAGCGTCGCCGCGGGTGGAGCGCCCGGTGAGCCTCAGCGCTTCGCGGGCGCCCTGTCCACCCGAAGGCCGCCGAGCGGAGACGAGCGCTTCAGCACCTCCGCCACCTTCGTGAGCGGCTCCGCGAGCGGCGAGCTGGGCCTCCAGCCGAGCACGATCGTGCGGAAGGGCGCCGGCTCTGCGAAGGCCCGTGTGCGCAGCCCTGCGCGCCCTGCCTCGACCTGCACCGCCAGCGAGGGCAGCAAGGTCACACTCCGGCCGTCGCCGACCATCGTCGCCAGCGTCGAGAGGCTCGTCGCGCGGAACGAGGCCTCCGTCGCGCTGCTCGTCGCGCAGAGCTCGAGCGCTTGCTCGCGCAGGCAGTGTCCTTCGTCGAGCAGCAGCACCTCCGCGTCGGCGAGCGCGCCGAGCGCGACAGGCTTGGTGCTCCTGAGCAGCGGGTGCTCCGCGGCGCCAGCGAGCACGAAGGGGTCGCGGCCGATCACGGCGTGCTCCATCTGGCCGAGCGGCGCCTCGAGCGCGAGCAGCACCGCGTCGAGGCGCCCCGCCTCGAGCTCTTCGACCAGGTTCGGCGTCTTGTCTTCGACCCAGTGCACGACGAGCGAGCCGAACTCGGCGCGCAGCGCGCTCGTCGCCGAGGGCACGAGGTAAGGCGAGATCGTCGGGATGACACCGAAGCGCAGCGTGCCGGAGAGCGGGTCGACGAAGCGCCTCGCCGCCGCCACGAGGTCGTCGGCCTCGAGCAGGAGTCGCCTCGCCCTCGCGACGAGCGCCTCGCCCGCCTGGGTCGGCAGCACGCGGCGCCGGTCGCGCTCGAACAAGCGCACGCCGAGCACGTCTTCGAGCTGCGCGAGCTGCGCGCTCAGCGAGGGCTGCGCCACGCGGCAGAGCTGCGCCGCGCGGTGGAAGTTGCGCTCGTCGGCGACCGCGACCGCGTACTGGAGCTGCCTGAGCGTGAAAGGGTGGGGAGGGAGCGCCATGAGCGTCTCAAGCTATCACGATCGACGCGAGCTTCGTCGGAGGCTACCGTGTTGCGCTCGTCCCCATGTCTGCCCGCTTCGAGATCCTCCTCCGCACCGACGCCTTCGTCGCCGTGAGCAAACCCGTCGGCATCGCGACGATCGCCGAGCGCGACCTCGCCGCGCCCTGCCTGCGCTCGGAGCTCGAGCGCGAGCTCGGCGAGAAGGTCTACGTCGTGCACCGCCTCGACAAGGAGGTCTCCGGCCTGGTGCTCTTCGCGCGCACCGCCGAGGCACACCGCGAGCTGTCGATGGCCTTCGAGAAGCGCGAGGTGAAGAAGACCTACCTCGCGCTCGTGCACGGCCGCCCGTCGTGGGAGTCGATCCTCGCCGATCAGCCCATCTTCGCGTTCGGCTCCGGTCGCATGGGCGTCGACGCGCGCCGAGGCAAAGCCTCCGAGACCGCCCTCTCGGTGCTTCGGCTCGGCGAGGCGCACGCGCTCGTCGAGGCCCAGCCGATCACCGGGCGCAGGCACCAGATCCGCGTCCACCTCTACGCCGCCGGCCACGCGATCGCCGGCGATCTGCGTTATGGCGAGCGCGAGCTGCAGGCGCGCTACCCCCGGCTGATGCTGCACTCGCACAGGCTCGAGCTGCCGGCGCGCTTCGGCGTGGGCCCGATCGATTGCCCGAGGCCGAGCGACTTCGAGGCCGAGCTCGCGCTCCACCTGCCGCCGGGCTGAGCGCGACGCGAGCCCCGCTCGCGCCCGGGCCTCAGGTCCGCAGGAACTCCACCGAGCTACCGAGGTGGCCGAGCCTGCGCGCCTCGAGGCAGCAGGGTGAGCCCGGCTCGACCGTGCGACATCCCTCCGGGCGGTGCTCGTAGATGGTGCAGGGGTAGCGGCCGGGCGTCGATACGTCGAGCGCGCCGCAGCGCTCCCCCTCGTTGACGATGAACCGGAAGTACGGCGGCCGGTCCATGACGACCGTGAGCCTCCTCAGCGCCTCCTCGCCGAGGCGCTGCTCGTCCGTCTCGTGGACCTGGACCGTGCTCGGACCGTGGTGGCAGCAACGACCGCAGGCGACGCAGTCCGAGCCGTCGTCGGCGGGCAGACCGGAGAGAGGGAGCAGCGGCATGGGCCTCGGAATGCGAGCACGATTACGCCGCGCGTCACGCGATGGTCACGTGCGCGCTCGGGCGATCGGTGTATAGCCGAAGCATGGCCACTGCTCGACGCTTCCGCACCGCCTCCGTCCTCGCGTTCGTCTCCTCGCTCGCTCTCGTGGCCTGTGGCGACGACAGCTCGACGAGCTCGACCACGAGCTCGAGCTCGAGCAGCTCCGGAGGCGCAGGCGGAGAGGGCGCTTCGACGTCTTCGTCGGGCGGCGGAGGCGAGGGTGGCGCTGGCACCGGCGGCGGCGCGACGGGCGGCGGGGGCGAGGGCGGTGGCGGCGGCGCGGGTCCCTACGTCGCCCCCGTCTACGGCGAGGTCGACTGTCCCGGCACCGTGCCCGCTGCGTCGACCGGCACCTGCGAAGTCGGCACGAGCGGGACGTCCGGCTTCGTGCTCCGCGGCACGGTGCTCGGCCCGGATCAGCTCTACCGCGACGGCAGCGTCTACGTGAACGCGAGCGGCGTCATCCAGTGCGTAGGCTGCGATTGCAGCTCGGCCCCCGGATACGCGAGCGCGAGCATCGTCAACTGCGGTGAGGGCGTGATCTCGCCGGGCCTCATCAACCCGCACGACCACATCACCTTCTCGAACAACGCGCCTCACGATCCGGGCACCACGCGCTACGACCACCGCCACGAGTGGCGCATCGGCGCCGGCCCGACGAAGCCCGCGATCGACTACAACAGCGGCGCTCCCGCCAACGTCGTACGCGGCGCCGAGCTGCGCTTCGTGATGAGCGGCGCGACGAGCGCGGCGAGCGCGGGTGGTCAGCAGGGCATGCTGCGCAACGTCGACTCCGCGAGCCAGCTCCAGGGGCTGCAGGCGAAGGCCGCCGACAGCGACACCTTCCCGCTCGGCGACGCCAACGGCACGCGCCGCACGAACGACTGCAACTACCCCGCGAACCGCACGACGGCCTCCGACATCGCGGGGCTCGACGGCTACCTGCCGCACGTCTCCGAGGGCATCAACGCCGAGGCGCGCAACGAGTTCGTCTGCACGAGCAACACCAACGCGATGGTCGCCAACGCGAACGACGTGCTCGCGACGCAGACAGCGATCGTGCACGCGGTCGGCATGCGCCCGGGCGACTTCGCCAAGATGCGCGACGAGTTCGCCTCCGTCATCTGGTCGCCTCGCTCCAACGTCGCGCTCTACGGCAACACCGCGCCGGTCACGCTCATCGACACGCTCTCGATCCCGATCGCGCTCGGCACCGACTGGATGCCCTCCGGCTCGATGAACATCCTGCGTGAGCTGCGCTGCGCCGACGAGCTCAACCAGGAGTACTTCGGCCTGCACTTCAGCGACCTCGAGCTCTGGCGCATGGTCACCGAGAACGCCGCGATGGCCACGGGCACCTCGCACGTCATCGGCTCGCTGCGCCCCGGCTACGTGGCCGACATCGCCGTCTTCGACGCCTCGCAGCGCACCGACTTCCGTGCGGTCATCGGAGCCGGCGTGGAAGACGTCGCGCTCGTGCTGCGCGGTGGGCTCGTGCTCTACGGCGACGCCGCGATCGTCGCCTCGAGCACCTTCAACGGCGCGAGCTGCGAGACGCTCGACGTCTGCACCCGCCCGAAGCGCGCCTGCGTGCAGCGCGAGACCGGGCAGACGCTCGCCACCGTGCGCAGCGCCACCGAGGCCTTCTACCCGCTCTTCTTCTGCAACGACACGACGCCCACCACCGAGCCGAGCTGCGTGCCCTACCGCGCCACCTACGCGCAGGGCATCACCGCGACCGACGGCGACGGCGACGGCATCCCGGACGCGAGCGACCTCTGCCCCACGATCTTCGATCCCATCCGCCCGATGGACAACGGCGTGCAGGGCGACGCCGACCAGGACGGCGTGGGCGACGCCTGCGATCCCTGCCCGCTCGACGACGGCATCGTCTGCGAGCTCACGAGCGTGGCCGCGGACGTCGACGGCGACGGCATCTTCAACAGCATCGACATCTGCCCCGAGGCCTTCGATCCTGCGCAGCTCGACACCGACGGCGACGGCAAGGGCGACGCCTGCGACGCCTGCCCCATGGTCGCGAACCCGGGCGGCGCGGCCTGCCCCGTCACGCCCGTGCCGATCGCGACGGTGCGCAACCCCGCCGCGCCCGGCCACCCCGCCGAGAACAGCCAGGTCTCGGTGGTGGGCTACGTGACGGGCATCGCCGGCAACGGCTACTCGGTGCAAGACTCGACGAACCCCTGGTCGGGCATCTTCGTCTACACGAACAGCGCGCCGACCGGCATCGCCGTGGGCAACCAGGTGCAGGTCACCGGCACCTACGTCGAGTTCTTCAACTACAGCGAGATCACCGGCCCCTCGGTCACGGTGCTCGACCCCGGCACCACGCTGCCCTTCGCCCCGATCGACATCGCGAACCCGGCCACGCTCTCCACGGCCGCTACCGCCGAGCCCTACGAGTCGATGCTCCTGAGGATCGGCGCCGTGGCGATCACCGTGCAGAACTCCGACGCGCCGAGCGACTTCGACGAGTTCACCGTGACCGGCGGCCTGCGCATCAACGACGGCTTCTACAGCCCGATCGACAACACCTGCGCCGTGGGCTCCACCTTCACGTCGATCACCGGCGTGCTCGCGTTCAGCTTCTCGAACTACAAGCTCGAGCCGCGCAGCCCGGCCGACTTCACCGGCGCGAGCTGCACGCCGCACCCCTGAGCGGCATCGCCGGAGCGGCGAGGGGTGAACATGCGAAGCGGCCCGGGCTCCCCTGAGCTCGGGCCGTTCGCGTCGTGGGTCGCCGACTTGTCTCCTGTAGAGGACACTCGCGAATGCGCGGCGCGCTGTCTCCTGTAGAGGACACTCGCGAATGCGCAGCACATCCCGGTCACCGAGCGACGCTCAATGTCTGTCCGGAAAAGCCGAACCCAGAGGTTCGGCTCTTCCGACTTGTTGTTCGTCAGAAATCGAGAAGATGCGGAGAAATCGGGGGAGAATTCTCTGTCTTCGGCTGCCGCGCGCCGCGCTCGGGGCCCCGGCCCCAAGCGCTGTTTGGCTTTTCTGGTCACGTCTTCAGGCGTCGTTCTGGAGCTTGCGCGTGTGCTATCTCTGAGAGCGGTATGGCCGGCCGCAGCGATCCTCCCAGACCGGGGCCGACCCCGAAGCGGGGCGTCGCCGTGCGCAAGATCTCCCTCGCGTCGACGCGCGTGGAGATCGCCAAGGGCGCCTCCGAGATCGCCGTCGACGACTTCATCGACTCACACCTGCAGGAGCGGCCCAAGACCAAGCCCGAGCTCGCCTTCACACCCGAGGAGCTCGCCGAGCTGCGCGCGCCGAGGCCCGAGCCAGCACCCGGCACGCCCGTCTCGCGCACCGACGTGCGCGGCCTGCTCCAGAAGCGTGACGAGCGCATCTCTCACCTCGAGGACGAGCTCATCGCGCTCAGGCGCGAGCTCGACCAGATCCGCCGCGCCAGCCGCCCGAGCGACGAGCATGGCCCCGCTGCCTCGCTGCCCGAGCTGCTCGACGAGCCGGTCGGCGACGCGGGACGCGACGCCTCGGCGTGGCGCCGCGTGCCTCCGCCCGCGAAGCCACTCGGCGGTGCAGGCGTGCCGCCACGCGCGAAGCCCTCTCGACCCGGCACGAGCGACCCGAAGTCTGTGGGACGTGACCCACGCGCCGAGCCCGACGAGGAGCCGACGCTCGAAGACTCGGGCACTCGCCTCCGTTCGGAGACCCTGCTCGACGAGGCGGTGAAGATCCACACGAGCATGCACGGCGAGCCGCCGCGCGCGGGCTCTTCGCTCGCCCCGAAGACCGACGTGGCGGCGGCGCTCCTGGGCGCCACGGCGCCAGCCGCCCCGAGGCCGGTCGTGCTGGCGGCCGCCGCTCCCGAGCTCTCGACGGCGCCGCGCCCCGCCGTGTCCGGTTCGGCCGTGCCCAGCCCCGCCGTCCCGAGCTCTGCGGCGCTCGTCTCGAGTGCGCCCGTCGCCGACGACATGCCTGCGGTGCTCAGTCTCGACGTGCCTGCGGTGCTGCAGTTCGGTGCGCCCGGTGCGGCTGAGCGCGACGGCGGCGGAGCGATGCACGACGACATGCCGGCGGTCTTGCAGTTCGGTCCCACGCCCGATCCTGGCCCCGTCGCCGGATCGTCGGCGGGGGGCCTCGCGCAGGGCTCGGTCGCCGCACGCACCGAGGCCGATGGCTCGGCCCCAGCGATCGGGCCAGCTCAGCCGGCTCGCGCCCGGGCGCCGTGGCTGCTGCTCGGCGGGCTCGCCACGCTGCTCGTGCTCGCAGGTGGGGCGGTGGCGCTCGGCTGGGTCGTGCTGCCCTGGGCTGCCACGAGCGACGGCGTCGAGGTCTCGCCCTCGATCGATGCTGCACCCACGAAGGCTGGCGCCGCCGCCGAGCCTGCGCCCCACATCGCTCCCACCCCGAGCGCGCAACCAGCCGCAGCGCCGGAGCCAGCGGCGAGCGCCGAGCCCGCAGCGCCAGCGGCGAGCGCCGAGCCCGCAGCGCCAGCGGCGAGCGCCGAGCCCGCGGCGCCGGAGCCAGCGGCGAGCGCCGAGCCCGCAGCGCCGGGGGCGCCAGTGAAGGATCCGTCCCTGCTCTCCTTCCAGGCCTACCTCACGGTGAGCTCCGCGGTCGACGCCGAGGTCGTCGTGCAGGGCGTCGGCGTAGGGCGCACGAACCAGAAGCTGCTAGTACGCTGCGGGCCGCGCAACATCCGCCTGCGCGCCACGGGCGGCGCCTGGCTGAGCGAAGGCACGCACGCGAAGCTCGAGTGCATGCACCACACCTCGCTTCAGATCGCCGCCTCGCAGCCCTGAAGCTCCATCATCACCGAGCGTGCCTCGCGCGCTTCGGCCTCAGTCGAGGTGGCTCCCGAGCTCCTCGGCTGTGAGCTCGCTCGCGAAGTAGCGGCCTTGGGCCTCGTCGCAGCCCATCTCGGCGAGCAGCTCGGCCTGGCGCGCCGTCTCCACGTTCTCGCCGAGCACACGCAGGCCGAGGATCCTGCCCGTGCAGATCGCCGCGCGCAGCACGCGCTCCGCGCCTGCGCTCCGATCGAGACGGCGCACGAGGCTGCCGTCGAGATCGAGGCGGTGCAGCGGGAAGCGCTCGAGCTCGGCGAGGCAGGAGGAGCCACTGCCGTAGCCGTCGATGCAGACGCGCAGGCCGGCGGCGTGGAGCTCGGAGAGCCGGTGGTGCACCTCGTCGACGTCGGACGCGAGCGCCGACTCTCTGAGCTCGAGCTCCACATGGGAAGTATCGACGCCCTCGTCGCGCAGCACGGCGAGCGTGCTCTTGACGAAGTCGGGACGGTGGAAGTGCTTCGAGGTGACGTTCAACGAAACGGGCACGACGCGTCGCCCCGACTCCTTCCATGCCT
The DNA here is from genome assembly GCA_938004785.1 of uncultured Polyangiaceae bacterium. Lineage (GTDB taxonomy): Bacteria > Myxococcota_A > Polyangia > Polyangiales > Polyangiaceae > CALKVW01. Next base: position 40,931 of record CALKVW010000255.1, read on the forward strand.
GGATCTGCGCGCAGACGGCGCCGAGCACCCACGCGTCGATGACCGGAGAGAGGCTGCTCTCCTCGGCTTGCGAGAGGAACTGACCGGGAGGTAGGAAGCCACGCGTCGGGTGCTCCCAGCGCACGAGCGCCTCGAGGCCGACGAGCTCGCGCGAGGGCAGCGCGAACCTCGGCTGGTACAAGAGCTTGAGCTGCCCCAGCGCGAGCGCCCTCTTCAGCGAACGCACCAGCGTGCGCTGCTCGAAGGCGCGATCGTTCATGTCGGTCGAGAAGAACTGGTAGCGGTTCCTGCCCGAGGTCTTCGCGGCGTACATCGCGGTGTCGGCGTTGCGCAGGAGCTCGTCGAGGTCTTCGGCGTTGTCGGGGAAGACGGCGATGCCGACGCTCGCGGTGACCGTGACGTCGCGGCCCGAGATGCGCACCGGCGCGCCGAGGTCGGCGATGATGCCCTCCGCGACGCGCGCGGCGGCTCCTGGATCGGCGAGGTCGCCGAGCAGCAGCACGAACTCGTCGCCTCCTTGGCGGCTCACGGTGTCGCTCTCGCGCACGAGCGCGACGAGCCTGCGCGAGAGCTCCTCGAGCAGGCGGTCGCCCGCCTCGTGGCCCATCGTGTCGTTGACCTCCTTGAAGTGATCGAGGTCGACGAAGAGCACCGCGACGCGCGCGCGCTCGCGTCGCGCGCGCGACATCGCGACCGAGAGGCGATCACGGAGGACCGATCGGTTCGGAAGGCCCGTGAGCGGGTCGCGCTCGGCCAGGCGCTGCATGCGCTCGTCGTTGCGCTTGCGATCGGTCACGTCGCTGAACACGCCGACGAAGCGGGCGATCTCGCCGTCGGCGCCGCGCACGGAGCTGATCGTCAGCAGCTCGCCGTAGAGCTCTCCCGACTTGCGCCGGTTCCACAGCTCGCCCTCCCAGCTGCCCTTCTCGAGCAGGCTGCGCCACATGCCCTCGTAGAAGGCGTGCTCGTGCCGCCCGGACTTGAGCATGCGTGGGTTCTGCCCTACGGCCTCCTCGCGGCTGTAGCCCGTCATTCGCTCGAAGGCGCCGTTCACTTCGACGATCGTCCCGTCGCGCTGCGTGACCACGATGCCTTGATCGGTCGAGCGGAAGACCTCGGCCGCGAGGCGCAGCTGCTCTTGCTGCGCCTCGAGCTGCTTCACGCTCGCCTCGAGCGCGCGCTCCGAGCGCACGCGCTCGGTGTGGTCGCGCGCGGCACACACGAACACGACCTGGCCGTCGAGCAACACCGAGCGCACCGACACCTCGACGAGGCGCTCCGAGCCGTCGCGGCAGCGGTAGCTCGTCTGGTACATGCCCGGCGTCGAGGCGAGCTCCTCGAAGCGCCGCGCCTGCTTGTCGCGCGACCAGTCGACCTCCCAGGCAGAGAGGTTGGTCGGCAAGGTCTCGCTGCGCGCATAGCCGAGCAGCTCGTAGAAGCGTGCGTTGGCGTAGAGCAGCCCGCCTTTCGGGTCGACCACGTGCACGCCGTCGAAGGACGCGTCGAGCAGCGCTCGCCACACCGCCTGCAGCGCGCCGTGGCTCGCAGGTGTGAAGGAGCGCTTGATGCTCGGGGGGCGCACGCTCATCGCGACCTAGCTTCGCAGCACGGGCCGTGCCGAGCCTCGCTCCCGCGCCAAGCATACGGAAAGATTCGGGATCGTCAGCATCTCGGACCTCCGATGTGGCGCGTGGCCTGCGCGGGCCGCAGACCTTGCACCCCTGTGGGGTCGCCCGGCTCCCTGGTCGGCACCGACTCGGGGACCGAGCGAAGGAGCTCGGCGTCAGGGAGCGGGCAAGACCTGGAGCTCGATCGCCGGATTGGCGACGGCGCCCGGGCCGAAGGCGAAGTCGATGGGCTCGTTGCGCAGGTAGCGCGAGAGCAGGTTGTTGTAGAAGGGGCTGTCGCGGTGAAGGTCGGCGCCGCCCGGGAGCTGGTAGCGCATCTTCGGGCCGCTCGGCTCCATCTCGACGACGACGCGGATCGACGCGCCCGCGCCGTAGGCGAAGCTCCAGGGGGTGCCCTGGTTGGGGATCGAGCGGCGCGGGTTGGCGACGTTCACCGTGGACAGACCACCCGGCGCGGCGAAGGGCCCGTGGTCGTAGTCGAGGATGCCGAAGAGCGCGTAGATGCTGCTCAGCGTGAGCGTGTGCACGCGGCCCCAGCGCCAGTCGTCCGACGGGCCGAGCGCCCCGAGGCGAGCCGCCGCGAGCTCCACCGCGCGCAGCACGATGTCGTCGCGCGTCTCGACGGTGCCGGTCGTCGCGACGTCGTCCCAGAAGAGCTCGCCCGAGCTGATCGAGCCCGGGTCGCGCAGCGCGCGCGCCACGAGCTGCACGTCGTTGCCGAGCGCGCTCGCGCCAGCCTCGGCGATCTCGTCGGCGAGCGCCTGGTTCACGAGCGCGTAGAAGCTCGCGTGGAAGGCCGTGCAGCCGATCGACTCGGACGCCGCCGTGCCCGAGGCCTTCGCCGAGCCGGGCGCTTCACCCTCGAGGCCCGTGGGGCAGGTGTACTGCCATGCGGTGAGCGCGAGCACGAGCTCCTGTGCCGCTGCGCTGAGCGTCGCGCCCTCGAGCGACTCGAGCACGGCAGGCACCACGAGCTCCCCGTAGAGCGAGTAGGTGTCGCCCTGCAGCGCGATCATCGTGTCGACCGAGTGCGCGTCGCCGACGCGCGCGAGCTCGTCGAGGATGCGCTGCTGCCTCGCGCCCTCGGCGCGGTAGTAGGCCTGCAGCGCGGCCTGTCCGTCGTTGAGCGGATCGCCGTCTTCGTAGGCGCCCGTCATGTCTTGGTTGGCAGTGGCGATGACGCCGCCCGCCGGGTTCGTGAGCTGCGGCAGGTCCGCGACGGGAACGAAGCCGTCCCACTCGGCGCTGCCGTCGCCCGGCAGCGGCAGCCAGGGCGCGAGCTCCTGCGAGGCGAAGCCGCGGTTCGGGAGCTGACCGTATGGGTACCAACCGATGTCGCCGGCCGGGTCGATGACCACGAAGTTCTGGTTCGCCGAGGAGGCGTCGTTCTCGAGCACGGTGCGCGCCTCGGCGCGGCTCGCTGCGCGCGCGAGCCCGAAGAAGGCGTCGACGTCGCGACCCGCGAGGTGGCCCACCCAGCGCACGCTGATCGCGGTGCCGGCTGCCTCGTCCTCGCTGAGGATCGGCCCGTGGTGGGGTACCCAGCGGAAGGTCTTCTGCACCGGCGTGCCGGTCGAGGCGTCGGCGAACTCGAAGGTCTTCTCGAGGATCGGGACCTCGTTGCCGTCGAAGATCACCGCGCTGCCGTCGGTGCTCAGCTCCTCCACGTAGACGTCGGCCAGATCGTAGTAGGCCGTCGTGACGCCCCAGGCGATCGACTCGTTGTGGCCGATCATGATCGACGGCAGCCCGGGGAAGGTGCTGCCGGCCACGTGGTAGTCGCCCGTGCCGTTGCTCTTGGCGTCGATCTCGATCGGGAACCAGATGCTCGGGTTCGTCAGCGAGAGGTGCGGATCGTTCGCGAGCAGCGCGCGCCCGGCGCTCGTGCGCGAGGGAGCGACGACCCAGTTGTTCGAACCCTGCTCACCCGCCACGCGCTCCCCACGCCCCGCGCCCACCAGCGCGAGCTTCGCCTGGGCGTCGGCGTAGAGCTCGCGCGAGCCGAGCCACGCGCCCGGGCCCAGCAAGGCGCCGCTCTTCAGGCGTAGCGTGTTCTGGATGGGCGCCGTGTAGGCCTCGAAGAGGTTCGTCGGCGAGAACAGGTCGGCCGCGAGCGCGGGGTCGTAGGCCGGCAGGGCCTGGGCCAGCGCGAGCTCCGTGCCGGAGTTGTTGGAGAGGTCGTCGAGCACGTAGAGCCCGACGGCCGCGGAGTCCTCGGGCTCCCAGTCGCGGATGTTCTCCTTCTTGATGAGCGCGAAGTCGTACTCGGTCGTCAGCGTCGCGCCGTTGCGCTTGGCGCGCATGTCGCCGATCCAGGCGTTCACGCCGCGCGCGTAGGCGTCGAAGTGGCCGCGCGTGCGCTCGCTCGCGCTCTCGTAGAGTGCGCGCTCGAGCGGCTCGCCCTCGGGTGTCGTGAACCAGTGGCGGTTCGCGTAGTCCTGCTGGAGGACGACGTCGCCGGCGGCGACGAGCTGAGCGAGGCTCCCGCGCACCGAGTTGCGCACGAAATCCATGAAGAAGAAGCGGTTCTGGGCGTGGAAGTAGCCCATGGCCGCGTAGCAGTCGTCGTCGGTGGTGCAATCGAGGTGCAGGAGGCCGTACTCGTCGTAGACGGCGCTCACCGGGCCCGCGAGGCCGGGGATCGTGATGCCGGCATCGCCGCCGCCCCCACCGCCGCCGCCCGTGGCACCCCCGCCCCCGCCACCCGAGCCACCGCTGCCGACCGGCGGGCCTTGGCGG
>CALKVW010000256.1 GCA_938004785.1 uncultured Polyangiaceae bacterium
CTGCTGGTCCGAGCCGCGAGTCTCTGCTCGCCCTCGTCGAGCGCGTCGTCAAGGCGAGCTCCGGTCTGGCCGCGAGCGACGTGGCGCGCGCCGCGGGTATCCAGCAATCGCGCGCGGCCTCCGCGCTCAAGGAGCTGAAGAGCGCGAAGCGCATCTTCCAGGGTGGCGATCGCCGCTTCGCCCGTTACGCCGGCGACGCGCGCACGGCCGAGCAGGCGAGCCTCACGGCGCGCCGCACCGCCTCCGGCCCGATCGTCAAGAAGGGGCGCTGATCGCGCTCTCTCGGTTCTCCAGGGTCCTGCAGGGGGTGGCTCGCCACCGAGCCACTCCCTCGCACGATACGCGCCCAGGAGACTCACGGCTCGGGCACGAATGGGGGGGCCCGGGTGACCGCTCGCGCGAGACGCTCGACTCGAACGCTCGGGGTCGTCTGCCGGAGCGCAGCTCCGAGCCCATGCGCACGGCACACGGCACCAATGGCTGCGCGTGATCAGGCTCGCGCCTGAGCTGCGGATTGCAGCCCCAGCGCGGATCCACCCGTCCGTCGATGCATCCGCGGAACCTGTGGGGCCGAGCGGCCGCGACGATCAGGGCGAGGTCCAGGTCTGGCCGCCGTCGTCGGTCGCCATCACGAACCAGTTGCGTCGCGTCGTCCCGGTGATGTCGGCCGTCAGGAGGAAGAGCGTCCGCTCTCCGAGCCCGACCAGCGTTCCCGCCTGCATTCGACCCCGATCGCCCGAACCCTCTCCCACCTTGCGCTCGAGGTCGAAGAGCTTGCCGCCGTCGTTCGACTGCGAGGCATAGAGCCCCCAGCGCGTCGGCGCCACGAGCCCCTGAAAGGCGATGACCCCTTTGGGGGTGGCGGCCACCGCGAGCGTACGCTCGTGGGACTCGACCCAGGGCTTGAGGAAGGGCCGGTTCTCCGGGGGCACACACTCGCCCTCGATGCTGCACGCGACGAGGTTGGGCAGCTTCTCGACCGGGTGTATCGCTTCGACGGCGATCCGCGTCTGGCTGCACCCCATGGGGCTCGTGTTCACCACCGTGGCGGGCAGCTCGAACGCGACCGTGCGCTTGCTCGAGACGCCGATGACGATGGTCTTGTTGCCCGGCTGCGAGACCCGCTTGAACGACCACTCTCCCGACTCGCACTCGGGACCTTGAGACAGCTCCTCGACCAAGGTCTTGGTGTGGACCACTCGCTCCACCGGCTTGGCATTGGCGGGGGCCTGGCCCGGGCGAGGCCAGGGCCTCACGATCAACCGATTCTGTACGACCGAGAGCAGCTGCGCCGGGCGGCCATAGGGCGCCGCGATCGGCTGCTCGTTGCGAGGGAGGAGATCCGGCGGGGGCAGCGCGTCGCCCGGGCCCACTGCGAAGGCGAGCGCGTACTGCTTGGGCCTCAGCTCCACGACGAAGGACGCCAGTGCCGGTCCGAGCACGGCCGGGAGGGCCTGTCCGTAGGGCACCACTGGCGTGGTCTGCTTCTCGTCTGGAGCGAGCAAGGCCGAGGGCGCGGCCAGCTTCTGACCGAGGCTGCCGAAATAGACGGTGAGCGTGTCGATCGGAGGCAGCGTGTCCTTGGGCAAGGGGCGCTTCGGGATCTGTCTGCGCCACTCGGCCAGCACCACGGTGCCATCCTCACCCAGGGTCCACACCGGCGTACCCGTCACCTTCGCCGACATGCCGGTGAACGATCGACCCGCGTCGGTCGTCATGACCGCGTAGGCCTCGCCCGTAGTCTCTCCGGCGAGCAGCGCGCGCTCGGTGTCGATGGGGACGACGCGCTTCCAGCTCACCGAGGTCGGCGCAATCTGCGCGTCGAGCCCGCGTCCCTCACCGACGTCGGTCGTCAACGCCTGGAGGTTCGCTCGACCAGGCGGCGGCGGGATGTCGAGCGGGCCCGGGTCGTCGTTCTTCTTGCTGCAGCCGGACGACGAAGCCACCGCGAGCAGCAACCCGAAGACGCCAGCGCGCGCTCGATCATCGACGCACGAGCGCAACTTGGGTGTCACAGGCTTGTGTCCGCTCACCTCGACCACGCTCCTCGCGCCGATGCGGCGCACGAGACCCAGGCTCTACGAGAAAACAGCCATCCGAGAAGACGGCGACCCGAGAAACCAGCCATCCGAGAAACTAGCTACTCGAACGACCAGTCACTCGATGGTCTCAGGATCTCGGCAACAGCGGAAGCCCGTCGAGTAGTCGTGGTAGCCGAAGTCGTGCGCGGTCGTCTGGTAGCTACAGCCGTCGCCGTTTCGCGAGGTGTCCATGTAGTAACCGCCGCGGAAGGTCCCGTCGGCGTCGGCCACCCACTCGTGCAGGTTGCCGACCATGTCGTAGAGACCCTCTGCGCTCACGCAGCTCTCCCGGCTGCCCGCGGGCAGGAGCGAGTCCGGGAGCTGGTTGATCAGCGGGAGGTTCATGCCCGCCGTCCACACGCTGCCCGAAGGGATCCCGGCCTTGGCAGCGGCCTCGATGACGGGGTGCGCTCGTCGCGGGTCGTCGTTGCACACGCCGGTGCGGCGCTCGTTGCCATACGGGAAGCGCAGGTTCTCGGGGCCGCGGCAGCCACGCTCCCACTCGCTGACGGTGCAAAGGCGCTTGCCCGCGCCTCGGCACGCGAGCTCGGCCTGCCGGCCGCTCACATAGCCCTGCGGCACCTTGCCCTTGCGCGACACCGCGCGGTAGCCGCTCGTGGAGTCGAGCGACTCGTAGGCCGACCAGGAAACCTCGCGTCCACCCACGACCTTCACGATCGAAGCTTCGTAGCGGTCGACGCAGACGCGATCACCGATGAGCGCCATGTCGCTCGGACAGCGCAGCGCGTCGGCCTGCGTGAAGGGGCTGAGGGGCCCGGCGGCCAGCACGCTCGGCCCGAAGGCGAGGGTCGGCTCGGCCTCGATCGTCGCCTCGACGGGCGCTCCGAAAAGGCGCGCGACGCTGGGCTCGGCCCCCTGGGCGCTCCCGCGGAGCTTCGCGAACGGAGCGAGCGTCGAGCCGCCGCTCGGCGTGGCGGCACACCCGATCGACGCCGAGGCAGCGAAGCACATCACGACGGCGAGCTCGAGCAGCGCGACGCCGCGGGACTGGGTGGGGGCTTCCTCCAGCACGAGCCCGGCATTCTTCGGGCGTGAGCCGGGCCGGGCAAGCGAAAAGGCCGCCACCCCGGGTAGGGCAGCGGCCTTTTGTGGTCACATGTAGGTACGACGAAGCGTCACGCAGACGCTTCGTGATGCAACGAACCCACGCGCGCTCTCAGTACGAGAGCACCTGCCCGTAGCAGAGATCGTGGATCTGGCTGCAGGGCACCTCGGCGTTGGCGGGGTCGTTGAAGCAGTCGATGTACTCGCCGACGCCGGCCTCGCTGAAGACGTTGAGCTCCGACAGACAGAGCGCTTGCGGGAAGTTGTCGTCGTTGGCTGCGACGCAGGCCGCGTTGGCCTCGGCGCAGACGCCGTTCGCGCCAGCGAGGTAGGCCGCGTCGTTCAGACAGGCCTCGCCGTACATCTGGTTGACGCAGACGGCGATGTCGTTGGCCGACTCGGTCTCGTCGCAGACGTCGGCCGGCGTCGCCGGGATCTCCTCGAGGCAGGCGATGAGGTTCTCGCGCGCACCTTCGGTGAAAATCTCGAAGCTCCGGCTGCAGACCAGCCGGGCCGGCGCGGGCTCCTGGTTGTTGCCGACGCCGCAGTTGAGGCCGCCGACCACGTCGGTCGCGCACACGGACTCCGCCACGCCGACGCCCGTGTGGCCGACGCAAGCGACCCCGCCGCCGGAGCCACCCTCGCCGCCGCCGCTACCTCCGGCGCCGTTCGTTTCGCCGCCTGAACCACCTTGACCCGAGGTGGTGGTCGTCGTGGTGGTGGGGTCGTCGCCGCCCGAGCCTCCGGAGCCGTCGTCGGTGGAGACCACGCAGGCCACCGAGGCGACCGAGAGACCGAGGGTGAGAACGAACAAAGGCGAACGGATAAGCATGGTGCGATCCTCCAGCAGGTGGTGCGCGAGTCGGAGCTCGCAGGGAAGTGCTACGGTCGTTCGACGAGCCGAACCCCCACTGATTCGCCGCTCGACCCAAACTCCCTACCACCCCCGCCCACCTGCGGCCACCCTTCAGCCGCTCCGGAAGCCCCAGCGGCGCACACCCGTCCAGCGGGCGCACCGCAGAGGCGCTCCGGACCCTGCGCAGCCGCTCAGCGAGCCGCGCAACTGATCGATCTTTCTTTCATCGATCACGAAAAGTCTCTTGCCGTGCACTCGGGCGCTTGCTAGGAAGCGCATCCGTTTGCTCTCCGGGCCCGTAACGGCTCCCTGGAAGCAGCTCTCTTCGTCGGCCACCGCGGGCCTCCCCCCGGCGACGCGGCGAAGGCAACGCGCAACGCGCAGGGCTGCACCTCCAAGAAGTACGACGCGCACGGACCGGCCGGAAGGCCGGCGAGAAGACGCCTCCCACTCCCACTGGAGGCTTGGAGCGTCTTTCGCTCTCGAAGGAGACCCTGAACCCATGCAGTCCAAGGCCACTGCGAACTTCGCCCGGATCGCCCCCCGCAAGGCGCGCATGATCATCGACCTCGTCCGCGGCCGCAACGCCGCCGAGGCGATCCAGCTCCTGCAGTTCACGACCAAGGCGGCTGCCCCCCTGGTGAAGAAGCTGCTCGAGAGCGCCGTCGCCAACGCACAGCGGGTCGGCGCCGACGTCGATGCGCTCTACGTGAGCAAGGCCACCGTCGACAACGGGCCCACGAAGTTCATGCGCCGCTGGCGCCCCCGTGCCATGGGTCGCGCCACGCGCGTCACCAAGGGCATCGCCCACATCCACATCGAGCTCGACTCCAAGTGAGCTCTCGCCCGGGCGCCGCGGCCTTCCTGCCGCGTGTCCGGCTCCGCGGTCGCGCAGGCGGCCAATCGATCTCCGCCTAGAGCAACTCCTCACCTGTCGAAGGCACCATGGGACAGAAGACCCATCCGTATGGCTTCCGCGTCGGCGTCATCAAGACGTGGCAGAGCAAGTGGTACGAAGACGGCGCAGCTTACGCGAAGTGGCTCCACCAGGATCTTCGCATCAAGCGCTCCATCAAGCAGTACCTCTACAACGCCAACATCGCAGGCGTGGAGATCGAGCGCGCCGCGAACCGCGCCAAGGTGATCGTCTACACGGCGCGCCCGGGCATGGTCATCGGCAAGGGCGGCAAGGGGATCGAGATCCTCAAGAGCGGCAACGTCAAGACGGCCCAGAAGGGTGAAGCCATCTTCCCCGGCGTCGCGAAGTTCACCGACAACGAGGTGTTCATCGACGTCCAGGAGGTCCGCAAGGCCGAGACGAACGCCCAGCTCGTCGCCGAGAACATCGCGACGCAGCTCGAGCGCCGCATCGCCTTCCGCCGCGCCATGAAGAAGGCCGTCTCCACGGCCATGAAGTTCGGCGCCAAGGGCATCCGAGTTCGTTGCGCTGGCCGCCTCGGTGGCAGCGAGATGAGCCGCGTCGAGACCTACCGCGAGGGTCGCGTGCCGCTGCACACGCTCCGCGCAGACATCGAGTTCGGCCTGGCCGAGGCGCGCACCAAGGTGGGCATCATCGGCGTGAAGTGCTGGATCTTCAAGGGCGAGGTCCTCCAGCGCAAGCCGCGCCGGATCTGAGTCGGCCCCCGCCGACCCCAGCGACCCAAGAGCGACCGAGGACGAGTCATGCTTTCCCCGAAGCGAACCAAGTTCCGCAAGATGCAGAAAGGCCGCAACCGCGGCCTCGCCCACTCCGGCAGCGATGTCTCCTTCGGTGACTTCGCCCTCCAGGCTCTCGAGCCCGGCCGTGTCAGCGCCCGCCAGATCGAAGCCGCTCGTATGGCGGTGCAGCGTCACTGCAAGCGCGCCGGCAAGCTCTTCATCCGCATCTTCCCGGACAAGTCGATCAGCAAGAAGCCGCTCGAAGTCCGCATGGGTGGCGGCAAGGGCAACCCGGAAGAATGGGCAGCCCTCGTGAAGCCCGGGCGGGTTCTCTACGAGATCAGCGGTGTGCCGCAGGACATGGCCCGTGAGGCCTTCCGGTTGGCTGCCCACAAGCTCCCCGTGGCCTGCCGCTTCCTCGTGCGCGACCACGTCTGACAGGAGATCAGTGCCGTGAAAGCCAAGGAACTGCGTGAGCGCACCGTCGAGGCCCTGAAGGAGCTCCACAAGAGCATCGAGGGCGAACTCTTCCAGGCGCGCTTCAAGAACTACACGAATCGCCTCAACGACACGGCCTCGATCCGGCGGCTTCGCCGCGATCTCGCCCGCGTGAAGACGATCCTCACCGAGCGCGAGAACGCGACGCCCGCGGCCAGCGAGTGAGCTGCCACGCCGAAGCGGAGACCGATGCCCGAGCACGCTCGGGCAGGAGCTAGATTGAGATGAGCGACAAGAAGACCAGCAAGAAGCCCGCGGCGGCCAAGACCAAGTCGGTCCCGCCGCCTCCGTCCCAGCCGGCTCGCGCTTCCGTTCGCCCGGCTTCGACCGAGGCGCCCCCCACCGAGGTGCGCAAGGGGCACAGCTTCCGGCGCAAGCTCACGGGTACGGTCACCAGCGACAAGATGGACAAGACCGTCGTCGTCGAGGTCATCCGCAAGGCGATGCACCCCGTCTACAAGAAGTACATCCGCGTGCGGAACAAGTACAAGGCGCACGACGAGCTCAACGTCTACAAGATCGGTGATCAGGTCGAGATCACCGAGAACCGGCCGATCTCGCGCGAGAAGCGCTGGCTCGTGACGCGGCTCGTGAGCCGCCCCGTGGAGGCGTGACGCCATGATCCAGGTTTCCACCAACCTCGAGGTCGCCGACAACAGCGGCGCCAAGCGCGTGATGTGCATCAAGGTGCTCGGCGGCTCGAAGCGCAAGTTCGCCGCGCTCGGTGACGTCATCGTCGTCTCCATCAAGGAGGCGATGCCCGGCACCAAGGTGAAGAAGGGCGACGTCGCTCGCGCCGTCATCGTGCGCACCACGCGCGAGTTCCAGCGCTCCGACGGCAGCTACATCAAGTTCGACCAGAACAGCGCCGTGCTGGTGAACAAGGACCGCGAGCCGATCGGCACGCGCATCTTCGGGCCAGTGGCACGCGAGCTCCGCGCGAAGAAGTTCATGAAGATCATCTCGCTCGCGCCGGAGGTGCTGTGATGCAGCGCGTGAAGGTCGGTGACCTCGTGCAGGTCATCAGCGGCGACGACAAGGGCAAGCAGGGCGTCGTCACCAAGATCCTGAAGGACGCAGGGCGCGTGGTCGTCGAGGGGATCAACCTCGTGACCAAGCACCAGAAGCCCAACGCCCGCAACCAGCAGGGCGGAAAGATCACGCAGGAGGCGCCGATTCACCTGTCGAAGGTGATGCCGGTCGACCCCGATACCAAGAAGCCCACCCGCGTGAAGGCTGAGATCAAGGACGGCAAGAAGGTCCGGGTCGCGAAGAGCGGCGCCGTCATCACCTCGGGTAGCTGACCATGGCCAAGGACAAGGACACCAAGGACACGAAGCCGGCGAAGCCGAAGGCCGCCGCTGCTCCTTCCAAGACGCCCAAGGCGTCGAAGAAGAAGGAAGCCGCGCAGCCGACCGGGCCTCGCGAGGCGCGCGACCCGAGCTACACCCCGCGCATGCAGGTTCGCTATCGCGAACAGGTCGTGCCGGCGCTCGCGAAGCGCTTCTCTTACAAGAACCCGATGATGGTTCCCCGCCTCGACAAGGTGGTGGTGAACATGGGTCTCGGCGCAGCCGTGCAGAACCCGAAGATCATCGACTCCGCCGTCGAGGAGATCCGCGCGATCACCGGCCAGCAGCCGGTCGTCACGCGCGCTCGGAAGTCGATCGCGTCGTTCAAGCTCCGCGAGAACCTCCCGATCGGCGTCCGCGTGACCCTGCGTCGTCAGACGATGTGGGAGTTCATCGATCGCCTCTTCAACTTCGCACTTCCTCGAGTCCGCGACTTCAAGGGCATCAGCCCGCGCGGCTTCGACGGTCGGGGGAACTTCACGATGGGTCTGCGCGACCAGATCATCTTCCCCGAGATCGACTACGACAAGATCGACACGACGAAGGGCATGAACATCTCTTTCGTCATGACGGCCAAGACCGACGAAGAGGGCCGCGCCCTCCTCGCGGAGCTCGGCATGCCCTTCCGGCAGTGAGGTAGACAGATGGCTCGCGCAAAGGATTTCGCAAAGCTCAACCGCCCGCCGAAGTTCTCCACTCGGCACCGCAATCGGTGCAAGGTGTGTGGCCGCTCGCGTGCGTTCTACCGCGATTTCGAGCTCTGCCGCATCTGTCTCCGGTTGTTCGCGCTTCGCGGCGAGCTTCCGGGTGTGACCAAGGCCAGCTGGTGACGCCATGACGAGTGACCCCATCGCCGACATGCTTACCCGTATCCGGAACGCTGCGCTCGCGCGTCACGACCGGACGGAAATCCCTGCAAGCAAGATGAAGCTGGCAGTCGCGAAGATCCTCAAGAGTGAGGGTTACATCGCCGACGTCCAGGAGAACGCCGAGCAGGGCAAGGACCGCAAGCTGACGATCGTTCTCCGCTACGGAAACGACCGCCAGTCTGCCATCGACGGCGTGCGCCGCGTCTCCCGTCCCGGGCGCCGCGTCTACGTCCGTCACGATCACATCCCCCGCGTCCTCTCGGGGCTCGGCATCAGCATCCTGAGCACCTCCCACGGGCTGCTCAGCGACCGCGATGCGCGTCGCCTCAAGCTCGGCGGGGAGCTCCTCTGCGAGGTGTGGTGATGGACGCCGTAGCTCAGGTTGCCAAGTCCCGCATCGGCAAGCGCCCGGTCGAGCTGCCCAAGGGTGTGTCCGCGACCGTCGAGGCCAGCAAGGGCATCGTGGTCAAGGGCCCCAAGGGTGAGCTCAGCCGCAAGCTGATGCCCGAGGTCCAAATCAAGGTCGAAGGCACGGCGGTCTCCGTCGGCTCGACGGCTCCCGGCCGAGACGGCTCCCGCATCCAGGGTCTCTACCGTGCGCTCATCGCCTCCATGGTGAAGGGCGTCGCGGAGGGCTACACCAAGGAGCTCGAGCTGCGCGGAACCGGTTACCGCGTCGAGCTGAAGGGCAACGTCCTTCACTTCGCGCTCGGCCTCTCGCATCCGGTCGCGCTCGAGGTCCCCAAGGGCCTCACGGCGACGGTGCCGGCCGACTCGAAGGGCACCCAGCTGGTGATCACCGGCGCCGACAAGGAGCTCATCGGGCAGACCGCCGCGAAGATCCGCGGCTTCCGTCCGCCGGAGCCTTACGGCGGCAAGGGCGTCCGTTACAAGGGTGAGGTCATCCGCGAGAAGGCCGGCAAGGCCGGAAAGGGCGGAAAGAAGTAGCCATGGCCATGCAGATCGTCGGCCGGGAGCGCCGCAAGCTCCGTATTCGCAAGAGGGTCTCCGGCACGTCCGAGCGCCCGCGCCTGTCGGTCTTCCGCAGCGCGAAGCACATCTACGCGCAGGTGATCGACGACGCCACGGGCAACACGCTCGCCTTCGCGTCCACGCTGTCCAAGGATCTGCGTGGCACCTTCGGCGAGGACGACAAGACCGAGGCCGCCAAGAAGGTCGGGGCGCTCGTCGCCAAGATCTGCAAGTCGAAGGGGATCGAGAAGGTCGTCTTCGATCGCAACGGTTATCTCTACCACGGGCGCGTCAGCGCGCTCGCTCAGGCCGCCCGCGAGGCTGGCCTCGAGTTCTGACGCCCGGAGACTGTCATGGCTTTCGATCAGATCGACGACGAGAAGCTCAAGGAGCGCGTCATCCACATCAACCGCGTCGCGAAGGTCGTCAAGGGCGGCCGTCGTTTCAGCTTCTCGGCGCTCGTCGTCGTGGGCGACGAGGCGGGTCACGTGGGTGTCGGGCTCGGCAAGGCCAACGAGGTCCCGGAGGCGATTCGCAAGGGCAACGATCAGGCTCGCAAGAACCTGTTCCGCGTCCCGCTCGACGGGTCGACCATCCCGCACGACGCCTACGGGCACGTCGGCGCTGGTCGCGTGCTGCTCAAGCCCGCGAGCCCCGGCACGGGCGTCATCGCCGGCGGCGCCGTCCGCGCCGTCGTCGAGTCGGCCGGCATCTCCGACGTCCTGTCGAAGTCGCTCGGCACGAGCAACAAGCACAACATCGTGAACGCCACGATCGAAGCGCTTCGCGGCCTCAAGAGCCCCGACCAGTTCGCGGGCAAGCGCGGCATGCAGCTCGACAGCGTTGGCTACATCTCCAAGCAGGCGGGCAACATCACGGCGCGCAAGCGCGCGTCGATGGTGCCTCCCGCCAAGGACGGCGCGGCATGAAACCCCTGTTGAAGGTTCGCCAGACGGCGAGCGTCATCGGCCGCCCCGAGGCGACCCGCAAGGTCGTCAAGGGGCTCGGCCTCCGTGGCATCGGCTCCGAGGTGGTTGTCGCCAACACGCCGTCGTTCCGCGGGATGGTCAAGAAGATCCTACACCTCGTCGAGGTCGTGGAGCTCGACAAGAAGTAGCCCCGAGCGCCGTCGGGCGACCGGCACGCCGACCCGTTCGGTGGCCAGACCGACGGCCCCATTGGAACGAAGCAGGACGAGCACGTCATGGATATCCTCTCCAAGCTCCAGGCCCCCGAAGGCGCCGTTCGCCGCAACAAGCGCGTCGGTCGCGGTCCGGGCTCGGGCCACGGCAAGACTGCAACCCGCGGACAGAAGGGCCAGAAGGCTCGGTCCAAGGGCAACATCAACAAGAAGCACTTCCAGGGCGGGCAGACGCCCATCCAGCGTCGCCTCCCGAAGCGCG
>CALKVW010000257.1 GCA_938004785.1 uncultured Polyangiaceae bacterium
GCTCGACAGCGCGCGCTCGACGCCGCCGGGGAGCGCCTCCTCCGCACCGGCGAGCGCCACGACGCGCGAGGCCCCCCGGCCGAGCGCGAGCTCGATCGCTGCGAGGCGTGGGCCGGGCGCGAGCGGCCCGAGCACCATGGGCACGCCGGGCTTCGCGATGGCGGCCTTCTCTCGCGCGATGGCCTCGGGCGTGGAGCCGAGGCGGTCGGCGTGCTCGAGCGCGGCGCCGTCGAGACCGCGCGCGATCGAAGTGATGGCCGTGGCGAGCGGCGCGCGCACGATGTTGGTCGAGTCGAGCCGACCGCCGAGGCCGACCTCGAGCACGACGAGCTCGACCCGTGCCTCGGCGAAGGCGACGAAGGCCGCGAGCGTGAGCGTCTCGAAGAAGGTGAGCTCCTCGCTCGCGTCGGCGTAGACCCGGCGGAGCGCCGAAGCGAAGGCCTCGTCGTCGATGGGTGCGCCAGAGATGCGGATGCGCTCGGCGAAGCGCACGAGGTGCGGCGAAGTGTAGAGCCCGGTGCGCAGGCCGGCCTCGCGCGCGATGCGCTCGAGCATCGCGGAGGCGCTGCCCTTGCCGTTGGTGCCCGCGACGTGGATGACCTGCAGGCGCTCCTCGGGTGAGCCGAGCGCGCGCGCCCCGGCTCGCGTGGCCTCGAGGTCGAGCCGCGCGCCACGGTGCCCACGCGCCACGAGGGCGCCGAGCAGCTCATCGAGGTCGCTCATCGCGCGGACGTCTAGCAAAGCGGGGCGCCTGCTACCATCGCGCCGCCGGATGACGCCCTCCACGAGCTCGAGTCCAGCCCCCGAGCGATCGCAGCCGCTCGGGCTGCGCCTCGGCGTGCTCTCGAGCCTCTACGCCTCGCAGGGCCTGCCCTTCGGCTTCTTCTCGCACGCGGTGCCCGTCTTGCTCTCGCGCGAGCACCCGCCGTCGTTGGTGGGCCTCTCGAGCCTGCTCGCCATCCCCTGGGCGCTGAAGTTCCTCTGGGCGCCGTGGTTCGATCGCGTCCACAGCGAGCGCTTCGGGCGGAGGCGCGTGCTCCTCGTACCGCTGCAGCTCGCCACCGTGCTCGCGCTCGTGGTGCTCGGCCTGCTCGAGCCCTCCACGCCGCACCTCACGCCCTTGCTCGTGGGCTTCTTCGTCGTGAGCCTCACCTGCGCCTCGCAGGACATCGCCACCGACGCGCTCGCGCTCGACGTGCTCTCGCCGCGCGAGCGCGGCCTGGGCAACGGCGTGCAGGTCGGCGCCTACCGGCTCGGCATGATCGCCGGTGGCGGCGGGCTGCTCGCGCTGGTCGACGACCTCGGCTACCGCGAGGCCTTCTTCGCGATGGCCGCGATGGTGCTGCTGGCCTCGGTGAGCCTCTTGGTGATGCGCGAGCCCCGCGAGCCCCGCGAGCCCGGAGCGCAGGAGGCCGCCTCCCTGGGCGGGCTCGCGCTGCTCAGGAGCTTCGCCACACGCGCGGACGCGCGCTCGATCGTGGGGCTGCTCGTCGCCTACAAACTCGGCGACGCGCTCGCGGCGGGCATGACGACGCGATTTCTCGTGAAGCAGGGGCTCGACACCGCCGACATCGCGCTGAGCCGAGGCCTCGTCGGCGGGCTCGCCAGCGCAGCCGGCGCGCTCGGGGTGGGCCTGCTCCTGCGCAGCTGGCCACGCAAGCGCGCGCTCCTGCTCAGCGCTTCGCTCCAAGCCGCGGCGGTGCTCGCCTACCTCGCGATCTCCGTCGCCCGACCGGTGGGCTCCGGCCTGCCCATGCTGCCGCTCGAGCTCTACTACGCGGCGTCGATCGTCGAGCACCTCTTCGGCGGCGCGGCGACCGCCGCGCTCTTCACGCGCATGATGGACGCCTGCAGGCCCGAAGCGAGGGCGACCGACTTCACCGTGCAGGCGTCGATCCTCGTCGGCGTGACCGGCCTGGGGCTCGCAGCGAGCGGCTTCGTCGTGGGTGCGCTCGGGCACACGGCGCACTTCGCCCTGTCGTCTGCGCTCGCGCTGTTCGCGCTCCCCATCGTGGCGAAGCTCGCCACCGAGCCCGCGAACGCGCAGCCTTCGAGCCCCGCGCCTACAGCGCGCGACGCATGAAGAGGTCCTCCAGGGTCTCGCGCCGCGGCACGACCTCGACGACCTTGGCGCCTCCGTCGAGGGCCACGCGCAGCGCATCGCCGACCTTGGCGTCGCCTTCGACCTCGAGCACCACGACCCCCGCGCGGTCTGTGAGCTCGCCGAGCCCGCCGAGCTCCGGCCGCAGCGCCTCGGGCAGCTCGGCGAGCACGATCTCGGTGCGCAGCACCTCGCCTCGCAAGAGCTTGCGGATCTCGCCGCTCACGACGACCTCACCCTGGCGAAGGATCGTGACCCTGTCGCACATCGCCTCGACGTCGCCGAGGATGTGCGTCGAGAAGAAGATCGTCCGCCCGAGGTCGCGCTCGGCGAAGATGAGATCGCGGACCTCCTTGCGCCCGACGGGGTCGAGGCCGCTCATCGGCTCGTCGAGGATGAGCATCTGCGGATCCGAGACGAGCGCGGCGGCGAGCCCGGTGCGCTGCAGCATGCCCTTGGACAGGCGACGCACCTGCCGATCGGCTGCGTAGGCGATGCCGACCTTCGTGAGCACCTCGAGCGTGCGCTTCGCGAGCTTCGAGCCGCTCATGCCGGAGAGCCGCCCGGACATCTCGACGAACTCGCGAGGCGTGAGATAGGGAAAGACGTAGGGGTTCTCGGGCAAGAAGCCGAGGTCGCGCCGCGCGCTCGCCGAGGGCACCCGCTGCCCGAAGAGGAAGGCGTCGCCTCCCGTCGGGGCGATGAGCCCGGTGAGCATCTTGATCGTCGTCGTCTTGCCGGCGCCGTTCGGGCCGAGGAAGCCGAAGATCTCTCCCTGCCGGACGTCGAAGCTGACGCTCTTCACGGCCTCGACGGTCTTCTTGCGGAAGAGGCCGATCTGGAAGGTCTTGCGCAGGCCGCGCACGTCGATGAGCCGCGGCCGCGCGTCGCCCTCGCCGGCCTCGCCGGAGGCGGTGAGCGGCGGGGGGCGGGAGGACGGGGAGGCCGTCTCGTAGTCGGGCTTGGAGGCGCGATCGCTCATGAGCGGTGGGCAGCGTGCGGCGCGGCGGCCGCGCTCGGCGCGACGATAGCAGAGCCCTCGCGCCCAGAGCACCTGCGCGCCGCGAGGGCCGCCCTCAGCGCTCCGTGCCGCCGCCCGCGTCGAGCGCCTCGCGCGCGGCGCCGAGCTCCGCGGGCGCCTCGTCGCCGCTGTACTCGCGCAGCTTGTACTGGATCTTGCGCGCGCTGATGCCGAGGATCGCGGCTGCACGCGACGACGAGCCCTTGCAGACCTCGAGCGTCTTGAGGATGGCGTAGCGCTCGAGCTCGGCGATCGTGGCGCCCGGGATGCGCGGCGCTTCGTCCTTGCGAGCCTCCTCGTCGTGTTGCTGGAGCGCGCGAGGGAGCTGCTCGACGCCGATGCGCGCGCCCGGCGCGAGCACCACCGCGCGCTCGACCACGTTCTCGAGCTCTCGCACGTTGCCCGGCCAGGCGTAGGCCGAGAGCGCCGCGAGCGCCGCGTCGTCGAAGCCCTCGATCGTCTTGCCGTTCTCCTCCGCGTAGCGACGCACGAAGAAGCTCGCGAGCTCGGGGATGTCGCTCGCGCGCTCGCGCAAGGCCGGTAGCTCGAGCGTGACGACGTTGAGCCGGTAGTAGAGGTCCTCGCGGAAGAGCCCCTCGCGGATGCGCTGCACGAGATCGCGGTTCGAGGCCGCGACGATGCGCACGTCGACCGAGACCGGCTCGTTGCCGCCCACGCGCTCGAAGCTGCGCTCCTGCAGCACGCGCAGGAGCTTCACCTGCGTCGCCATCGGGATCTCGCTCACTTCGTCGAGGAACAAGGTGCCTCCGTCGGCCTGCTCGAAGCGCCCCTCTCGCCGGCCGACCGCGCCCGTGAAGGCTCCGCGCTCGTGCCCGAAGAGCTCGCTCTCGAGCAAGGACTCGCTGAGCGCGGCGCAGTTGAGCCGCACGAGCGGGCGGCTCTTGCGCGGGCTCTGCCGGTGGATGAGCTCCGCGACGAGCTCCTTGCCCGTGCCCGTCTCGCCGAGCACGAGCACCGTGGCTTTGCTCTGCGCGACCTGCTCGGCCATGCGCAGCACGTCGACCATCGCGGGGTGCGAGGCCACGATGTGCCCGAAGGCGTTGCGCTCGCGCAGCTTGTCGCGCAAGCGGCTGTTCTCGGCGAGCAGGCGCGCGCGCTCGAGCGCGCGCTCGAGCACGATGAGCAGCTCCTGGAAGTCGAGCGGCTTCGTGAGGTAGTGGTACGCGCCTTTCTGCACGGCCATCACGGCGCTGGGGATCGTGCCGAAGGCCGTCATGACGACGAAGGTCGTGCTCGGTAGCAGGCTGCGCGCCTTCTCCATGAGCCCCAGGCCGTCGAGGCCGGGCATCTTCAGATCCGTGAGCACGACGTCGGGCGCGAAGTCCTCGAGCTTGCCGAGGGCCTTGAAGCCATCGGCGGCCATCTCGGTGACGTAGCCCTCTTCGTGGAGGATCTCGCTGAGCGCGGCCCGCGCGTTCGCCTCGTCGTCGACGATCAGGATCCGGCCTCGAGAGCGCACGACGGGGCTTCTAGCGCGCGGCGGACCGAGCCGCACCCCCGAGCGAGGAGGCCCGAGCTGCGAGCGCTCGGCGGGGCAGGCTGGCTCCCCTCGGATTTCCTTGGATCGTGGCCCGAGAAAAAGGGTGATACAAAGCGGGCTCCCAGGCTGTACGGACGGAACCCTCTCGAACCCACCGAGTCCCCCGCCATGAACCAACGACGCCGAACGCTCCCCTTCGCCGGCTGCCTCGCGGCGCTCTCTGCCGCCGCCATGGGCCTCTTGCCCAGCACCGCGCACGCCCAGCAGCCGGAGCCTCCCTTCGGCCCGCAGCCTCCTTTCGGCCCGCAGCCCCCCTTCGGCGCGCAGCCCGCGCCCCCGGCAGGACAGCCGGGCGCCGGGCAGCCGGCGGGCGCGGAGCCCGCCCCCGGGAGCTTCGGCGGGCCAGCGGCGCAGCCTGCGCCCGGTGGCTTCGGCGCACAGCCCGCGCCGAGCGCAGGCTTCGGCGCCAGCGCACAGGTCGGCGGCTCGGGCGCGAGCTTCGGCGGCGGCGCCTCGGCCTCGGGCGGCTCCACCTCGACCGAGTTCACCGAGCGCGAGCAGTCGCTGCTCCACCAGAACGGCCTGAGCGGTTCGACCGGCCTCTTGCGCACCGCCTACGCCGGCTCGGGCGCGCAGGGCACCTTCCGCGTCGGCTTCATGTTCGACTGGTTCTCCTCGAGCGGCTTCCTCTGTGATCCGGGCAGCTTCACCGAGGCCAACGTGCCCATCACCTGCTCGGGCGCGAACACCGAAGACAATACGAGCCACGTCGGTGGCACCTTCAACCTCAGCGCGACGCCGCTCTCCTTCCTCGAGGGCTACGCGTCGATCCGCACCTACGCGAACAACACCACCTACGGGAACGGCAGCGGCGGGGAGACCTCGCAGCTGCTCCAGGTGCTCGGCGACACGACGCTCGGCGCGAAGGCCTTCACGCCGGCGCGCTTCCTCGGCCCGCTCAGCTTCGGTGGCGAGCTGCAGCTGCTCCTGCTCAACGGCTCCGGCGACGTCGGCCTCACCGGTGGCGCGACCAGCGCCGCGATCCGCGCGCTCAGCTCGCTGGATCTGCGCAAGCCCGGCGGCAAGGGCTTCCCGCTGCTCGCGCACCTCAACCTCGGCTACAAGATCGACAACAGCGGCGCGGCCGTCGAAGACGTCGAGATCGCGCGCGCCGCGGCCTTCGACGACGGCCGCACCCGCCAGCCGATCTCGCGCATCGAGCGCTTCGGCCTGGGCATCAACAGGGTCGACTCCTTCCAGACCTACCTCGGCGCCGAGGTACCGCTCTGGTTCGTGCAGCCCTTCGTCGAGTACACGATCGACATCCCGGTGAACCGCCAGGGCTACGAGTGCAGCACACGCAGCGTCTCGCGCGGCGACGTCTGCCTCGGCCTCACCGATCTGAGCGACCCGAACGGCAGCGGCGCCGGCTTCAGCGCCGTGCCCTCTCGCCTCACGCTCGGCGCGCGCGTCTCGCCCTTCAAGGAGGCCTTCCGAGGTCTGTCGGGCCTCATCGCCTTCGACATCGGCCTCTCGGGCACCTCGACCTTCATCGAGGAGGTCGCGCCCCAGGCCCCGTGGACGCTCTACCTCGGCCTCGGCTACGCCTACGACACCAAGGAGAAGGTCGTCGAGGCGGCCGCGCCTCCGCCTCCGCCGCCGGTCGTGCTGCCCGCGCCGCAGAGCTTCGCACGTGGCTTCGTGCACGAGCAGGGCAAGACCGAGGGCATCGCCAACGCGATCGTGAGCTTCCAGGGCGGCGCGCAGCCGCCGCTCGCCACGGGCGCCGACGGCCGCTTCCTCTCGCGTCACCTCGAGCCCGGCCAGTACACCTTCGAGATCACGGCGACCGGCTACAAGCCCGGCACCTGCACGGCGACGGTCACGGCGGCGAGCACCACGCAGCCCCAAGCGCCCCAGTTCACCACCGGCGCCTTCGGTCTGCCCATGGCTCAGCCCAGCCAGCCCGCTGGCGGTCAGCCTGGCCAGTTCGGCCCCGGGCAGCCCGGCCAGTTCAACGCACCGCCGCCCGCGCCCGGCCCGACCTACGTCGACGTCGACTGCGCGCTCGAGGCGCTGCCCCGCTCCGGCAACATCGTGGGCTCGGTCCGCGACGCGGCCGGAGGCACGCCCGTCGGCGGCGCGGTCGTCACCGTGGTCGACTCCCTCGGCCGCGAGCAGAAGGTCACCGCCGACGGCAGCGGCAACTTCCGCGTCGAGGGCCTCCCGCCGGGCGAGACTTCGCTGCGCGTCGAGGCTGGCGGCTTCATGAACCACGTCTCCGAGGCCGAGGTCCGCACCAGCGAAGACGTGCGCGCCTCGCTGAGCCTCAACAAGCGACCGAAGAACGCCCAGGTGAAGATCCAGGGCAACGAGATCAAGCTGAGCGACAAGATCCTCTTCGAGACCGACTCGGCGAAGATCCTCGGTCAGTCGAGCGCGCTGCTCGAGGAGATCGCCGAGGTGATGGCGAAGAACCCGAACCTCGCGCTCGTCGAGATCCAGGGCCACACCGACAACACCGGCTCGCGCGAGCGCAACCAGCGCCTCAGCGACGAGCGGGCCAACGCCGTGCGCAACTGGCTCGTCAAGGCGGGCGTCGCGGGCTCGCGCCTCCAGGCGAAGGGCTACGGGCAGGATCGCCCCGTCGCCCCGAACGTGACCGAGGGCAACCGCTCGAAGAACCGCCGCGTGCAGTTCATCATCGTGAAGAAGTGAGTCGATCGCGCTGAGCGCCCCGGCGGGGCGCTCGCCAGCCCGAGCTCGTCGGAACGACCCGAGCCCCGCGCATCCTCCAGGATGCCGCGGGGCTCGCGCTTTCTCAGGCCACGCCCTCCGTGGCCGGGCGGCGCGACCCTTCAGCCGCCCTCGCGCTTCGCCTTCTCGTCGGCGATCTCGCGCAGGAGCTCCGCCACGCGCTCTTGCGCCTCGACGCCTTCGTCGTAGAGGAACTTGAGCACCGGGGCGACGCGCAGCGCGAGCACCTTCGTGAGGTCGCGGCGCAGGCGCGGCGTGGCGGCCTCGAAGCCCGCGAGCACGCGCTTCTGGAGCTTCGGATCCGGCGTCACCATCTCGCGGCGCACGAAGATGCGCGCGTGACCGAGATCGTCGGCGACCTCGACGCGCGTGACGACGACACCTTCGAGGCGCGGGTCGGAGAGGCCTCGCAAGAGCAGCGCGAGCTCTTCGCGCATGCGCTCCGCGACGCGGGATGCTCGTCGTATCTCAGCCATCGTCGTCTTCTCCATCGCCCGAGCGGTGCTCGAGCAGAGCTCCAAGGTTCGATTCGATCCCCTGCCCTCCGTGGCCGAAGGCGAGGATCTCGCTGCGCCTGTCGGCGAGCAGCGCGTCGGGCAGGCACTCGGCGATGCGCGCCACCTCGGCGAGCACCTCGTCGCAGTGTGCGGCCTCGTTGGCGACCACGCACACGCCCAGCGTGGCCGTGCGCGGGTCCTCGAGCGAGCCGACCTCGGCCGCGCTCACGCGCAGCCGCGCGATCGTGCGCTCCTTGAACGAGAGCACCACCCGGCGCTTGTCCTTGAGGGAACGAGCGCCGGGGATGCGCAGCTGGAGCCTGAGGACGCCGACGTACATCGCTGGGTGGAGGCGCGAGCGGCCGGCCCCGAAGGAACCGGCCGCGGCGCTCGAGAGTCGGGCGCGAGCTCGAGGAGGCTCAGCGCGAGCGCCGAGGGGCCCGGCGGCCGCTTGCCCGGCGGCCGCTTGCCCGGCGGCCGCTTGCCCGGCGGCAGAGCGAAGAGCACCGGTAAGCGAGCGGCCGCACATCGCTCAGTCGAGCTTCTGCTTGACCTCTTCGATCTCGAAGCACTCGATGATGTCGCCTTCCTTGATGTCCTGGAAGTTGTCGAAGGAGATGCCGCACTCCATGCCCTCGGGCACCTCGCGCACATCGTCCTTCAGGCGACGCAGGCCACCGATCTTCGCCGAGTGCACCACGGAGCCGTCGCGGAGCACGCGGGCCTCCATGTTGCGGCGGATGAGGCCGCTGACGACCATGCAGCCCGCGACCACGCCGATCTTCGTGAGCTTGAAGACCTTGCGGACCTCGGCCTTGCCCAGCGCCTTCTCGATCTTGGTGGTCGGCAGCAGGCCTTCCATCGCGGCGCGGATGTCGTCGACGGCGTTGTAGATGATGTTGTAGGTGCGGATCTCCACGCCGCCCGCCTCGGCGTGCGCGCCAGCCTTGCCAGCGGGGCGCACGTTGAAGCCGACGATGATCGCCTTCGAGGCGATCGCGAGGTTCACGTCGCCCTCGGTGATCGCGCCGACGCCGGCGTGCACGACGGTGACCTTCACCTTCGGTGCGCTCAGCTTCAAGAGCGCCGCGACGACGGCCTCGACCGAGCCCTGCACGTCGCCCTTGATGATGAGTTTGAGCTCGAGCTGGTCGGCCTCGGCGAGGCGCTGGGTGAGCGCGTCGAGCGAGACACGCGAGTCGGCCGGGATGAGCGACTTGCTCGCCTTCTTGCGGCGCCCCTCCGAGATCTCCTCGGCGGTCTTCGCGTCCTTCACGGCGTGCACCGGGTCGCCTGCGCTCGGCACCTCGGTGAGACCGAGCACCTCGACCGGCGTGGAGGGCCCAGCCTTGGCCACGGAGCGACCGAGCTCGTCGGTCATCGCGCGCACCTTGCCGTAGGACGAGCCGGCGACGATCACGTCGCCGACGCGCAGCGTGCCGTCTTGCACCATGACGCGGGCCACGGGGCCGCGCCCGCGATCGAGCAGCGCCTCGACGACCACGCCGCTGGCGCGACGGTTCGGCGAGCTCGTGAGCTCGAGGACCTCGGTCTGCAGGAGCACGGCGTCGAGCAGGGCCTCGATGCCCATGCCGGTGAGGGCGGAGATGGGGACGTACATCGTGTCGCCGCCCCAATCCTCCGGCGCGAGGTCGAGCGCCGAGAGATCACGCTTGACGCGATCGAGGTCGGCGCCGGGCTTGTCCATCTTGTTCACGGCGACGATGATCGGCACCTTCGCCTGCTTGGCGTGCGTGATCGCCTCGCGCGTCTGCGGCATGACGCCGTCGTCGCCCGCGACCACCAGGATGACGATGTCGGTCACCTGGGCGCCGCGCGCGCGCATCGCCGTGAAGGCCTCGTGGCCGGGCGTGTCGAGGAAGGCCAGCACACCCTTGGGCGTCTCGACGCGGTAGGCGCCGATGTGCTGCGTGATGCCGCCTGCCTCGCCCGAGGCCACGGTGGTCTTGCGGATGCGGTCGAGCAGGCTCGTCTTGCCGTGGTCGACGTGACCCATGACGGTGACGACCGGCGGGCGCGACTCGGTCGGAGCCTCGCTCTCGTCGGTCAGACCCATCGCCGCTTCGAGCGTGGCCTCCTCGCTCACGGCGACGTCCTCGACCGTCCAGCCGAACTCGCTCGCGAGGATCTTCGCCGTGTCGGCGTCGATCGTGGAGTTGATGTTCACGCCCGACATGCCCATCGACAAGAGCCGCATGAGCACGTCGGTGACCTTGAGGCTCATGAGCGCTGCGAGCTTCTGCAGCGACACGTTCTCTTCGATCTTGATGACCTTCTTGTGGGCGGCCATCTCGGTGATCGGCATCGGCCGCTTCGAGGCCAGGCCACTCGACATGCCGGGCCGACCTCGACCTTGCTGGCCGAAGCCCGGGCGACCACGACCACCCATCGGCGGGCGGGGCTGGAAGCCGGCGCCAGGACGGGCGGGCGCGCTCGCGGCGCGCGGATCGTAGGTGGTCCGACGAGCCGGAGGCGCGGTGGTGCGCGTCTGCGGCATCGGCACGCCGGGGCGCCCCTGCCACACGTCGATGCCCGTGCGAGGCGGGGTGGACGGCCGGCGAGGCGCGTCGACCGCGGCCGGCGGCGAGCTGAGCGTCTGCGGCGGCGCAGAGGCGGGAGGGGCGGACGGCGGGGGCGCAGACTGCGGAGGGGCAGACTGCGGAGGAGCGGAGTGCGGGGGCTCGGCGCTGGGAGCGGCCGGTGCAGACACCTGTGCAGCCTCCGCGGGAGCGGGCTCACGCTTGGTGGGCTCGGCGGGAGCCGCGGGCTCCGTGCGGGCGACGTCGGAGTCGAAGTCGAGCGACTCGACCGCGGTCTTCGCGGGGGCGGCGCCGGCCTTGCTGCCCTTCGCCGTGCTCGAGCCCGCGGCGCTCGAGCGCGCGCGGGAGCTCTTGGCGCTCTTGGGGGCGACTTCGGTCGGCAGCACGGCGATCGCGGGCTCCGCGGAGCCCTCGGGCGCCGCGGGTGCGGCCTTGCCACGACCGGAGGGAGCGGGCTTGTCGATGCTCGTGGCAGCCGTGGCGGCCGCGGCGGGCTCGACCTCGGCGGTGGGCGCCGCCTCACGGACGGATGGCGCGGCCTGCGGCGTGGCGGCCTGCGAGCGCCGCGCGGGCGGGATGGCGCGCGAGCTCGGCTTGGCCTCGGGCGCGGCGTCCAGGCCGGCGCTCGAGGGTCGGGCGGCGGGCACGCCACGCTCGGAGGGCGCGGGCGAGACGAGTCGCTGCGAGGGCGCGGCCTCGGGCACGGCGCCACCGGCCGACGACGGCCGAGCGGCCGGGATCTCGCCGCCATCGGTCGCGCGAGCGCGGCGCTTCACGACCGTCGGTCGGATGCGCTCCTCGACGACCTCGGGGGTCTTCTGGCGCTCGAGGTGGCGCTTGAGACGCTCGACGACGTCGGCCTCCACCGCGCTCATGTGGTTGCGCACTTCCGACAAACCCATGGACTGGAAAGCCGCGACCAAGGACTTCTGGTCCATGTTGAGCTGCTTCGCGACCTCGTAGACCCGTACTTTGCTCATGCGCCTCGCTCCACACCCCCGGTACCCGGCCCGACTCCGGGTACGCCCTCGGGCTCGTCATTCGAGCCCGGGGAATCGGTCTCCGGGTTCGCTACCCTGCGTGCGGAACGCGAGCCAGCCGACACCTGGTCGGCCGAGCGCGCGCTCCCTGCAGTCGTCTGTTCCGCTGTTGCGGCGTTCCCACTAGCACGGCGCTCAGCGGCGCCGTCATCGAAGTTGCGTCCTTCGGCGCCACGCGCCTCGTTGGCTGCGCCCACCTTCGCACCTCGGGGCACACGCGCATCGGCTGCGCCCGGCCCGGCCGCGCTCGTGGCGCCCAGTTCGTCGGCGCTCGGCTTCGCGCCTTTGGCAGCCTTCGGCCCAGCCTTCGCGGGCGCGGCTGCGACCCCACGCACCGAGTCGAGCACGTGCACGGCCTCGCGCAGCGCCGCAGCGAGCCGCACGTCTTCGACGGCCAGCACCGCGACGCTCCGTGGATCGACCGGCGCTCCGTCGTCGGTCGTCTCGGCCGTCGCGGGGCGCAGGATCGCACCGAGCGAGAGTTTGTCGCCGAAGGCCACGGCGCGCCCCTCGTTGATCTCGAAGCGCACCTCGCCGATCTTCGCCGCGGCGGCCGCGTCGCCGGCGAGCACCACGAGCTTGCCGCGCCCCGCGCGCAGCGAGGTCACCGTCGCGTCGCTGCCGATGGCGAGCTTGCGCGCGCGCCTGGCTGCGAAGAGCAGCCCCTCGATGCGACGCTGGAAGGCCTGCTCGACGAGCTTCGCGAGCGCTCGAGCCGTCGCTCCCCCACCCTCCACGTTCACCGGGCGGCGGGCGCTCTTCATCAGCCCGCGAGCGCCCTTCTCGAGACAGCTCGGCGTGGGGTGCACGTGCGCTCCGCGGCCGTAGCGCCCATCGCCTGCGTCGACGGTGATCTCGCCCTCGCGGCTCACGACGAGGCGCACGAGGATCTCCTCGCCTGCTGCGCCCGTCGTGCGCGGCATGAGCCGCGACGAGGCCGAGCGCACCGTGGAGAGGGGCGCGGACTTGCCGCAGCCCACGCAGGTACGCGCGCGCCGCTGGGCGCGCCGATCCTGCACGGTGGTGGCTCGGGACTCGTCGTCGACCATCACGCTGGCTCTAGCTCTCCTGCCGCGCGGCCTCGAGGATCGCCTGCTCGTTCTCCATGAACTCGCGCAGCGCCTGCCTCAGGGCACGCACGCGCTTGATCCCGAGGCCGCTGCGGGTCGCGATGCGATCCTCGTCCTCGTTCAGGATCTCGCGGAGCGTCTTGTAGTTGGACTCCTCGAGCACCGTGACCGTGCGCTCGCCGACGCCCTTCACCAGCAAGAGACGCTCGCGATCGCTGAGCGGCTCCGTGGAGGCGGCGGCCTTGGCGATGCGCTCCTGCCGCATGACCTCGAGCGCGCTCGCGGCCTGCGTGCGCAGCGCCTCGGCCTTCTCCGCGTCGTCGACGCCCGCCACCACCGCGAGCTCTTCGGGCGTGGCCTCGATGAGCTCCTCGAGCGCGCGGAAGCCCTGGCGGTAGAGGTTCTTCGCGACGACGTCGCTGATGCCCTCGATGCGCCCGAGCTGCGCCATCGCCTCTTCCTCCATCTGGCGGAACTTCGACTCGCTGATGATGTCGAGCTTCCACCCGGTGAGCTGCGCGGCGAGACGCACGTTCTGGCCCTTGCGGCCGATCGCGAGGCTTAGCTTCTCGTCGGGCACGACGAGCTCCATGCGGTTGTCGCTCTCGTCGACGATGACCTTGTGCACCTCGGCCGGCTGGATGGCCGAGATGACGTAGCGCGCCGGATCGCGATCGTAGGGCACGATGTCGATCTTCTCGCCGCGGAGCTCTTGCACCACGGCCTGCACGCGCGCGCCCTTCATGCCGACGCAGGCGCCCACCGGATCGACGTCCGAGTCGCGCGAGGTGACGGCGATCTTGCTGCGCGCGCCGGCCTCGCGGGCGACGCCCACGATGCGCACGATGCCCTCGTAGATCTCGGGGACCTCGGCCTCGAAGAGCTTCTCCACGAGGCGCCCGTCGGAGCGCGAGAGGATGACCTGCGGACCACGCGCCTCGCGGTCGATGTCCTTCACGTAGGCGACGATGCGATCGCCCGGGCGGTAGGTCTCGCGCGGCGTCTGCTCGCGGAAGGGCAGGATGCCCTCGGAGCGGCCGACGTCGACGATGATGTTGTTGCCCTTCTCGAAGCGGCGCACGATCCCTCGGATCAGCTCGCCCTTCTTGTCTTTGTACTCCTCGAAGACGAGGTCGCGCTCGGCGTCGCGCACGCGCTGCAAGAGCACCTGCTTCGCGGTCTGCGCGGCGATGCGGCCGAAGGTGCTGCGCGCCTGCTTCAGCTTGAGCAGGTCGCCGTACTCCTTGTCTTGCTCGCGGGCCTTGCCGGCGTCTTCGGGGCGCCAGAAGACCTGGAAGCCGAGCTCCTCGCCGAGCTCGGCGTCGAGCGAGCGGCGGGTGACCTCCTCGAGCGAGATCTGTCGCTCCGGGTCCTCCACCTCCTCGACCACCGTCATGTACTGGAAGAGATCGACCTGGCCGGTGTCATCGTTGTAGCGAGCCTCGAGCTCTCGGTTCTGACCGAAGACGCTCTGCGCTGCTTTGTGGATGGCCGCCTCGATGGTCTCGACGAGCACCTTCTTCTCGATGCCCTTCTCCTTGGCGACCTGTTCGAGGATGCCACCGAGATTCGCCTCTTGGGTCGGCGTCGACGAAACCGCTTTCATGTTCGACTCCTGGTCCTACTCGTTCCGGATGTACGCGCGCCTTCGCTCTGGGCCTTGGCCCGCTCGGGTCGCTTCTTCGTGTTCGCTTCGCCCTGGATGACGGGGCGACGTGGTTCGTCGGAGCCGGCCGCGCGCGCTCGCGCGGGGGCTCGTTTCGCGCGGGGCTTCTCGGCCTCGTCGGCGAAGACGTAGACGAGGCTCGCCTCGACGACGTCGCCGAGCGCGACGCGGAGCAGCTTGCCGTCGACGCGCATGCGCAGCACGGCGCCCTCGAGCGCGCGCTCGTCGCCGGCGCGCAGGGCAGCGAGATCGAGCGCGTCGAAGCCCTCGAGCGTACCGCGCAGGAGCTTCTGCCCGTCGGCCGCGGGCTGCGCGAGCTTCACGCGCGCGACGAGGCCGCGGAAGCGCACGAAGTCGGCGACCGAGAGCAGCGCGCGCTCGAGCCCGGGAGAGCTCACCTCGAGCAAGTAGGCGCCGGGCACGGCGCTCTCATCGGCGTCGAGGGCCTCGGAGAGCTTGCGCGAGAAGCGCGCGCAGTCCTCGAGCGACACGCCACCGGCGGGATCCGAGAGCGGCGCATCGGCCGACGCGACCGCCGATCCGGCTCCAGCGGCAGAGCCAGCTCGAGCGGCAGAGCCCGCGCCGAGGGACTCGAGCGCCTCGAGCTGCGCTTCGAGCTGCCGCTCGGCGAGGCCGGCGAGCTCGAGCACGACACGCAAGACGCGTGTACCGCGGTCGCTCGACCAGGCGACGTCGACCAGCTCGACCCCGTGCGAATCCGCGATCGGCCGCGCGAGCTCACGCACGCGCAGGATGGCGGGATCGGGGGTCTTCGGCGAGCGGAGCATGGTCGTGTGACTTGGAATCGGGAGGTTCGAGCCGAGCGTGTTTTCGTCGATCGCCTCGGAGGCGCAGGGCGCCTGGGCGACCTGGGAGCCTCGTGGCGGATCGCGTGAGCGAGCCGCTTCGGGCACCACAAAAACGAAAAGCCGGCCCCGAAACGGGAACCCGGCTCGCGGATCCACCTGATTTCTGGGCGCAGCTTAGTCGATGCCCCCGCACCGGCGCAAGCGTGGCGGGACGGGGGCCGGGCGGCGCGCGCCTCAGGCGCGGTTCGGCATCGGGATGAGGTCGACGTGCAGCGTCTCCTCGAAGGCGCCGATTTCGCGCAGGCACGACTCCGAGGGCCTGCCCGAGACACGCAGCTTCGTGCACACGGCGCGCGCGCCGTCGAAGACGGTGTTCGAGATCTCCTCGATGTTGATGCCGTGGCGCTTGAGCACCGCGAGGGTGTTGGCGAGCGCGCCCACCTTGTCGAGCTGGCGCAGGACGACGACGTAGCGAGCCGGCGAAGCTGCGCAGACGTTGACGACGTTGGGCACGTCTTCTTCGGTGAGGAAGGAGCGCACCACGTGCACGACCTCTTCGGCGAGCGTGCGCTGCGCCTGGCGCGTGGCCGCGCCGAGGTGGGGCGTGCAGAGCGCGTGCGGCAGGCTCGCGAGCGGCGAGCTGAAGCTCGCGCTCCCTTCGTTGGGCTGCGCGGGGAAGACGTCGAAGCCGACCCGGAGCCCCTTGCGTGGCGCGAGCTCGAGCAGCGCGTCGACGTCGACGAGCTCGGCGCGCGCGGTGTTGATGACGATCGCCCCTTGCGGGAGCGCCTCGAGCACGGCGCGCGAGACGATGCCGCGGGTCTGCGCGTTGAGCGGCAGGTGGATGCTGAGCACCTCGCTCTGGGCCGCGAGCCGCTCGAGGCTGGGCGCGAAGCCGACCTCCTGCTTCGCCGCGCGCGCTGCGGTGAGCGAGCGCGACCAGGCGAAGGGCTTGAGGCCGAAGGCGCGCGCGCGCACGAGCACCTCGCGGCCGATCGCGCCGAGGCCGACGATGCCGATGCGCCGTCCGACGAGGCCGCTCTCGGCGGCGTAGGTGTCGTGCTCCCAGCGCCCGGCGCGCAGATCGCCGTGGGCCTCGTAGAGCCTGCGATCGAGGCCCACCATGAGCCCGAAGACGAGCTCGGCCACGCTCGCCGCGCTCTGCCCGGGGCAGTGGGCGACGTAGATGCCTCGCGCGCTCGCGGCGGCGACGTCGACCACGGCCGAGCCGCCGCCGAGCCGCACGATGAGGTTGAGCGCCGAAGCGCGCTCGATGGCCTCGGCGCTGACGTCGGTGTCGCGCACCACGAGGATGCCGACGGGCGCGGGCTCGCGCCCGCCCTCGGCGCCCGAGCCCGACACGCCGGCGAGCGCATCGGCTAGGGTCTCTCGGGTGAGCGACGGGTCGTGCACGACCTCGACGTTGAGGAGGCGGAGCTCCTCGAGCGGGACAGGATCGACGATGTCGGCGACGAGCAGGCGCATCGGGCTTCGAGATCTACCAGAACGCAGCGCCTGGGTGGGCAAGCTTGCTGCGCTCGCCCGCTCCGCGTCGCTCGCGCTGCCGCTCGCCGCGCTCGGCTGCGGCGGGCCCGAGGTCTCACCTTGGGGCACGCTCGGCAGGCCGACGCTCTCGCTCTACGCCGAGCGCCCGGATCTCGAGGGCTGGCTCGCGCGCGTGGACGAAGAGACCCAGGAGAGCGGGCTCGTGCTCGGCGAGGAGCTGCGCGCGAAGGACCCAGCGAGCGGGGCGGAGCTCGTCGTGCGCGCCTACCTCGGCGCGGATCCGGTGGGGCGCAGCCTGCACGCCACGCGCGTCGCGAGCCCCTTCGGCGTGGTGCTCGCCGTCGGTCCGCTCGAGCCGCGCGACGGACGTGATCGCGCGGTCGAGCTCGTGTGGTCGATGGAGCTCGGCGCGGGCCAGGTGTGGAGGTCGCCCTCGGACCTCGACGGCGACCGATCCCTCGAGCTGCTCTTGCGGGCCCCCTCGGGAGCGCTCGAGCTGTGGAGCCTCGGCGCGCGAGGGGCCACACCGCTCTCGCACGACCTGCCCTGCACGCCCGATCGTCTGCTGCCGCTCGAGCCCGGCGTGGGGCTCGGCTGCGCGCGCGCGCCGCTCGGCCGCCTCGAGCTCGAGCTCCTCGAGGTGGCCGCGCCCCAGGCCGGGCGGCTGTCGAGGAACGCACAGGCAGCGCGCGCCTGGCACGCACGACAGCGTGAGCTGCGCGCGCTCGGCGGCGCGAGCCCGAGCGATCCGGGCGCCGAGCTCAGGCGTGGCGTCGAGCGCTGCTTCCACGCGCTCGCGGCGGGCGAGGACCGAGCGGCTGCGCTGAGAGAGCTCTCGAGCCTCGACGCTGGGCCGGCGTGGCGCCGCGAGCGCGACGCCTACGTCGAGCGCCTCGGGCGCTGGTTCCCGAGCGCCACCGAGAAGCGCTGAGCTGCGAGCGCGATCGGCACGCGCGGGTGCCCGAGACGGCGCGAGCCCGCCCGGGGAATCCCGGACGGGCTCGAGCTCGAGCGAAGGTGCCGGAGCGTGGCGCCCGCTGGAGAGCGCCGCGCTCGCTGGACCTCAGTTGCCGCCCATGCCGCCGCTGCCACCGGCGCCGCCGGCGCCGCCCATGCCGCCGCCGCCGCCGCCCGCGCCGCCCGCGCCGCCGCCGCCGCCAGCGCCGCCGCCACCGCCGGTTCCGCCGCCGCCTTCACCGCAGACCCCGAGGTCTGCGAAGCCGTCGAACAGCCCCTTGACGCAGATGCCCGAGCCGCACTCGGTGTCGTCGCAGCAGTAGCGGAAGCACACGGGTGAGGTGGACTGTCCGGGTGCAGCGCAGGTGTTGCCCGGCAGGCAGAAGCTGTTGCCCTGGGGGTTGCAGCCCTCGCAGACGGCGTTGTCGTTGCCGCCAGCGAAGCAGTTGAAGGTCCCTGCGTTGCTGAGATCACAGGCCTCGCCGCCCGCCGTGTTGCAGCCCTCCTGGGTGACGGGGTTGCACTCACCACCGGCTGGCACACAGGAGCCCGCCGCAGGCAGCGTGGCGTCGAGGTCACACTGCGGGTTCGGGAAGGGCACCGGCTCCGGCCCGATGCACTGCGCGTTGCACGAGGCGGAGGCGCAGTCGAAGAGCTCCTGCGTCACCTCGCCCTCGCCGTCGATGACCTCGGCGCAGCAGTTCGCCTCGAGGCAGGCGTCGCACTCGGGGCCGAAGCCCGCGTCGGCACAGCTCGGGTTGCCGCTCGAGGTGCTGGGGCCGACCGTCGTCGGGCCGGTCGTCGTCGTCGTCGTGCCGCCGCCGGTGCCACCCGAGCCCCCCGAACCGCTGTCGTCACCACAGGCTGCGGGAAGGAGCGCCACGGCAGCAGCAGCGGCCACGAGCAGGTAGGAGAGCTTGTTCATCGGGTGTCCTCGTCGCGAAATCGTTGGGTTTCGACGAAAGCCTCGCGCGATCGTCGGAGCTTCACGCGTAGTCGGACAGGCGCGAGAGGGCAACCGTGCACTGCGCGCAGCAAGAAGCCGGCAGCGCGCTAGAGCACACCCGGCGGCGCGATCGCGGGCATGCCGAAGGCCTGCTTGAAGGTGACGACGAACTCGCCGGGGAGGTGGCCGTCGACCCCGAGCGAGGGCTCGAGCTGCAGCGGCACGCCCCAGTCGACGCGCATGACCGTGCGATCGAGCTGCGGGAAGAGGATGCGCAGACCGAGGCCGACGCCTTGGCGCAGATCGACGGGCTCGCCCTCGTCCCAGGCGGTGCCGGCGTCGAAGAAGGCGACGCCGCCGAGCTGCACCGTCCAGAGCTCGACGGGGCGCGTGCGGAACTCGACGTTGTAGGCCACGGCGCTCTCACCGAGGAACGCGCCCGACGGATAACCACGCAGACGGGTATCGCCGCCGATCGAGCTCCGGCGGTTGAGATGGTTGCGGTAGCGATCTTGGAGCACGGCGTCGAGCACGAGCCTGCCGATGCCGAGCCTGGGCGTCACGGCGCGGAAGCCGACGGTGACGGAGGCGTCGGCGAGCCGCTCCGTTTCGGCCTCGGTGAGCGACTCGGCGTAGGCGCGCACCAGCCCGTCACCGAAGGGCGCCGTGTACGAGGCACCCGCCCCGAGGCCGGCGAAGCTGCGCGTGGAGCCCAGCTCACGCAAGACCGGGTAGGCCTTCACGTAGAGGTCGTGCCCGAGCCGGTAGTCTTCGACGAGCCCGAGCGTGTTGAAGTCGACCAGGCTCACGAAGCGGTTGGAGTACGCGCTCCAGCGAAAGAACGGGTAGATGCGCGTATCGCTCACGGGGAGGAAACGGTCGGAGAAGTCGGCGAGCACGCCCGGAGCGAAGTCGCGCTCGTCGACGCCCAGGCGGTAGGCCGCGCGCCGGACCTCGACGCCGCCTGCGAGATCGTTCTTGTCGAGCCAGCCGAAGGAGCGGGTGACCGACCACGCGCCGCTCGTGACGTCGCTCCGGTACTCGAAGGGCACGGCGTCGTCGCCCTCGGTGAGCGGCGAGTCGAAGCGCGCGACCTCGCCGCCGATGAAGCGGCGGGAGATCTGCCCCTGCCAGCTCAGGCTCGTGAGCCACGACCAGTCGGTGCGCGTCGACCAGAGCGGCTGGCCGTAGGCGAAGCCGAAGCTGCCCCCCTCGACCTCGCCCGACGCGCGGTTGATCGTGACCGAGTTCTGCACCGCCGCCTCGAGCCGGCTGTCGGCGATGCGGGGCACGCGGTAGGTGGTACCCAAACTGTACGACGCCGGATCGAGCGAGAAGCGCAGGCTCACCGAGTGATGCGTGCCGAAGAGGTTCTCCTCGCTGGGCGCGAGCACGAGCGACTCGAGCCCGCCGCCCGCGATGCGAAAATCGCTGTTGAGGCGCAGGCTCCAGATGTCCTTGGTGATGACGAGCAGGCGTACGCGGTCGGGCCGGCTGCCTACGAGCGGCACGCAGAGCACGACCGAGAACTGGCGGATCGAGCGCAGGTTGCGCGCCGTCTCGTCGACCGTCACCTGGTCGTAGGGCTGGCCGACGCCCGTGAGCAGCTCGCGTTCGATCGTGTAGGGCCGGCTCGTCGCGTGGAAGGCGTCGAGCACGTCGATCGCGAAGCCCGGTAGAGGGTCGCGCTCCTCGAGCACGTCGAGAGGTCGGAGGATGACGCGCTCGATGATCTTGCCCTCGGGCGCACGATCGATTGCACCTCCGACCGCCGAGAGCTCCTGCTCGATCGTCGCGAGCTCGTAGGGCGAGTAGGGCTTGCCGTCGGCGGGTCCGTGGGCGGGCGCGTCGATGGGAGCGTCGGCGCGCGCGTCGCCCGCGCCGGAGAGCACGAGCAGCAGGGGCGCGAGGGCCCGCCGACCGGCGGCGATCACGAGGGAGGCGCCGAGCCGAGAGCGGGGGCTCGAGCTCACGGCGCGACGAGAGGCTGCGGCTCCGGCGTGGCTGGGTAAGTGACGACGGTGTTGAGCGTGTACTTCTGGTGCTGGTGCAGGATGCGATCCCACTCCGGCGTCGGCAGCGCGCGCTCCACGCAGCGGAGCAGCTCCTTGCGTTTGTTCTTCGCCAGGTTCGTCGACTTGCCGAGGAAGAGGTTCACGCGCTTCTTGGCGAAGTGGAACTCGAGCACGTAGCTCACCACGTAACCCGACTTGCTCGGCGGCGCGCAGGCGACCGAGTCGCGGATCGCGCGAACGAGGCCGTCTTCGAAGAAGCGCACGCCGTCGCAGCGCTCGGGCGGCGTGCGCCCGGGCCCCGGGTTCTGGCACTTGAGCGTCTTCACCGGCGCGATCTCGACGCGCCCCCCGCCGGGCACCTGCACACCCAAGCCGCCCGCCGCGCCAGGCGGCGCGGAGCCCGCCGGAGGAGGCGTGGCGCTCCAGCTACCCGGCGCGAGCGCGCCTGGCACACCAGGCGGCACGTAGGCGCTCGAAGCCCCCACGGCGAAGGGGTTGCCGGGCAACCCAGCGACGGCGTTCGACGGCGGCGGCGGCTGCGCTGCGTCGGCGGAGGCGATCGTCGCCGGCTGCGGCCTACGCCAGAGATAGAGCGGCACCGCGACGAGCACGAGCGCCGCGACGAGCGCGAGGATGATCTGCACACGCACCGGCCGCTCACCACCGCCCCGCCCGAGGTACCGGTAGGGCGAAGGAGCCGAAGGGGGCGAGGAGCGGAAAGGCGGACGCATCGTTCGTGCAGCTGCGCGAGCGACTTACGATCCTTCGCTCCCGAAGAAAAGTCGGATCGCTACGCGCAGTTGCAGGCGCCTAACCTGGGCCCCGCTCCGCGG